>JAIYCD010000205.1 GCA_027488195.1 Acetobacteraceae bacterium | reverse complement strand
CCACACCAGCAGCCGCCAGCATGACGCTGAGCTCGCCCAGCCTGGACCAGCACACAAAATACCAACTCACACAGCGCCTCCCGCTCTCCAGCCAGGCGCGTTCCTGTATCTCAGCACGCAGAGATTAAACCTTGGCCCGGTACACGCCGGACAGGTGCGGCACCTTTCCCGATGAAGCCGCCATCACCCGATTGCCGCGCGGCATGTGCCTGGCAATGGTCCGTCCTGCCGGTTTGCGCCGATGAGTACGGCTCGCTTCAGGCGTGACACGGTCTGCTCGCACGCTGCCGCCTGACACATCAATAGCCCTCTGCTTCCAAGGCCGACCAGGGGCTCGATTTCTCATTGTGCGGGTTGGTCGGCCGTGGGCCCAGGTCATCACGGCCGCGCCTGCGCAGCGTCAAGCCGGTGCCGGATGAGGAGCGGCGCGCTTGAGCGGAGCGCCGCAGCTGGGGCTTCGTCAGCCGGCCGTTCGCTTGGTGCGCGCCGAAAGTGTTTCTTCTTTCGATGCGGCCGGAAGCGTGATGGTGAACACCGCCCCTTCGGTATCATTGTGGGCTTCGATGGTTCCCGCCATGCCGTGCACAAGCCCGTGGCAAAGGGACAGACCAAGGCCTGTCCCTTTCTCGGGGCCTTTGGTGGTGACGAAAGGCTCAAACAGTCGGGTCATGACCTCAGGCGCGATCCCGCCGCCCGTGTCGGCCACGCTCAGCATGACTGTCCCCTTCGCCCCATACGCCGCCGCTAGGCGGATGCGCCGCGCCGCGCCGGGTGGCCGCATTGCCAACGCGTCGCGTGCGTTCAGCAGCAGATTGGACAATACCTGCTCCAGCAGCACGCCCTGGCCGCGCACGACGAGCGAGGGATCCCCGACATCCACCTCCACCTCGATGGAAACGTCGCGCAGCACGCTGCGCGTCAGAAGCAGGGCGCCCTCTACCGCCTCATCCAGCGGCACGGCCTGGGCCGGCGCGCCATCCTCGGCGCCTCGCGCGAAGCGCCGCAGATGGTCGATCATCTGGGCCGTGCGTTGCGTCTGCTCGACGATGCGCTCGAACTCCGCGTCAACCTCGGGGGCATTGCCCCGCGCGGCCGCCATCTGGCCGAGCTCGGCCGCAAGGGAGATGGATTGCAGCGGCTGCTTCATCTCGTGCGCGAGGCCCGCCGCCATCTCGCCCAGCGAGGCGAGGCGGGTTGCGACCATGGCGCGCGCCTCGGCCTCGCGCTCCGCGGAGACGTCGAGGATGTAGCCGACCACTTCCGAACGCCCGTCCTCCCACTGGCCCAGCAGCCGGCACCTTGCACGGAGGGTCCGCCAGCCCCCACCCGGCTGGCGCATCCGGTATTCGATCGTGCCCGCGCCGTCCCGCACGACCCGGTCGAAGAAGGCGTCGTATTCGGCAACAGCGAGATCGACCACCGACTGGAAGTTGTCGGCCTCCGCGAAGGTCGCTGCCGGCCAGCCCGTCACCGCCTCGATGTCCCCCCGACGCGAGATAAGGCGGTTCGTTCCGTCCGGTCCCAAACGTCGCAGGAAGATCACGGCCGGCAAGCCACCCAGCAGCCGGTCCACCTCCACCCGCACGGCCCGCAAGGCCTCGGCCTCCCGGCGGGCATCGCGCATGGCTTCGCGGCGAAGGGCCCAGACCGTGGCCGCGATGCCCAGGCAGAGGGCGCCGCTCGCCGCGAGCAGCCAGCGCAGGGCCTGCCACGCCGAGGCCTGCTGCACCGACAAAGGCTCGGCCACGGCGACAGTCCAGTGCGGCGCAAGGCTGGGGCGCTCGATCGCGTAGATGTAAGGTGCCCCTTCCATCCCCGGGCCGGTCAGGATGGCGCTGGAGCGGCCGGCCATTGCCTCCACGATCCAGGCCGGAGCCTGCCTGCCCACCAGCCGCCCATCCGCCCCGCGGGAGTGCGCCACAACGCGGAAGCGTCCATCCCCAATGACGGCGAAGGTATCTTCCGGCAAGTCTTGCCGACTCAGGAGGTTCTGCAGCAATTCCGGGCCGAAGCTGAGGGACAGCGCGGCACCGAGTGGCGTGCTCGGGCCCACCGGCACCATGACCGTCAGAACCTCGCGTCGCACCACGCCGTCCACGAAAAGGTCGGAGACCATGGCGCGCCGTCCCTCGAAGACGCCGGCGAGCACCTTGTCCAGGATCGCCCGCGCCTCGTCGGAGATTGGCCCGGGCCGTTGTTCGGTGCGCTGCGGCAATGTCGTGGTGAGCACCAGGTGTTCGGGTCCTGGACCGATGAGGACAAACCAGCCGGGCAGGCCAGCGCCGATGCGGGTTGCCGCGGCGGCGAAGGCCTCGCGGTCCTCGATGTCGTCCAGGAGGCCGGAGCGGACCAGCGCCTGCGCCACCTCGACGAAGGTGCCGAGCCGCGCATCCACGGCCGCGGTCAGGCTTCGCGCGGTATCGCGCAGCCGTCCCTCGTCGGCAGCGCGGTATTGCCGGAGCGAGTCGAGAAAGACACAAACAAATGCGCCGGCGAGGGCAAGCATAGGCAGCAGCGCCGCAAGGCCGACAAGCAGGCCATTGCGCTGGACAAGTCTCGCTCTCAGCTGGGTGGCCCGGGATGCCATGTCATTTCTTGCCCGGTTTGGTCCTGATGCGGCGCAAGCTTGTTGCATGCGATCGCAGCAGGTCCAATTCATTGCGGTTACGGCAAGAGTGCGGCATTCGCGTCAGCCAGATATCCCTGCTCCGCCGGAGTGTCCGCCGCTCAACTTCGGCGGGCGGAGGACGCGAATGCTCCCCAGCTGGGCGCCCGGGCTCACGCATCGACTGCCCACCTGGCGGGCAAGCCGGTTTC
This sequence comes from Acetobacteraceae bacterium, assembly GCA_027488195.1. GTDB lineage: Bacteria > Pseudomonadota > Alphaproteobacteria > Acetobacterales > Acetobacteraceae > Roseococcus. The sequence goes on along the minus strand of JAIYCD010000205.1, from coordinate 54,931 downwards.
TTCGCCAACCGGCTTCGCTGCCGCGGCACCCACCCCGGGGCCGAGGCCCAGGATCACCGCCACCCCGTCGCCGCGCGCATATGCGCTCGCCCGCACGCCCGCCTTGCGGATCACGCGGAGCCAGAAGCCCGTCATCGCCGCGTGGCGTGTCTTGCCCGGCAGGCGGATCCGGCAGCCGCGGCCATCGGGGTCCACCACCAGCGTCACGCCAGAGGGTTCTGGACAAAAAACCATCGACAAGCCCGTGAGCGCAGCCTCCAGGAAGTTCCGATCGCCATGAATGGGACGCAGCGTGGGCAGGCGCAGCGCCGGCCAGACCGTGTGGAGGGCCTCGTCGGGCGGGAAGTCGGATGTCCAGGGACTGGGCTCGCCGCCGGTTGCAAGTTTCATGACGCGCACCAGACGGTTGGACAGCTCCAGCCCGCGCAGGGCCGCGGTGATCCGCTCCTGGCTCGCCTCCCTCTCCTCGCGTGCCAGCAGCAGCGACGCGGTCTCGATTGAGAGCGCGGCGGCGCTGAGCGGCTGGGCCAGGTCATGGATCGCAATGGCCACGGCCTCCGTCGCGACGGATGATAGGGCGCGAGCCATGGGCGGTATCAGCCGTTCTCAGTGGGGAAGTTCGTGAAGACATACCCGGTTGGCCGCACGGAACGAATGCAGGACGACTTGCCGGGCTGATCGATCTTGGTGCGCAGCTTCTTGATGACGGTGTCTACGGCGCGATCCTCGGGCGTGTGAGGTCTGTGAAACACGCCTTCGCACAATGCGGCGCGGGTCACCGCAGATTCGCGTGCCTCGAAGAGCATGCGCAGCGCCTCGAATTCGGCAGTGGTCAGGTAGCATTCGGACCCGTCCGGGCGCAGGAGCAGCCGGTTCGGGATGAGAAACCTCCAGCCCGAAGCGGCCTCAACGGGCCGTGGGTCGCGCCGTCGCAACACGGCCCGGATTCGCGCCAGCAATTCGCGTGGGGAGACCGACTTGTCGACCTCGTCATCCGCGCCGATCTCCAGGTTCACCACACGGTCGATACTGTCGGACCCGCCGCTGACAACGATGCAGGGCAAATCGGTCTTCGCCCTGATCGCGCGAAGCAGTTGCGTGCCCGTGGTCTCACCAAGCTTCTGGTCAAGCAACAGCAGGTCAGGCTTGAAGGTCTGGAGCGCCGCCTCCAGTTCGGCTGGGCGGGTGATGGCTCTGGAGGTGCAGCCCTGCCCGGCGAGGTAGCTGCAGACAGCCTCGCAATAGGCGGAGTCGTCGTCCAGAACCAGAATCTTCTGGGCTTTATCCATTGAGCGACTCCTGAGAAGCGAAGGGCGATGAAAACTCCTCCCGCGCGCCTGTTTGCGGGAAGGTGAGCGTCACCTCGGCTCCGCTGGACCGATGGTTGCGAGCGGAGGCATGTTCGGCAAAGCTGTTCATGGTGGTGTGGACGATCGATAGACCGAGACCCTTCCCCTGGTCGGGTCCCTTCGTTGTGAAGAATGGCTCGAACACATGCGGCAGGACGTCCGGAGAAAAGCCGGGTCCGTGATCGCGGACCGCCACGATCGTCGCCTCGGCGTCATCATCGGACCGCGCTGACAGCTCGATCACCCGGGCGGCGGCGTTGCCCGGGAGAATGGAGCGGTTGAACCGAGCCTTCAGATGAGTTGGAAATGATCGCACCACGGCGTCGCCTTGTCAGACGCACGCGCTGGGGGGCAGGGTGATCCCGACCGCAGCCGCACCGCCGGCGCCCCGCCAGGACGCCAGGCTCCCGCCACTGGATGCCACCAGCCGCTGAGCGATCAGCAGGCGGAGCGAGTCCAGCCCCCCTCCGGTCAGGAGCGCCGCTTCGTCGAGGCCAGCCCAGGCTGTGGCCCGCCCTTCCTCACCCTCCGGCGCAACACGGATGACGAGGCGCCATGATGGCGCTTGCCGGTCCTGGAGCGGCTGCACCTCGTAGATGATCGGACACCCGGCCGGTGCACACTCGATCACCGCTTCGAAGCACTGCGTCACCGCCCGGCTGAGATGATCGCGATCCGCCAGGATCGTGACGCCCTGCGCGGTATCGTCCCAGCGGCAGCGGATATCAACGCCGCTTCCAAGGCTGACGCGCTTGGCGACGTCGGCGACGACCCATGCAAGGTCAAGCGTGACCGGCACCGCCTGCCCCTCCCTGGGAAGGCGATAGAATGCTTCGAGCGACTCAATGGCCGTCACGGCCCGTTGCACGCTTGCCCGGAGCGATTCGAGATCATCCGCCCAGGGCGTGTCCTCATCCGAAAGCTCTGCCCGCGCGGCGAGGTCCTGCAAGGGGGTCCGCAGCGCGTGGGAGATAATGCGCCCAACCTGCTCGCGTTCGGTTTCCGTCGCGGCGTCATCATTGCGCGCTGCGTCCTGCATGGCGTCCAACCGCCCACGGACGGCGGCCAGCTCTCCCTCCAGCCGGGCGGCGCTCGTCCGGTTCTCGCGCTCAGCCAGCGCGCCCTCTCGACACGCTTGCGCGCGCTGGCTCGCCTTCCTGACCGCCCTCTCCACCTCCGCCAGGCGAAAGGGCTTGTGCAGGAAATCGCACGCGCCGAGTCGCACGGCTTCGGTGACGTCGTCTGTCGTGGCGTGCCCGGTGATGAGGATGACTTCGGTGGCCATCGCCCCCTTCCGCGCGCGCAACACCGACTGCGCGAGTTCAAGGCCTGTGCCGTGGGGCATGCGGATGTCTGTCACGACGACGGCGATGTCTGGCGACTCATGCAGCAGGGAGAGCGCCTCGCTGGAGGAGCCTGCCGAGTTCACGGTCCATCCCATGGCTTGCAAGCCGCGGACGAGATTGGCTGCGAGCGCCTGATCATCCTCTACAATTAAGACCTGAGGTGAATGCGCCATATAACACACTGATTCTAAAGCCATACCACGCTCCATCAGCCCATCTCAGTGCGTGCAATTTAAATATAAGTAGAAATCATGGAAAAACTTAGTTAATTCCAGGAGAAGCGCACCAAATAGAACTGCCCGAGGAGTTAACCGTCTAGCTCAATTTTACCGACCGTGAAAGTCGGATCGGGAAATACAAATGTCGAAAAAAATGCATCAAATATCTCCGTTATTGGAAGCTTTGACGTGTGCATCCGCTGGCGCTTTGGCTGCCCCATGGACGCAAAGGCATGGGCGCAAAGGCATGGGCGCGACTGCCCGTGTCCGGGAGGGGCGGCGGACGATCATCTCTGCACTCCGGCCTCGCCTGGGCGGGCACCCAGAACAGAACCCGACGACCCGTCTGCAGCACGTGCGCGTTGAGAGCATAAAGTCGGCATTAGTACTGATAAGTAATAAATATGGACAAGAAATTCAAAATACAGTATTTTAGATCTTTCAAAAAATGAATTCAATGTGTTTGAGGGTGTGGGCCGTGAGGCCTGGCGTCCATCGTTCACGATCACGGATCGGGTTGCCAAAGATGAAAAAATTCTCTTCGCGGCGTTGCCGGTCCTGGCGCTGAGCGCTGCCCCGGCCTTCGCCCAGACCAACACACTGACCGGTGGGTTTGGCCTGGGTCGGTTCCGGCACTGACCGCGAGCCTCGGGGGCTGCGGCTGGGGGGAGGGCAGCGGCTCCCTCGCACGAACGGGTTCTTCGCCCACCCGGCCCATCCTCTCCACGGATAGCATGGCCCCGACGGTGGGCTGCGCACCCATGGCTCGGTTGCTGAACGATCTCCGCTTGCCCGTGTCCGAGGTTGTGCGGCGCCGCGGCGATTGCCCGCCTGATGGCACGCCCGGTTGGATCCTCGTGCGCGACGAGCAGGCCTTCCAGAATCATGAAGATATCGGCCGTGGCGTCCGGGGCATTTCACGTCGGCGGAGTTGAGGCGGGCGCAAGAGGCGCGTATGCGCCGCATGGCGCGAGACGCAGGCGTTCCTCACCGCGCTTGATCATCACATGTTGCTCACTCCCGGCAGGCAACGATCAAAGGTTCGGCAGTCGGCGAGCGCAACATCGGTGGCTTCGAGATCGTCAACGCCGAACGCCTCGTTTCATGGCTGGACGAGGTGCCGCGCCATGGCGTGCGGACCGGCTGGGTATCGGCGATCGAGGCGCAGCGCGCCTCCCTGGCACGCTGGTCGGCGGTTGCCGCTCGGGCCATTGGTTGAAGCTCCTGATCCCTGACGCCGCATGCCGCCTCATGCGGGCGTGGTCTGCTCGATGACCAGGGCACGGGGCACGGGGCACGAGGCAGGGGGCGCGGAGCAGCGCGATCCCCACCTGGATGGCACTGTGACGACATTGGGTACCCGCTTGCGAAGAATCTGTCTGCTCGCCTGCCATGCCGAGTCGAAGGCAGAGGCATGACCCGCACAGGTTCGGGGCCTGAATCTATGCGGGGATGATTGCACCCCTCAACCCGCGTGGCGTAACCTTTGCGCGTGCGCTCAGAATGTTTTCTCGTTACCGGCGCGACCGGCTTCATCGGCAGCGCAGCGGCCCGCGCGCTGGTTGCGTCAGGTGCGGACGTCCATGGCGTGACTGCCACAGGCCGGCCCGGCCCCGCCGGCGTTACCATGCACCGCTGCGACCTCCTTGCGGATGAAGATGTCGCGGCTCTGCTGAGCCGAGTATCTCCCACTCACCTGATCCATTGCGCCTGGGATGTCAGCCACGGCACCTATTGGAAGGCGCCGGCGAACCTGGCTTGGCTCGCCTCCGGGGCCCGCATGCTTCAGCTCTTCCTGGCTGGGGGCGGCCGCCGGGCCGTCGGCGTGGGCAGTTGCGCGGAATATGCCTGGATGGGGGAAGTCTATGCCGAGGGCCGCAGCCCCACGGTGCCGGCCACCCCCTATGGCCGCTGCAAGCTGGCCCTGTGCGAGGCCTACGAGGCCGCGCATCTCATGGGGGGGGCGACCGCATGGGCACGGCTCTTCTTCCCCTACGGGCCAGGCGATGGCGAGGCACGCTTCCTGCCCTCCCTCGTTCGGAGTCTGCGCGAGGGCCGGCCCTTCGACACCTCCCCAGGCACCCAGCGGCGGGACTTCATCCACATCGACGATGTGGGGGCCGGGCTCGCCGCGCTGGCGCGTTCGGCGGTGACGGGGCCGGTGAATCTCGGCACGGGGGTCGGTCCGTCCCTGCGAGAGGTGGCGGTGGAGGCGGCGCGGGCCATGGGCGCCGACCCGGCTTTGCTGCGCTTTGGCGCGCTGCCGCTGCGGGACGGCGACCCGGCCGTTCTGGTGGCGGATGTGGCACGGCTGCGCAACGAAGTCGGCTTCACGCCGCGGATTGGCTGGCGGGACGGCGTGGCGCGCTTCGTGGCATAAGGGCCGGTCACGCCCGGTTACACGCATTGGACAAGGCTTGGCGTGTGTTCTAACAGGACCTCGGAGCGGAAATGGGCGCACGAAAGTCGCCTGGATTTCGACAATGAGACACGATCACACGGCGCCGTATGCGACGGGTTTAGGAACACGCATGAAGGTTGTCATCCTGGCCGGCGGCCTCGGCACACGCATTTCCGAGGAAAGCCATCTTCGCCCCAAGCCGATGATCGAGATCGGCGGGTTCCCCATCATCTGGCACATCATGAAGATCTACGCGAGCCAGGGTGCGACGGACTTCATCATCTGCGCCGGCTATCGCGGCTATATGCTCAAGGAATACTTCGCCAATTACGTCCTGCACCGGTCGGACGTGACCTTCGACATGGCGGCCCAGACAGTGGAATACCACCGCAACTCCGCCGAGGCTTGGCGCGTGACCATCGTCGATACGGGCGCTGAAACCCTGACCGGCGGCCGGCTGAAGCGTGTCGGCCATTTGCTCACGCCGGGCGAGACCTTTCTGATGACCTATGGCGACGGCGTCGCCGACATCTCGATCGAGGGGCTGCTGGCCCAGCACCGCAAGCTCGGCAAGGCCGCGACCGTGACGGCCGTGAAGCCGCCGGGGCGCTACGGCTCAACGCGAATCGAGGATGGCCTGGTGCGGGAATTCCAGGAAAAGCCGCCGGGCGATGGCGGCTACATCAATGGCGGCTTCTTCGCGCTCGAAACCGACGTGTTGAGCCGGATTCCCGGGGATACGACGGCCTGGGAGGCGGAACCGCTGCAATCCCTCGCGGCCCAGGGCCAGCTCGGCGCCTATCAGCATGATGGCTTTTGGCATGCGATGGACACGCTGCGCGACAAGAACCACCTGGAATCCCTGTGGCAGAGCGGCCGCGCGCCCTGGAATGTCTGGGCCTGACCCGGGATGCCGCAAGCTGATTTCTGGCGTGGGCGCCGTGTCCTCCTCACCGGGCAGACGGGCTTCAAGGGTGCCTGGGCCTGGGCCTGGCTGACGCGCATGGGGGCGGAGGTCACCGGCCTCGCGCTCGCGCCTGAAACCGAGCCGAACCTCTCCGTGCTGATGGGTCTGGGCGCCGATCCGCGCTCGCGGATCGGCGATATCCGCGATGCCGCCGCCGTGGCCGCCGCAATGGACGCCGCCCGCCCCCAGATCGTGCTGCACATGGCGGCGCAGGCCCTGGTGCGGCGCAGCTATGCGGCGCCGCTGGAGACCTTCGACATCAACGTCCAGGGCACGCTGCGCGTGCTCGATGCGCTGCGCGACCGCCCGGGTCTCGAAGCCTGCCTCGTCATCACGAGCGACAAGGTCTACGAGAATGACGGTTCAGGCCGGGCCTTCGTCGAGAGCGACCCGGTGGGCGGTTCCGACCCCTATTCGGCCTCCAAGGCGGCCTGCGAGATCGCCGTTTCGTCGTTTTCCCGCAGCTTTGGCCGTGCGCTGGGTGGCCCCGTCGCAACGGCGCGCGCGGGCAATGTGATCGGTGGCGGCGACTGGTCGGCGGATCGCATCGTGCCCGACCTCTGGCGCGCGCAGCAGGCGGGCGAGCCGGTCTCGCTGCGCTACCCGGAGGCGACCCGTCCCTGGCAACATGTGCTGGAGCCAGTGGCGGGATATCTCGATTTCGTCGAGGCGCTGGTCGGCGGCCTGCGTGAGCGGTCGCTGAATTTCGGACCCGTCCAGGATGGCCCCGTCACTGTCAGCCAGGTGGCCGACGCCTTCCAGCGCGCCTATGGCGCTGCCGGCAACACCGGCTGGGTGCAGGCACCGGGCGAGCATTTGAAGGAAGCGCCCACGCTCGCCATCGACGCCAGCCGCGCCACCGCCATCCTGCCCTGGCGCCCGCGCCTGGCCGCCGCGGAAGCGATTGCCTGGACAGCCGCCTGGTATGCCGCGTTCGACCAGGGCCTGGATATGGTGGCCTTCACCGATCGCCAGATCGCCGAATTTGAGGACCGCCTCGCATGACCGAAAGCTGCCGCTATTGTGGAAGCCCGCTGACGCGCGTCCTCGTGGATCTGGGCAAGACGGCGCTCGCCAATTCCTATGCCGCCCCCGGCACCCCCGCGCCGGACCCCGCCTATGAGCTTTGCGCGCGGGTCTGTGATTCCTGCTTCCTCGTGCAGGTCGCCGATGCCGTGCCGGCGGATGCGATCTTCTCGGACTACGCCTATTTCTCTTCCTTCTCGACGAGCTGGCTGGCGCATTGCGACACCTACGCGCAGTCGATGATCGCGCGCTTCGGCCTCGGGCCGCAGAGCCGGGTGGTCGAGATCGCGTCCAATGACGGCTATCTGCTGCAATACTTCGTCCAGCGCGGCGTGCCGGTTCTGGGGATCGAGCCGGCGGCCAATGTCGCCCAGGTCGCGGTGGCCAACGGCGTGGCCACTGAAGTGGCGTTCTTCGGCAAGGAGACGGGCGCCCGTCTCAAGGCGGCCGGCATCGCCGCGGATCTGATGGCGTCCAACAACGTGCTGGCCCATGTGCCCGATATCAACGACTTCGTCTCCGGCGTGCCGCTGCTGCTGAAGCCCGAAGGCGTGTGGACCATCGAGTTTCCGCACCTGCTGAACCTCATCAAGCTCGTGCAGTTCGACACGATCTATCATGAGCACTACTCCTACCTCTCGCTGCTCTTCGTGGAGCGGCTGCTGGCCTCGCACGGGTTGCGCGCCTTCGATGTCGAGACCCATCCGACCCATGGCGGCTCGTTGCGCGTCTTCTGCTGCCATGTGAGCGCGAGCCACGCGCCCACCGCCGACCTGACCGCCGCGCGCGCCCAGGAAGCGGCGGCCGGGCTGGATACGCCGGCGGCCTATGATGATTTCGCGCCACGCGTCGCCAAGGTGCGCGACGATCTCCTGGCTTTCCTGCGCGGCGCCAGGGCGGAGGGCAAAACCGTCGCCGCCTATGGCGCGGCGGCGAAGGGCAACACGCTGCTGAACTACTGCGGCGCCGGCGCCGACCTCATCGCCTATGTCGTCGACAAGAACCCTGCCAAGCAGGACAAGCTGATGCCCGGCAGCCGCCTGCCGATCCATGGCGTCGAGCGCCTTTACGAGACCAGGCCGGACTACATCGTGATCCTGCCATGGAATGTCCGCGACGAGGTGATCGGCCAGAATCCGGGCGTGCGGGAATGGGGCGCCCAATGGGTCACCGCCATCCCCGATCTGCAATTCTTCTGATGCAGATCGAGCGCCTTCCTTTGCAGGATGCCGCGCTGATCCGGCTCGACCGCAAGGCCGATGCCCGTGGGTGGTTCGCGCGCAGCTTCTGCATGGAGAGCTTCGCCGCTGCCGGGCTGCACGCCGATTACCCGCAGCACAATATTTCCTTCAACAACCGCGCCGGCACGATCCGCGGACTGCATTTTCAGGTCGCGCCGCATGAGGAGGTGAAGATCATCTCCTGCACACGCGGCGCCATCCTCGATGTTCTCGTGGATTTGCGGCCCGCCTCCGCCACCTATCGCCAATGGTTCTCGGTCGAGTTGAGCGAGGACAATCGCGACGCCCTCTATGCCCCGGCCGGCTTTGCCCATGGTTTCCAGACGCTGCGCGATGACACCGAGGTCTGCTACCTGATGGGCACGAATTTCGTGGACGGCGCCGCCGCCGGCCTGCGCTACGATGATCCGAGCCTTGCCATTCCCTGGCCGTTGCCCGTCAGCGTCATCTCCGAACGGGATCTCGCGCTGCCCACGCTTCCGCCCATCTGACACAAGCCCATCAACGAGAAGCGACCTCGCCATGAAGATCACCTTCGACACCGACACCAAGACCGCCACCCTCGCCGATGGCAGCACGACGGACCTCTTCAGCAAGGAAAGCTTCGATGCGCTGGCCGATCTGTGGGTGCGCGTGGGCTGGGTGCGGAAGTACTCCTACGCCTTTTCCTGGATGGGGCGCCCCATCATCCAGTTGCCGGACGACATGGTGCGCATCCAGGAGGCGATCTTCGCCACCAAGCCCGATGTGATCGTGGAGACCGGCGTGGCCCATGGCGGTTCGCTGATCTATTACGCCAGTCTCTTCGAGGCGATGGGCCATGGCCGCGTCATCGGCGTGGACATCGAGATCCGCAAGCACAACCGGACCGCCATCGAGGCGCATCCGATGATCAAGCGCATCAGCCTCATCGAGGGCGACAGCACGGGCAAGGCGACGGTCGATCAGGTGCGCGCGCTGATCAAGCCGGGCGAGAAGGTCATGGTGATCCTCGACTCCAACCACTCCAAGGCACATGTCGCCGGCGAGCTCGGCGCCTATGCCGATCTCGTCACGCCGGGCTGCCATCTGCTGGTGCAGGACGGCGTCATGGAGCTGGTCGCCGGCATGCCGCGCACCGATGCCGATTGGGATTGGAACAACCCGCGCACCGCCATCGCCGAATTCCTCGCCGCGCGGCCGGAGTTCCGGATGTCCAAGGCGGCGCGGCCCTTCGATGAGAGCAGCGAAGTGCCGGATTGCTCCCACCACCCGGATGGCTGGCTGATCCGCGTCTGAGGCCGCGATGCCCGGCGACGTTCCACATCCCTGGTGACGAGAGGCGCGAATCCCTCTGCGCCGCGCCCGCTCGGCTGATGTCGTCGATCAACGCCTGCGCCTGCAGGGCGGCATCGCCCGGCCGATCCGGATGATCGGCCTTCGTGAAGGCGTCCCGCGGCCAGCCGTCGCTGGCCGGCAATGCCACCGCCATGGGGGCGCATCGGCCGCGAAGCGCATATTCGGCTGCGTGCCGGTCGTGCCCCGGGAGAGGACGCTTGCCACCGTCGTCGCGGATTGGCGGATACGGACCGGCTGAGCGGCTTTGGGCGGTGTCAGCCGGATGGAGGTTGTTCGGCCTCGACGGTGAGCTTCACATCGTCCAGCGGCACTGCGAGGACGCCGATGAGGATATCGGCCGTCTGGATGTGGACGACCAGGGCCTCATGCACGAAGTGGTGCACCATATGCTCCGCCTGCGTGCCGGACGCGATCGCCACGCCGACGGCATATTCTCCGCTGAGGAGTGCCGGGATGCGAAACCTGAATTCCGCGCGAACTGATTCTCCCGCCCCGACATCGACAGGCCGATCGGCGAAGCTGCGATACGTGTTGTCCACAAAGATGACCTGGCCCAGGCGATCCTTGACCTGAAAGCCCATGATCACGCTGGATAGGGCGGCGCTGGCCCTGGCGCGCACGATCAGAGCCACCTCGCTCCCACCTGGCACAACGACGATACGCCTGCCTGCCGCGTCGGTAAGGACCAGTCCGGTGATCTCGGCGAGCCCGGAACCGAAGACGCCGCCGCCCTGCTGCGGGGGCAATATCGCTTCATCCACGACGGCGAAATCTGCGGGGATCTCCGCTTCCGCCGTTGATGATGGAGGCTCTGCTGCCGTGTCCGTGGCCAGTGTGACCGCCGTGTCGGGCAGCCCCATGGTCGCGGCATGGACGAAGAGGCCATAGGCTTCCGTCACCTGCTTCGCCGGGCCGAGCATGCGCACGACGCCGCGGTCCAGCCAGATGGCACGGGAGCAGAGGTTGATCACGGCACCCGGATCATGGCCGCAGAAGAGCACCGTCCCGCGCTTCTGGAATTCACGCAGCCAGCGAAAACATTTCTGCTGGAAATAGGCGTCCCCCACCGCCAGCGCTTCATCGACGATGAGAACATCGGCATCGACATGCGCCACGACGGCGAAGGCGAGGCGCATGGCCATGCCGGAAGAATAGGTTTTCACCGGCTGGTCGATGAATTCACCGATGTCAGCGAAGGCGAGAATGGCGTCGAGCCTGTCGACCGTCTCCTCGCGCGTCAGGCCGAGCACGCTGGCATTGAGGAACACGTTCTCCCGGCCCCAATATTCCGGGTTGAAGCCCGAGCCAAGCTCCAGCAGGGCTGCCACGCGCCCTTGCACGCTCACCTGGCCCTGGCTCGGCGTGAGCGTACCGCAGATGAGTTGCAGCAAGGTGGATTTGCCCGAGCCATTGCGGCCGATGATGCCGACCGTCTCGCCCTTGGCGACCTCGAAGGAAAGTTCGCGCAGCGCCCAGAACTCGGTGAAATAGGGCGGCGGTTCGACAGGCCGGCCGATTGCCCGGAGCAGCGGGGCCACAATCCGGCGCAGTCGCGGCATGATCGCCTGCCGAAGTCGGTCGGTCGGAGTCGGGTAGATGCGATAGGCCTTGGACAGGCCCTCGACGCGGATCGAGATGTCAGAGCACATCGGCGAAGCCCGGACGCAGCCTCTGAAAGAGCCAGAAGGCCAGCCCCAGCGAGATCAGCGCGCATAATGTGTAGAGCGAGAGGCTGACGAAATCGGGCGTGCCGCCGAAGACGATGACGGTGCGCGACTGCTCGACGATCGAGGTCAGCGGGTTGAGGCGCATCAGCGTGCGGAAGGCACCGGGCACGGCATCCAATGGATAGAAGATCGGGGTAAGGAAGAGCGTGCAGGTCACCAGCAGCGTCACGATCTGTGAAAGGTCCCGCAGGAACACGCCGCAGGCTGCGAAGAACAGCACCAGCGCCGACACGAAGATCAGATAGGGCGCGATCACCAGCGGCCAGAGGATCACTGTCCAGTGCAGGACGCCGTTGAGAAGCAACTGGCCGACCACCACGATGGCAACCGTGATGACGGCATTCACGAGTGAGGAGACCACCGCCACAACGGGCAAGATCTCGATGGGAAAGACGACCTTCGTGACGTAGCTCGCCTGTCCCACGATGAGCAGCGGTGCACGCCCCACTGCCTCGGCGAAGATGCCATGTATCGCCAGGCCGACCAGCAGCAGGATGGCAAAGTCGAAAGGACCGGTTTGCGTGCCGCCCCACCTTGTCTGGAACACGGCGCTGAAGACGAAGGTGAAGACGGCCGCCGTCAGCAGCGGCGTCAAGATCATCCACGCCACGCCGAGCGTGCTGCCCTGGAAACGCTGCGTCACCTCACGCCTTGCCAGGCGCAGGATGAGTTGACGATGGGCGATGATGGAGCGGAAAAAGCCTGAAAGGCTGACGGTGCTGACGGACATTTGGCGCATGTGTAGCACGAGATGGCGTGGGGGCCTATCGCATGTCAACCAGCCCTGAACGGCCTTCGGTCAAGGCTTGCGGCGCCAAAGACAAACGATGCGTGCCAACCCCGCGTCAGGCTCAATCCAGCTGAAACCGAAACGGGGACTGCCTTCCGCGGTGCAGATGCGCCGAAGGCAGTCCCTTCCGGTTCAGAGGGTCGGCGCCTTCAGGTTCGGGTTGCCGGTGCCCATGGCAGGATGCTCGATCTGCTCGCTCAGATGACTGACCTTGACCGCATGGCCGTAGAGGCGCTGGGCGCCGCCGGCGGTGAAGGGAAGGATCTCACGCACCTCGAAACCCGAGACCTTCAACCAGCCCTCCAGGCAGGCCGCGTTGGGCACGAACCAGTTGGAGGCCCCCAGGTAGTTGTTGGGGTAGCTGATGCAGACGGGAACGCGCTTCTCGTTCCACTGGCCCACATATTCAGGGCTCAGGCCGGAGGGCTGACCATTGATATCCTCGGCGTAATTGACGAGGCCGGCTCCCTCGAAATGCAGCGTGCCGCCCAGCTTCATCGCGGCCGAGATGCGCTCGAAGGCCATGATCGGATACTTCAGGTGGTAATAGACGCCGCAGAACACGACGAGGTCGAGGTCATTCATTTCCGCATGCGGCAGACCATAGACGCTGCCCTGATAATGCGGCGCCTTGGCACCCAGGATGCGGCGGGCCGAATCGAAGCCCACCTGCGTCGGGTCCTGGATGTCCAACGCCATCGCATGGGCGCCACGACGCTCCAGTTCGAAGGTCATCGGGCCGTCCATCGGGCCGATATCCAGGCACTTCATGCCTGTGAGGTCCTTGGGGATGTGCAGCATGTCGCACTGTGCCGAGGGATTGTGCGCGAGCCCGGGTGTCACCATGCCCGGGCGGAGCTCCCAGCTCTGATACCAATGGGTTTCCTTGAAGACCTTGAGCGCTTCCTCGTCTGAGAGAGGCTGTGCGTTCGCGTCAGGCAGTGAGAGTTTCACCCAATTGTTCCCTTTCGGATCAAGAATTGGTTCAGGTTTTTGTCGCGGCGTTCAGATCCCTCTGAGGAGATTTTCGGCCGGTTAATGCGAAATCTTTGCCACGGTGGCGGCTGCAATATGATGTTGCCATTCTGCGGGGCAGATGGTCGAGACAGGCCCCCGGGGCATCATCGGGCCGAGACTCGGATGCGGGTGCCTGAGGTTCTGGACGCCCAGATATCTCCTTTCACCGGCCTCTACAACCGCGACGGCCAAGGCCGTGTTCCAGCTGTCGAACCTTTCCGGAACCGTTGATTTCATGCCTTGAAAGATCCCTGTGCCAATACCTGACAATGACGCGGGCGGCTCACCTCCGTGATGCCGTGGCTATGGTGCGCGGTCGCGGTGCCAGCCGAGCTGAACAACGTCATGGTTGATGGGATCGGCGCTGTTGCTGACCTGCCGCCACGGCGCCGCAAATTCAAAGGCTGCCATTTCCACCCGGGTACCATCGACCGGATCCCGCCAACCGAATCGCTGCTTGAAGTAGATGGCCCGCGACGTCTTGGCCGGCAACAGCTCCATGTAGCGCGCGATTTGGGGGGGCTCCATCTCATGCAGGCTGGAGATGCATATCGACACATCCACCCAGCCATCCGGCAGCAGGTTCAGCTGGTTCGGGGAGAGGAAGATCAGGTCGGCATTTTCGATCTCCGCCCGAACATCCTCGAAGCGGATGAAGTGTCGGTAGCCGAAGACCTTGAGGTGCGGCAGCACGCGCGGAAGGTACCATTTGGCGAGGAGGTGGCTGGTCGGCGTGTACACGATGATGTAGCGGCAGGGGGCGGCGCTCAGCATCACATAGGCCAAGCGCCCGTAGCCCGCGCCAATATCCAGATAGATCGGCCGGTCCGGCAGGGCGAGGGTCGATGTGAGTTGCCGGATCTGCGAATGCTCCAGCAGGGATTCGGCCAGATCCTGCGAGATGGCCCTATCATTGTGACGAAGTATCATGGGCGCACCCAGCGACGGCTCCTGCAGCCGCAGATGTAGATCGTCGGTGGCGTTGGTCGTCATCAGATACCAGATCAGGCCGGTGTAGAAGGCGTAGAAGCGGATGCCGTCCAGAGTGGCAAAGGGGGCGGCGTCGCCCTCATGTTTCTGGCCGTCGCCTTCCAGCTCCAGCTCAGGCCGGACGGATGCGACGATTTCGATGGGGATCATCGAAGGGCGGTCGTGGAAGGCATCCATCAGGAATTTCAGGCGCGGATCCGCGAAGCAGGTCGGCAGCCATGGTCTGTGGCTGCTATCCAACGAGCGCTTGAACGTCATCAGGCGACCATCGGAGATTTGTGCCGCACGCTCCACCTGGCGTGCCAACCGGGATTCGGAGGGGCGGAACACCGGATCGCCCGAGGCCAGCTCCGCTTCCAGCAGAACACGCTCGCTCTCCGGCGTTGACCGATCCAGGTCGGCAAGCATCGCCGCGATCCGTTTCATGTTCGCTTCGAAGGAGAATTCAGCTTTGGCGAAGGCAAAGCCCTTTTGCGAGAGCGAATGCCAGAGACCATCATCGGTGTAGAGGCGCACGACCGCGTCGGCCATCTCCTGCGCGGTATTGGCGATCAGGATGTCACGGCCATCCTCCAGGGGCACGCCTTCGGCCGCGATGCTGGTGGCGATGGTCGGCAAGCCCGCCTGCAAGGTCGTGGCGACCTTCCCCTTCAGCCCCGCGCCGAATCGCAGTGGCGCGACGGACATGCGCGCATTGTGCAGCAGCGGTTCGAGATCCTGTACGAAGCCCAGCACTTCCACACCGTCGCCCGCCAGCGCCGAGACCTGCGGCGTGACCGCGCTGCCGACAACCAGGAAGCGTGCGCCAGGCAGGCGCGGACGCACCAGGGGCCATACCTCCTTTGCGAAGAACGTCGCGGCATCCGCATTCGGTGGGTGCTGATAGGTGCCGACGAAGAGAATGTCGCGGCGTCCCTCGGGGCCTGGCACCGAGAGTTGTTTCGGAACCGCGCGCATCAGCGGCAGGAGCTGAATGCGGGCACCCGGCGTCTCCCGAAGAAGGAGATCCTGTTCCATCGTGCTGTGCACGATCGTCGCATCGACGGCCTTCACCGTGGCCAGCTCGGTCAGCCTGGAGAGCCGGGCGGCTTCGATCTGTCTGACGTCCCCGCTCAGTTCCGCTTCGCGCTCCTCCCGCAGGAAATGGAGGTCCACCGTGTAGAAGATCGCCTTCGCGCGGGGCGCCTCCTTGCGCACCATGGGAATGTAGCGCTCGCCGATATAGGCTCGGCACAGCACGATCACGTCGTAGCTGTCCCGGGCCGCCTCCAGTGCCTGGTACACACTGGTCACATGCGGCCAGTAAAGGGCTTCGACGCCCATTTTCTGCAGCGCCTCGGTGTGGCGGCCATCATGGGCGAAGCTGCTTTCGGGGATGAAGGTCACGCGGAAGCCGAAATCGGTGAACACCTTCAGTTGGCTCACGACCTCGATGGACCCGGCATTCTCGTCGGATCTTGGTGTCGTTGCATCGACGTAGAGCAAGCGGCGCGGATGCGCGCGATCATGCGCCGGGCGGCCTTCGCCCTCCAGCATGGCCAGATAAGCCAGTGTCCGGGCGTGCCGTTCGCGCAGCCTGATCAGATCCGTGGACCAGCCGGAGGGCGGCAGCGTCTCCCCGGGCCTCAGCTTGCGCCAGGTGTCGTCCATGACGGCGACCCGCGCCCAGGGCCAATAAAGCGGTGCGCCGAGGCGGGCGCGCTCGCGCAGGCAGAAATCCGCCAGCACGGCGTCAAAATGCTCCAGCTTCGTGTCGAAGGGTTGTGGCTGATCGACAGCGCCGCGGCGCAAGGCCAATGCCGCGCAAGCGAAATCGCCGGCCCTGGCAAAATGGAATCGCGGTTCATCCGGCTCTTTCATGCGCCCATACCGCCAGAGGCCGCCATCCGCGGACATGACGCCCCCCGCCGCAGCGAGCTTGCCGTCCGCGTAGAGAAGTTGGGGGGCCACCAGGGGAGCCTGGGCCAGGGCTTCTTCCAGGGCAGGCAGGATGGCGGGATCGTACCAGGCCAGGCTCTGCGTCAGCAGGATATTGGGCGCGGTTGCCATGGCCAGCCCCGCATTCATCATGCTCCCGACCGTGGCCGGGCCCCTGACCTCGGCGACAATCACCCCGGTTGGGGCCGTGAGTATCGAAGACGTGCAGCCATCCGGGACCTGGACAACCAGGATGACCTCGGTGGGTTGAGCGGTGGCGAGTTGCTGCGCGGTCAGGAGCGCGCGAAAGCTGGCTGCCAGATCCGTATCGGCGATGATCACGACGCTCAGCCGCGGAGCGGCCGGTGTTTCGACCGGGAAGTTCCATTCGTTCGCCACCAAGGTGGGGGCGACCGGGATCTGCACGTCAGGGGTGGGCGGCTTGGCTTCCGGCGGCTGGGGAGCGCCCGGCACGGCCGCGCCTGGGCCGCGTCGCAGTCCGAACGCATAGAGAAGGCTGTTCGTCTCAAGATAGCGTTCGGCAATCCGGGAAAACTTGCGCGCGCCAAAGCGGAAATGCAGGTAAACATTGGCCCTGTAGAGGCGATAGAGAACGGCCGGAGTGAGTGGCACGCTGCGATGCGTGATCAGCCAGCGCGTCATGAAAAGCAGCGGGAAGATCCGCCACAGGAAGAAGCGGTGGTCCGAGAAAACAGCCCGTGCATAGGAGGCCGGGTCGCTCGAATCCCGGATCATCAAGGTCTCGTTCAGCTCGTTATGCTTGCCGTGACGCAACGTCGCCGCTGAGACGAGCCAGTCCAACGCAAAAAACGGCCGGCCAGGGAAGACCGCCTTCAGCGCTTCCGTGCGAAACACGCCGTAGTAACGACTGTTGTCGGATGGATTTTCAAAGAAGCGGGCCGCGTTGATGCCCACATCTTCATGGTCGAGCTTATAGGTGCCGAACGCCATATGGTTCGGCAGGCCATTCACGGTGAAGAGCACCTTGGACTGACTCATCACAAGGGTGAGATCGTCCTCGAGGGCGGCAATATTGCGCTCTGCGAAAGTCGGAGCCCAGAGGTCGTCCGCGGCGGCCCACATGAAGTAGGGCGTGTGTGCTTCAAACAGCACAAAGCGGAAATTCATCTGTGGGCCGAGGTTTTTTGCCTGGCGGATATAGGTCACGCGCGGATCAGCCGCCGCGTAAGCTTCGCAGATGCTCTGCGTCTCGTCAGTCGACCCGTTATCGGAGATTATGATGCAAAAGTCATTAAACGTTTGGGCGAGAAGGCTATCGAGCGCGCGCCGAATGCTCGCGGCGCCATTGTAGACGGGCATACCTATGGTCAATTTCTTCATGATCTCGTCTTAACCCGCCTTTCGAATGGAAGCCAGACCGCGATCAGGCCATCTGGACGGGTTTTGCCAAAATGAAGACGCAGGGGGGCGCGACGAAGGCGGCGTAGTTTTGCCTGGTCTTCTCTCATCACATGGCAATCCGCTTGACGCGTTTCGTCTTGCCGATGAACCGCTCGACGCGGACGCGCCACCTATGGAGGCCCTTGGGAAGGAAGCCTGGCAAGGAAGCTTGTTGGCGCGGGCCTTGCCGCCGTGGGGGATGATCGGGCAGATCCGGCGCCTGCGCGCGGCGCCGCGATTGGCCTTCCTGTCTTGGCCGTTATTACCCCGCGCGGTCCGGTGGTAGCTCGGCGACCGAGCTGCGCATCCTTCCAATCCTGGAAGAAGACTGCACCAGCAAATCCCGGGATCAACCACCCTATTATAATTGACGAAGTTTTCGTCTTCATCAGTACAGTGCCAAATATTCTGTGGCGTGCTTGGCCAGTCCGGCACAAAGCCGATGGGGCCGCGCCCAACTGTGGCGCGCAGTCAAACGATCAGGCGGTCGGTTTGCGGTACCAGGCCCAGTGCGAAAAGCCGTTCTTCGGCCACCCGCCCTTGTCCTGTTCGAGGAGCTCCAGCCCCATGGCGTCGCCAAAGCTTTTCATCTCGCGGGCATGATAGAAGCGCGCGATCGGAGTCAGGAAGAAGTCGCCGAACTGCTCCCAGCTCTCCTTGAGCGGCGGGAACTTCCAGCGCCCCTGGACCAGGCCGAGCACGACCCAGAGCGCGAGATGATAGGGCAGGAAGACCGTCGCCTGGATCAGCCTGTCGCCCCACTTCTCACCCAGCAGGTGACGCACGCCCTTCAGCGGCGGGCTGAGGAAGAAGTAGAGGGAACGATAGAGATTCTCCCAGTTATAGACGCCGAGCAGGAGATATCCGCCCGGCTTCGTGATGCGGGCGAGCTCGAGCGCGCAACGCATCGGGTCGGGCGTGTGATGGATCACGCCGCTGCAGATCACGAGGTCGGCCGCATTGTCGGCGATCGGGATGTTGAGGGCGGAGCCGAGCGCGCCATCGGCCTCAAGAGGCGGGTTGCGCGTATGGCGCAGCGAGCCGTAAGCGAGATCGACGCAGAACGGCGTGATGCCGCGATTGTCTTTCATCACCTGCGCCATGCCGCCCTTGCCGGCGCCGATCTCGACGACGAACTCACGGTCCTTGAAGTAATGGGCGTGGCTATCGTCGCGAAAATAGCGTCCAAGAGGTAAATTATCGAGCGCGATATAGTTGTGGCAAGGCGCATCGTCATAGTGATCCATGACGCGACCGCGATCCTCCTCCGGGCGCAGGTCCGGCAGCGGGCCCTTGAAGTCGTAGACCTTGCCAGAGGTCGCCCCGACCAAGCGTCCGTCGGCCCCGATCGTGAGCTTGCCACCATCGGCAGGATCGCGCAGCAGATGGATGTACTTGGCGATATCGACGCGGTCAGAGCTCATGAACGGACCATTCTTGTCGGGGAGCAGGCGTCGCTAGCCGGCGGGGAGGGCGCTTCTCTACCCGCCGAGGCTGGGTCATGCAATGTCGGGAAGGCATGCCTGCCGCCTCAGCCTGCACCGGAGGCCTGCCGGGCCTGCAGCTTCTCGCTCAGCACAAAGAGACCGGCGAGCAGGCTGGTCGCGAGCATCAGCAGGCGCACCAGGAGCGAGAAGGCGATCGCGGCGTCGAGGGGCGCGCCGGCCGTCGTCAGGGCCGCGACATAGCCGGCCTCCTGCACGCCGAGGCCATTCAGACTGACCGGCAGCATCACCACCAGCGTCAGCACCGCGATGATCTGCGCCAGCTCGACGAGGTCGATCGCGAGGCCAAGCGCCCGCGCCAGCCACCACTGCGCCAGGATCGAGACGCCGATACTGGCGGCCGAAAGCAGCGCGACGCCGAGTGCGAGACCTGGCCGCCGGACGAGCTGACGAGCCGGCTGGAGCGCCCGCCGGATGGGGCCGGCCAGACGCCCGCGCACCAGCCAGAGCGCAACCGCACCGGCAAGCCCCACCAGCGCGAACGCGATACCCCAGACCGGATCTATGTTCATCGCGAACGACAGCGAACGCGTCAGCGCAGCGAAGGCAACGATCGCGAGAATTGGAAGCAGATTCGCGATGCGGTCGAGCACCAGGGCACCGGCGGCCGTCGCACCCGGGATTCCCTCCGCGCGGAGCCGCATGAGCCGAACGATGTCCCCGCCGACGCTACTCGGCAGGAAGTTACCCCAGAAATAGCCAACCCAGGTCGCGGCCTGCGCGCCGCGCAGCGTCGCCCCCGGTGTCACCAGCCACAGCCTGAAGCCACCGATCATTTGCGCGCTGGCGAAGACGAGGAAGCAGGCGAGCAGCGTCAGCGGCTGGATGCCGGTCACAGCTTGCCAGACCCCCGCATCGATGCTGCCGACGAGCCAACTGAGCAGGAGGATGGTGACGATCGCCTGCGCCCCCCGCATCCAGCGCGAGCTCCAAGCCGCGCGAAATCCGGCCGAGAGCCGCGCCGAATTCATCGCGCGGGCTTGGCCAACACGACGTTGACGGTCTGTGCGAAGAGGCCGCCGCGATCCAGCCCGTCCAGCAGGCGCGCGACACCGAAGAGCAGGCGAGCGGGCGCCGTGACGAGCCATGGCGCCTTCGGGTGCCAGAAGATTCCGCCCCAGACAACGGAGAAGACCTGCCCGAAGGCGTGGGCCCAGCCGCCGCTGGTGTGGATCTCGACGACCTCCAGGCCGGCGGCTGCGGCCAGCCGCTCGACGCCATGGCGGGTGAAGCGGAAATAGTCGTGCGGGGCGCCGTGGAGATAGTAGAGAAACGGCACCGACAGGATGATCCGGCCATCATCCGCCAGGACGCGCGCGAATTCCGGCAGGATGCGCCAAGGCTCCGGCGTGTGCTCCATCACCGAGCAACAGAAGATCGTATCGACAGTCCGGTCCGGCAGGGGAATGCCACCCTGGATGTCGGCGACAAAGCCCAGCTCCGGGTGCGAATTCCCATAGTCGGTGGCGAGATAGCGGGTGCAGCGGACGCGCAGCAGCGCGCGCCAGGCCAGACGCCCCGCGCCGGCGTCGAGCACGAAGCCGCGGGCATGGCGCTCGATCAGCGGGCCAAGACTGCGCTCGATCGAGAGATGGTCGACGGCGATCTTCCAGAACAGCGGCGTGCCGATCGTCTCGGCGCAGGCCTGGTTCCAGCGTTGCTTCAGCGGCATGGCGTCTTCCGCGCGCGCATCAGCCCGCCCCGCCGCGCTTGCGGATCGTCAGGATGATCGGCGTTTCCCAGTGGAGCGCCTTGCCGAGCGCGATCAGCAGCGGAATGACGCCGAGCCGGTGCAGGACGCGCAGGATGGCCTTGACCCGGCCGAGCGCCGAATACTCAGCGAAGCCGAGCCCCCTGACCCGCTGCTCCCAGATATCGGTGCCCCAGCCCCTGATCTCGATCGTGTCACGCAGCGGTTCGAGCCAGCGCTCGACCTTGCCGCGCGAGACGAGCTGGAGCGTGTCGATGAAATCGGGATCGCGGCCGAGCGCGCGGACGTAGAGCTTGCCGGCCCAAGCCGGCAGATGCGGCAACCAGAGGATGCCGTAATGCCCTTCCCACCAGGAGCCGTAGTTCGGCACCACGATCTGGGCCTGACCACCGGGCTTCAGCACACGCACGATCTCGGCCAGCACCTTGGGCGGCACGTTGACGTGCTCGAGCACATTGCTCGAATAGACGAGGTCGAAATGGCCGTCAGGAAATGGGATGTCTTCGCCGACGCCGTAGCGCACCACGTCGCGATCGAGACCCGATGCTTCCAGGATGTCATAGGAGAGCTTGAGAGAGCCCTCATACTCGTCGTCGCCGGGTTCGATGCCGTAGGCTTCCACCCCCCTGAAACGCCGCGCCACGCTCTGCGTCATGCCGATGCCCGAACCGACCTCGAGCATGCGCTTGCCCGCCAGCGGCTCGCCGATGGCGGCCTCGAACATGTCGAGCTGCTCAAGCGAGCGCCGCTCGTCGAGGCTGTCATGCGTCATCTGCACGACGTGCTCGGGACTGGCGGCGACACGGCCGAAATTGCGCTGGTAGATGTTGAAGAGCCGGTCGTAGAAGACGGCCCGCGTCGTCTCGTCGAACAGCGTCGGGCGCTCAGTGTCCGCCATGATCCTTAACCAGCCCTGACAGGTTGGTGCGGCCTGTCTGCTTTTTGCGCGAAAGAGTCAATCGGGGCGCCGTCGAGATAGACTTGCGCCCACTGCTCCAGCACCGCGAGGGAATAGGCGAATTTGGTCCGCCTGCGGCTCTCGATCGGGTGATGGCGGATCAGCGGCGATGAGGCCTGCGCCAGATAGGCGTGGACACGGTCGGGATCGAGCCAGCCGCGGCGGCCGATGGTCTCGCGCGAGATCAGATGGGCGAGCGGGCCGTCGCTGACGAGGCCGTTGAGGTATGGCAGCAGCGCCTGCGTGCCCTTCTTGCCTGTCTTCGGCCGGAACAGGATGTCCTGCGGCAGGCGCTCGCGCATCGCCTCGCGCAGGACCGCCTTGGTCTGCCCGGCGCGCAGCTTGTACTCGACAGGCAAGGAGCGGGCATGGTTGACGAGCTGGTTGTCGAGGAAAGGCACGCGCGCCTCAAGTGCGTTGGCCATCGTCAGCTTGTCGATGCGCATGAGCTGGTTGGCGACGAGCGAGTTCTCGATCTCGAAGCCCTGCGCGCCGCCGGCGACGTCGCCGCGGCGGAAGTACGGATCGAAGCGGTGGGCGGCCACATCGAGCGCTGCGCGATTGACGGCACCGGGGCGGAGCATGCCGGCAAGTGTCCGCGCCGATGGCATCAGGCAGGTGACGCCGAGATAGTAGGCCTGCAGCAGCGCTGCCGGCGCATGGCGGAAAGGCCGGGTCAGCAGGCGATATTGCGGATAACCGAGGAAGAGCTCATCCGCACCCTCGCCGATCAACACGACCTTCACCTTCTCGCGGGCGGCGGCGGACATCTCCAGTGTCGTCTGCAGGACGGGGTGGCCGATGGGTTCCTCAATGGTATGGACCAGGCTGGCGAAATTCTCCGAGATGCGTTCGCGCGAGACCTCGCGAATGTGATGCGCGACGCCGACATGCTGCGCCATGCGGCGGGCAAAGGGTGTCTCGTCATCGGCGAGGCCGTAGCCGATGGTGAAAGCGTCGATCGACGCGGCGGGCACGAGCCGGGCCATGCCGGCCAGCACGGAGCTGGAATCGAGCCCGCCGGAGAGCGTGATGCCGACGGGCACGTCAGCAACCATGTGCGAGCGGATCGCGGCATCCAGCCTTGCCTGAAGCTCGTCGGCGGCCTCGGCATAGCCCTGCCGGCTGACGGCGACATCATGCGTCGCGAAGGGCTGCGAGGAAAAGGCACCGCCCTCCGGCCGCCAGACGCCCCAATGGCCAGGCGGCAGATGGCGCACGCCGCGGAAGATCGTCTGAGGGCCGACATTCCAGCTGTAGAGCAGGAAGTTCGCGAGCGCTTCCTCGTCGACGGAAGCCCCGCCGATGAAGGGCAGGAGCGGCTTGATCTCGGAGGCGAAGACGACGCGGGCGGCACGGGGCTCGGCGAGATAGAGCGGCTTGATGCCCCATCGGTCGCGCGCGAAGATCCAGCACTTGTCGCGGTCGTCCCAGATGCCGAAGGCGAACATGCCCTCCAGCGCCTGCAGGATCGCCGGCCCGCGCGTGCGCCAGCCCTCGACGATGACCTCGGTGTCGGAATGGCGCGTCAGTGTCGCGCCCTCTGACAGCAACTCCTGGCGCAGCCGCTCGTAATTGTAGATCTCGCCATTGAAGACGATGCAGTAGCGGCGGTCGCTCGACCACATCGGCTGCGTGCCGCCTTCGATATCGATGATCGAGAGCCGACGATGCGCGAGGCCGGCCATCGCCGGCTCGCTCCGGCCAGGGCGCATCTCGATCTGCTCGCCATCGGGACCGCGATGGGCGATGGCGGCCGACATGGCGACGAGCTGGTCGCGGGAATACTCCCCGTAAAATCCGGCGATGCCGCACATTCCTAACCTGCCTCCACCTCGGCGATCGCCGCAGCCAGCGCGCACTCGTTGACGGCGATCAGTGGCTCGACGATGGCGCGTACGCGCTCGCGGGCGCCCTCGCCCTCCGACAGCACCCGATCCACCAGAGCCGTCACGCCGCCCGGATCTTGCATGAACTCGTCTATATCCACCACCCAGTCGGACAGGCCGAGATCGGCGTAGATGTCCCGCCCCTTCAGCGTGTAGGCGATGTGGATCGCCGGCGTCGCCATCCGCAAGGCGATCAGGGTCGAGTGCAGCCGCGTCCCGATCATGGCGTCGAAGCCGGCGAAGACGCCACAGAGCGCCTCGATCGAGAGGTCGTCGCGCAGCACCGCGACGTCGGGATCGTCGGGAAAGGCTGCTTTCAGCCGTTCGAGCAGGCCGAGATCGTCCTCCCACGGCTCGATGCCGGGCTCGTACATCGAGACCAGGATCACCCGCGCATCATGCGCGCTGCGCAGATGCCGCACCACCGCGGCAAAGGCGGTCAGCAGTTCGTCCATGCGCGCCTGCGCCCGCTCGCGGTAACGCTCGCCCGCGAACTGGTACGGCACCCAGCTCCCCGTGAAATGAAACCAGAGCCGGACGTTGACACCGATCACCGGCCGTCCGCCCGCCTCGATCAGCGGGTGACGTGGCTGCGGCGCGGGCGAAGCGCCGAGGAAGATGCCGTCCGCCGCGACCCTGACCCGCTCCGGCGGCATCAGCCCGCGCAGCAGCCGGGCGCTGCCCTCGTCCCGCACCAGCGCGAGCCGAACGCAGCCCAGTACCCGGCGGGCGAGCCAGCGCCCGGTCGGGCTCTGGATCGGCCCCGCGCCCTGATGGGCCAGCAGGATGCGCAGCCCGAGCAGGCGGTAGGACAGAAAGACGAGCGAGGTGTGAACCAGCTTCGCCAGGCTGGAATCATCCTGGAGGTCGAGCCCGCCGGTCCAGATCACATACCGGGCGCGAAGCAGCGCGCGCAGTCCGGCGAGCCCGGGAATGGCATTATAGACCCAGCCATAGGGCACGATGCGATCATGCAGGGCGTCGGGCAGGTGGCTGCTGCGCGTGGCGAAGACCGAGGAGACCGCGACGCCATGCGCAAGAGCCGCCTTGAGCATGAAGTAACGGCTGGCGATGTCACCGCGATTGCCGCGGATGACACGAGGGCTCGTCCAGCTCATCGACCCGCCGCCGCCATCAGAACCTCCTCATAGGCATCGATCATCGCGCGCTCGTCGAAGGCCGGCCGACGTTCCAGGCTCTGCGCCTGCATGCATGCGAGCATGGCGCGATCGTCCATCAGGCGCTCCACCTGCGCGGCGATATCCGCCGCGTCGCCGGGGTCAAAGAGCAGGCCGTTGACGCCGTCCGCGACTACATCGGTGACGCCCGGGATGCAACTCGCGACGAATGCGAGTCCGGCGCGCAACGCCTCGACCGTGACGAGCGAGAGCCCCTCGCTGAGCGAGGGCAGGAACAGCGCGTCGGCCATGCGCATGCGCGCCTCGACCTCGGCCGCCTCCATCCAGCTGTGGAAAATCACCTGCTGTCCGAGCCCCGCGCGTTCGGCGCGGGCCATCGCCTCGGCACGCTGGGGACCGTCGCCGACGACCTCCAGCGTCCAGTCGCGGCCGGCAAGCGGCGCCAGCGCGGCGATGCCTGCCGGCAGGTTCTTCTGCTCCTGCACACGGCCGCACCAGATCAGTCGCAGCGGACCGGAGGACGGCGCGCGCATCGGTGGCGCGCCCATGGCGATGCCGTTCAGGATGGTGCGCGGCCGCACGCCATAAGCTGCTTCGGCAAGGTCCGCGACATGCGATGCGACCGCCGTGCTCGCGCGCGCGCCGCGCCAGATCGGTACGGTGAAGGGCTTCAACAGCCGAAACAGCCCGTCGGTCTGCTCCGGTACGCCGCCCGGCACGTCACCGAGATGGGCTGTGATCACAAAGGGCACCCGGCCCGCGAGGCTCGCCAGCCACGCAACCGGCCCGGTAGGTACGGCGAAATGGGCGTGAATCACATCCGGCTGGAAACGCCGTGCCTCCGCGATGGCCGGCCAGGCGTGCAGGGCGACATAGGCCGCCATCTCTGGAACCGTGCAGCGGTCGGGCCGCCGCCGACCGGCCGGCAGGCGGCGCAGCAGCACGCCGCCGATCTCCTCCTCGCGCGGCAGACCCGCGACATGCGAGGTCAGCACCCTGACCTCGTGGCCACGTCGGACGAGACCCTGCGCGACGCTGGAGCAGATACGTCCGCCGCCGCCGCCGACCGGCGGGAACTCATAACAGAGCGTCAGGATACGCAGGGGTTGGCTCGAATCATGGCGTGATGTCCAGCGTCACGATCTGGCTCTCGATGTTGCGCAGCCGGTCAACCAGTTGCAGCGAGAGCGGGCGTGGTTCGCTCAGCAGCTCCGGCGGCACGAGGGCCGTGGCGGTGACGCCCTGCGTGAAGGTCGTCAGCTCTCGTCCGTCGAGCCGGATCGTCGCGCTGCCGATGGCATCGCTATCGAGCCTGAGCCAGAGCGCGGACTGGCCGTTGGGCTGGCGGTTGAAGGCCTCGCCGGCGCGCGCGGTCTTCGGCCCCCAATCGACGATCTCGACGCGCCGCAGTGGCGCCCGCCCGGCGCCGTCACTCAGCCAGGCCGTGCCGATGTCGAAGCGGCCGGAGATCGGATAGCTGCGCGCGAGGTGATCGACATAGCGCCTCGCCCAGACGTCGAAGCGGGAGGCGTCGGTGTCATTGGGCGCCCAGTCGAGTACGATGACGACCGGCGGGCGCGCCTCATCCGTGAGGGCGATCGCCTTGTCCAGCCAGCCCGGATCGACGAATGGCGTCGAATCGTCGACGTAGTGGCGCGGAAAGAGCAGCCGGCGGTCGGTCATCAGCGCGAAGCCCGGGCAATATGGCACGCAGACGATCCTGTCGCCGGGACGCGAGTTCTGCTCGATGATGCTGACGATGTTCTCGTAGAAGCGCTTCTCGGCCGGAGTGGCGTGGAAGCGCACGCCGTTGCGAAGCTCGACCACCTGATCGCGGCCGGCGAGCCGCGTGACCAGCCCGGTGTTCCCGTGGATCAGGCCGTAACCCGTGAAGAGGACGAATTGCGCCAGGAGAAGAGCCATGCCGAGGCGGGCTGCCAGTCCCACCGCCACCCAGCGCTGCGCGCCCCAGGCAAGCAGCCCCGCGGCAAGCAGCAGGTAGCCGTGCATGAAACCGATGAAATGGCCCCAACTTGGCCGAAACAGCACGAAGATCGGCAACTGGCTGGCCGCCAGCAGGAACAGCGCCAGCAACGCCTGATCGCACCGTGCGGCACCGCGGTCGCGCAGCGCGCGCCAACCCAGCAGAGCGGCCACCACGACAAGGCCGACGAAGCTCGAATAGACCAGCAGGGCGAAGACCTGCTGCCCGGAAGCTGGATCCAGGACCGCGCCGAGAGGTGGCATCCTGAGCAGGCTAGGCGCCGGCTTCGGGCCTTCTGCCGTCGCCGCACCGGTGCTTGCCAGGACCAGCAGAAGCCGCTTCGGATAGTCGAGAGTTTCGGAGAGCAGGTGCCAGCCATAGCCCCGTCGAACCGCATCGAAAGCGAGCGGCAACATCAGAACGAGAGCCGCCCCGCCCGCAAGCAGGCCGCGACCCACCGCATAGGAGATGCGCTTCGCGAGCGACACCTCGGCGAGCACGGCCCGCCAGACCAGGAGCACGGCCAGCAGCGCGGCGAAGAGATAGGCGAAGTCTGGCCGCATCATCATCACGGCGCCGATCGCGCTCCCCGTCGCCAACACGGCGGGGCGATCATCGGCCGGAGCACGGCCCGCCAGCGCGACGAAGGGCCACGCGAACAATGCCAGGCACAGCAGCCGCATGGTCGAGGCGAGCAAAGGGGGCACGAAGATGACGGCGAGACCGACAAGCAGCCCAGGCCAGATGCTGCCGGTCGCGCTGCGCACCGCCATGACCAGCAGCAGCGCGGAGGCGATGATCAGCAGATTGAACGCGACGAGGAGAGCCGAGAAGTCGACGCCAGCGACCTGAAACAGCCATGCGCCCCAGAAGTGCCAGAGTGGGCCGTAGCCGACATAGTCGGCCGGCGTGCCACCTTCCAGCAGGTCGCGGGCGATCAGGGCATAGGAGGACAGGTCGCCCCAGTCGAACCCCAGGCGATAGGAATAGCTCGCGTTGACGGCGCCCAATACTGCAACAGCCGCGAGCATGAGCCAGTCTCGCCCCGAGATTGCAGGGGCCAGGCCGGGTGCCCGTGGATTGCTCTGAAGCATTGTCTTCCTTGTTTCGCCCAGCGCGCGGCCGCTGTTACCAAGACGACTCGCGAGACGTCAACGAAGCTGCGGTGTGGAGGGGGAATGGTTGCAATAGACTGCCCCGTCTCATAGTGAAGGAGCGCAGACGAAGTGCCTCGCGCTGCTTTTCGCCCCGACGACCGAACGGAATCCCAGATGCAGAACGACAAGCCGACCGGATTGACGGTCTCGGTCGTTATCCCTTTGTATAACGAGGAAGAAAACGTCGTCGCGCTGTCGCAGGCCCTGCGCGAGGCACTGGTGCCGGCGGAATGGCCGTGGGAGGTCATCTTCGTCAACGACGGCAGCCGCGACGGCACAGCCCGCCTGCTGGCCGAGGAGGTGGCGAAGTATCCGGAGGTGTTCCGGCTGGTCGATCTGCAGCGCAATTTTGGCCAGACAGCGGCGCTGATGGCGGGGCTGGACCACACCCGCGGCGACATCATCGTGCCGATGGATGGCGACCTGCAGAACGACCCCAAGGACATCATCAAGCTCGTCGCCAAGGTGGCCGAGGGCTACGATGTGGTCTCCGGGTGGCGCAAAAATCGGCAGGACAAGAGCCTGAGCCGGGTGTTGCCAAGCCGGATCGCCAACAAGCTCATCTCGGTGATCTCCGGCGTGCACCTGCACGATTACGGCTGCTCGCTGAAGGCCTACCGCCGCGGCGTGCTCTCCGGGGTCCGCCTCTATGGCGAGATGCACCGCTTCGTGCCGATCTTGGCACGCTGGCAGGGGGCCAACATCACCGAGATGGTGGTCGACCATCATCCGCGCCGCTTCGGCCAGTCGAAATACGGGCTGGAGCGCACCTTCAAGGTGCTGCTCGACCTGATGCTGGTGAAGTTCCTGACCCAGTACGATACCAAGCCCATCTACGTGTTCGGCGGCGTCGGCGCTCTGTTCTTCGTTCTGAGCATCCTCTCGGCGCTCTACGCGCTCTGGCTGAAGTTCGTCGATGGCATCTCCTTCATCCAGACCCCGCTGCCGCTGATCTCTATCTTCGGCGCGATGACCGGCATCATGTGCATCCTGCTCGGACTGCTCGCCGAGGTGCTGGTGCGGATCTACTTCGAATCCCAGAACAAGACGCAGTACACAGTCCGCAGCGTCACCGGCGGCGGCGCGGAGATCGGCAGACTGCCGACCGAGCGCGCCTGAGATGTGCGGCATCGCAGGCTTCACCGGCCGCGGCGACGAGGCGACGCTCGCGGCGATGACCCGCTCGCTCGCACATCGCGGGCCGGACGGCGAAGGCCTGTGGAGCGAGACAGGGCTCGCCGCCTTCCTCGGCCATCGGCGGCTGGCGGTGATCGACCCCGCCCACGGGCACCAGCCGATGTGGAACGAGGACGGCGCGGTCGGCGTCGTCTTCAACGGCATGATCTATAATCACGGGCCGTTGCGCACGGAACTCGTGCGGCGCGGCCATGTCTTCCGCAGCCATCACAGCGACACCGAAGTGCTGGTCCATGGCTGGGAGGAATGGGGGCTCGACCTCCTCCCGCGGCTCAACGGCATGTTCGCCTTCGCCATGTTCGACCGGCCCAACCGGCGGCTCGTTCTGGCCCGCGACCGGCTCGGCGAGAAGCCGCTCTTCTACGCCGCCTCGTCCGAGGGCGTGATTTTCGGATCCGAGCTCAGCGCGCTGAAACAGCACCCGCGGCTGGCCGGCATCACGATGAACCCGGCATGTCTGCGCAAATACCTTGCCTACGGCTTCTTTCCCGCGCCGCTGACCCCCTACCGCGAGATCGCGAAGCTCCCCGCCGGCCACGCTCTGGAGATCGACCTCGCGACGCAGGAGACGAAGCTGCGGCGCTACTGGCGCTTCGCCATCGCGCCCGACTCAGCCCCGCCGGGCGACGAAGCCGCCTGGGCGGAGGAACTCGACCATCTGCTCGGTCGCTCAGTCGCCAGCCGGCTGGACAGCGACCGCCCGCTTGGCATCTTCCTCTCCGGTGGCGTCGACAGCAGCACGATCCTCAGCCATGCGGCCGATGCGCGGCCGGCGCACAGCATCGAGACCTTCGCGATCGGGTTCAACGAGGAAAGCTACGACGAGTCTGGCTATGCTGCGCGGATGGCCGCCTTCGTCGGCAGCAACCATCGTGCCAGGATATGCGACATCGAGGCGACCCTCGCCCTGATGTCGGAGCTGCCGGCGATCATCGACGAGCCGCTGGCCGATCCCTCCATCCTGCCGACCCATCTGCTTTCGCGCTTCGCCCGCGAGCACGTCACGGTGGCCCTCTCGGGGGATGGCGGCGACGAGCTCTTCGCCGGCTATGATCCATTCAAGGTGCTGGCCAAGGCGCAAATCTACAATCGGCATGTGCCGAAGCCGGTGCACAATGCCATAGCGGCCATCGCGGCGCGGCTGCCCGTATCGCCGCGCAACATGAGCTTCGACTTCAAGCTCAACCGCGGGCTGCGCGGCCTCGATCGGCGACCCGCGATCTGGAACCCGATCTGGCTCGGCCCCGCCTCGCCGGCTGAGATCTCCGCCCTGCTCGGCGGCCCGGCAGATCCCGAGGAGCTTTATGGCGAGGCGATTGCCGCCTGGGACGGGGCGCAGGCGACCTCTCTGATCGACCGGACGCTGGAATTCTACACCAATTTCTATCTGCCGGAGGACATCCTGGTGAAGTCGGACCGGGCGAGCATGCGCGTGGGGCTCGAGGTACGCGCGCCGTTCCTCGACAATGACGTGGTCGACTTCGCCGCGCGGTTGCCGCACACCGTGAAGCTGAAGGGTGGCGTGACGAAGTGGATCCTCAAGGAGGCCTCGCGCCGTCGTATGCCGGACGAACTGCTGGGGCGCCGCAAGAAGGGTTTCGGCATTCCGATCGCGGCCTGGCTGCGGGAGATGCCGCTCGCCGCGCTCAACCAGCAATCGGTGCTGGCGCCGGCCGCGGTCGCCGAACTCTGGGAGCGCCACAGGACCGGCCGCGGCGACCACCGCGGCAGCCTATGGTGCGCGCTCACGCTGGCCGGCTCCGCCGTGCCGGGCAGTGTAGCCCAAGGATATCCTCTGGCTGGCTGAACCTGGACGAGAACGGTTTGGCCAGAGCACGGCTCGACCTCTGCCTGCGTGACCATCGGCTCGCTGGGGTTCCCCCGCGTTGTTGGACAGGCAGGCACGTCCATCGCGCCGCGCCGGCGTGAGCGCCATCCACCGTGACCAGGTGAAGCGGATCACACGGGCCGGTTCCGGCTTCCCTGAGATCCGCCGCCCAGAGCAACCCACCGCAACGCGGGCCGGAGGCGAGCCAGCGCATGTCGTTCGCGATCTTCATGAGTGCGACCGCGAGGTTCCGCAGCGCGCCATGCGCGCGCACCATCGCGTCGAGCGAAGCCTGCGCCGCAAACTTGTTGGGCGCCGTGACGAAGGGCTTGCCGGTCAGGTGGGCGATCTGCGCGGCGACCTCCTACGAAAAGCCGGAGGGCGCGTTCAGTCCCGTGCCGACCGCGGTGCCGCCGATCGCGAGCTGATGCAACCCCGCCCGGCTGGCCTCGATCCCGGCCATTGCGTCCCGCAGCTGGCCGGCCCAGCCATGCCATTCCTGCCCGACTGTCAGCGGCACTGCGTCCTCAAGATGTGTGCGGCCGATCTTGACCACATCCATCCAACCATCCGCCTTGCGCTCTATGGTCTCGACCAGCTGCGTCAATTGCGGCGATGTGCATCGCCGTGGGGAAGGTGTCGTTCGATGACTGGCCCATGTTGACGTCGTCATTGGGCGCCACCGGCTTCTGGCTCCCCAGGGTTCCGCCGAGCAGCTGGATCGCGCGGTTCGACAGCACCTCGTTGACGTTCATGTTGCTCTGGGTGCCCGAGCCGGTTTGCCAGACGAAAAGCGGGAAATGATCGTCGAGCTCGCCGCGGATCGTCTCATCGGCGGCGCGCAGGATCGCTGCCATCTTCCAGTCGGGAAGCCGCCCGGCCGCGTGGTTCACCTGGACGCATGCCTTCTTCACGATGCCATAGGCGCGGTAGACGGCCTTGGGCATGAGGTCGTCGCCGATGGAGAAGTGCTGGAGCGAACGCTGGGTCTGGGCGCCCCAGTATCGGTTGGCAGGGACCTCGACCTCGCCCATGCTGTCGAACTCGGTCCGCGAGGCTGATCCGGTCAGACCAATCGGGACATCTGTCACGGCGGGAGCTGTCGAGGCAGGAGCCTCCATCGTCATCGCTCATTATTTTTTCTGCCAGATGACGCTAGCAAGAGCATAAATTCAGAACAGCCCTGTTCGCATGACCTGTGGTTGTGTGTTCTGCATCAGACGCACGTTATAACCTGTCAGTAACGCTTGGTCTGGTATGCTTGTTCTGGCTGCGGTCGAATGCCGGGCACCGCAATACATGGCGTCAACCCAAGGCGCCACAGCCGGGTGGGGAACACATGGCGCTTTCTGTTGGTCCCGCGCACTGCTACGCATGCGAGGCAAGATGGTCGGAGGCGCCCGTATTGGCCGAGCACGGCGAGCTGAATGACGATGCGCATGCGCTTGTCGGAATGCTCGAACATCACGGCGTCAGCCATGTGTCCGGCGTTCGGGTGTCCGGCATCCGGGTGTCCGGCATTCGGGTGTCCGGCATCCGGGGCGCGAAGACGGACAGGCCGGTGCCCATCCATGTCGCCGTGAACCGCAGCCTGAACGATCGCCTGATGCAAGGCGTCGTCCAGAACGTCCCGGGCTGAGCGGGATGGCCCGCTCCCGCATCCCGCGCAGCCGGCATGTCGGCGTGACGCTCTCGCAATCCCTGTTCGAGGCGCTGCGCGAGCGGGAGGCGCGGACGGGCGAAACGCTGGACCACATCGTCCAGGACGCGCTGGTGCAGGCGCTTGGCCTCGATCACCACACGCTGTTCCAGGTTTCGACCGCGGGCGCGTTGGTGCAGGGCGTCTATCAGGGTTGCGTCACCGTCGGTGCCCTGAAGACCCACGGGGATTTCGGCCTGGGGACCTATGACGGTCTCGATGGCGAAGGGCTCATGCTGGACGGCAAGGTGTACCAGGCGCTGCCTGATGGCTCGGTCGTCGAGCCGGCGGATTCGGCGACGGCGCCCTTCTGGGTCACCACCACATTCCGACCCGACCGCAGGGAGCGCCTTGCCGCCGTGGACGGCTGGGATGACCTCTGCGCCCAGCTCGACGCGCTTCGGATCTCACCCAACCTTTTCGCGGCGATCCGGATCGATGGACTCTTCGAGCTTCTCCGGTACCGCGTCGCCTGCAAGGCGCCGCCAGGGACCGACCTGGTGACGGCGACGAGCCATCAGGCCGAATTCACGGCGCGGGCATTCCGCGGCACCCTGCTGGGGTTCTGGTCGCCCGGCTATTCCCGCGCGCTGAGTATTCCCGGCTATCACCTGCATGTCCTGTCCGATGACCGCGAGACAGGTGGCCACCTCCTCGGCGTGAGGGGCAGCGGGCTTCGGGTCCAGGTGATGCATGTGGACGGCCTGGTCGTCGCGCTGCCGGAAACGCCTGAGTTCCTCGCAGCCGACCTGACGGGCGATCCCGCGGCCGCGCTGCGCCAGGCGGAGCAGGGCGGCGCGACGGGCGAATGACCGAGGGCGGACGTCCCGCCTGACACGGAGATCCCCGCGGCACGCCATGAGCGGCAGCGTGATGCGCCCTGCGATCGGCATGACGCCGCTCTCGCTTCGCCGCGGCGTCCCGACACGCCCGTTCATCGGGTTTCCTGGCGGGTTCGTCGAGTTTCGCGAGGCCAGCCATGGCGTCTTCGGGGACCCCGATCTAACCGGTGCCAGCATGCCCGGCCCGTCCTGCCCAAGCGCGGCGCGGCGCGCCGCGTCGCGGCAGGGCGGAGGGGAAGCCAGCGGGTGAGCCTGTGACGCCCGAAATGCAGGCTGGACTTGCAGATTTCCTGGAATAAGGTTCCTAGTGTTGCATTGTGGCGGAGGCAGCGTGTTGATTCCCTTGATGGCGGAACGCTTCCATCCTGAAATCCGGCGGGCCGGCTTTGGACCGGCCGGATGCTGTCATCGCTTCCCGGCCTCCAGCGCGGGCGTGGGCGAGGCGCCGGTCAGGCGCCAGCGGCGCGCCGCATGATGATGCCTTTCATGTCGCCTTCCTGGCGCCGCGGCGCGCTGGCCTGCCGGCGGACGCTGTTGGCGAGCACGGCCTTCATCCTGGCGCCAGGCGTCGGAATGGCCCTGGCGCAGAGCTGCGCCGTCGCTGATGGGGCCTGCACCATCAGCGCCGGAACCTACACGCAGTCATTTTCCAATGTCTCTTCGGCGTCCTCCCTGGACGCGACGAACAACGGCACCTTCAGCGTCACGACGCAGACCAGCGCGAGTTTCCTCGGCGTCCTGCAGTTTCAGATGCAAGGGTTCAATGCCCCATCCAACTCCACCGGCAATGCCCAGGACGGTGGCCCGGGCGGCTCGCTGAAGTTCGTCAATAATGGCGTGATCAGCCACGGGATCTCCAATATCCTGAACAACCCGAATACCGTCGTCACCCTCTCCGCCTATTCGGTCGGCGGTGATGGCGGAGACTACACCAACCAGAACAATGATTATAACGCCGGGAAGGCTGGCGCTGCTGGGACCGTAACCTTCACCAACAACGCGAACGTCGCGGCCTTCATGGTTTTCGCCTCTGGTTCCGGCCTGCCGGCCGTCATCCAATCGGGCGCCGCCGTGATGGTGGATAGCCGGGGCGGGACCGGTGGGACCCAGTCCACCAACTCGGTCGATGACTACGGCATCCCGAAATACAACGGCAACGGCCGGGGTGAGAATGGCGGCCCGGCTTCCAATGTGGAGCTGGACAACAACGGCAATGTCTCTGCTATTCTCTACTCCAATACGGCCAATATCCTCGTGGCTGGGGGCTATTGGGGTGTCGGTGCCCGTTCGCTCGGCGGCGATGCGGGCAATGGCACGAACGGCCCCGATGGTGATCCGGGGGCCCAGGCGAAGCTGACCAGCACGGGCAATGTCTCGGTGGAATTCGGCTGGGGCGCGAGCAGCACGGGCACGGCCACCTCGCCCGTCACGCCGGGCGGCTTTGCCGTGATCGCCATGAGCCAGGGCGGCAATGGCACCCCGGCCACCAACTCGGGTTCCGATGGTGGCAAGGGCGGTGCGGCCGGAAATGCCATCGTCACCGTGGGCGATCCGAACAATGCGCGCAGCTACGCCCTCACCACCCACAACCCGAACAACCTGGCCACCACGCCCCGCTCGGCCGTGATCGGCGCGATTTCCCAGGGCGGCAATGGTCAGTACGGCTATAGCGGCCCAAGCGTCGGCGGCTCGGGCGGTTCCGCCAGCCAGGCCAGCGTCACCGTCCAGGACCGCGTGACCATCACCGCCCAGGGTGACCGTACCCTCGGCATCCTGGCGCTGAGCCAGGGCGGCCGTGGCGGCGACAGTGGCCCCAATCGCAGCAACGGAGCAATGGCAGGCGCCGGCGGCGACGCCGGCAGGCCCGGCGACGCCACGAACAACGCCTATGTCAATCTGACCAACACGGTGATCACCACCACCGGGCTGCTTTCGGCCGGCGTCATGGCGATGGCGCAGGGCGGCGACGGCGGCACCGGCAGCAACGTGACCTACACGGCGGACCTGAACGCGCGGGGCGGGGGCGGCGGGGCCGGCGGGAGTGGCGGCCCGGTCCGGGTCGAGATCACCGGCGGCTCGATCACCACCACGGGCGCGCAATCGCCGGGCCTGGTCGCTGTGGCGCAGGGTGGCCTGGGCGGGCGCGGCGGCAACATCAACGCGCTGGGTGGCGGCGCCGGCAATGCCGGGGCGGGTGGCTCGGCCGCGGCCGTGAGTGTCAGCGCCACCAATGTCACCATTCGCACCAGCGGCGATGCGGCGGCGGACCGCAGCAACCCCGCCTACGGCATCCTCGCCGCGTCGCGGGGCGGAGCGGGCGGCGGCGGCGGTTCGCTGAATGCCGATTTCGGCGGCGCCAGCGGGGCGGGCGGGGCGGGCGGCAATGCCTCCGGCGTCACCGTCAACATCAGCGGCGGCAGCATCACCACGCAGGGAACGGCAGCCAGCGCCATCGCGGCCATCAGCCAGGGCGGCAAGGGCGGCGATGCCGATGCCTACAACGCCTCGGGCTTCGTCAGCGTGGGCGCGAATGGCGGCAATGCCGGCAGCAGCGGCGCGGTCAGCGTGACCAACAGCGCCGCCCTGACCACTGGCGGCACGGCGGCCCATGGCATTTTCGCGCTCTCGCGCAGCGGCGTGAGCGGCAATGGCAGCAGCGGCGATGGCTTGACCTCGACCGGCGGCGATGCCGGTGCGGCGGGGAACACCGGCGCGGTCACGGTGACCCATAACGGCAACATCTCCACCTCCGGCGCCAATGCCTTCGGCATCCTGGCGCAATCCGTCGGCGGCGGAACGGGCGCGGGCGGCAGCAATTCGGGCAGCGTCATCGGCCTGGGCGGCGATTCCAGGAATGCGGCCAATGCCGGGGCGGCCGCCATCACGCAGAATGGCGGCAGCATCGTCACGCGCGGGGATTATGCGCTGGGCATGCTGTCGCAATCGGTCGGCGGGGGCGGTGGGAATGGTGGCGATGGCAGCAGCGTCATCGTCTCCCTGGGCGGCGCTGGCGGTGGCGGTGGCAATGGCGGCAGCGCCTCGGCCCAGCAGAATTCGAGCAGCAACTCCACCCTCGGACGCCTCGCGCATGGCATGGTGGTGCAATCCATCGGCGGCGGCGGCGGCAATGGCGGGGATGCGAATGCGACCGGCAGCGCCATCACCCTGGCCATCGGGGCCAGTGGCGGCGCGGGCGGTGCCAGCAGCCTGGTGAGCGCAGGAATCAGCGAGGGCAGCCTCAGCACCTCGGGCTCCAACGCCATCGGTCTCGTCGCGCAAAGCATCGGCGGTGGCGGCGGCGCGGGGGGCAGCGGCTACACCCTCAATGCGGGCGTTTCGCTCGCCGCCGCCGTCGCGGTCGGCGGCAAGGGCGGGGCTGGCGGCAATGCCGGTGGCACCACCGTGACGCTGGACCGGGCCGCCATCTCGACCGGCCTTTCCACGCGCGCCGGCACCAACCAGAACCCGGTGGATTCCTTCGGCGTCCTCGCCCAGGTGATCGGCGGCGGCGGTGGCGCGGGCGGTTCCGCCATGGCGCGGGCCGTCGCCGCGGCGCTGCCCGTGCCCCCGCTCAGCGGGGCGAGCCTCGCCGCCAGCGTCAGTGCGGCGGTGGGCGGCGATGGTGGTGTCACCGGCTCCATGGGCGCGCTCAACTTCACCATGGGGAGTGCCTCCAGCATCACGACGCAGGGCCAGGGCTCGCATGGCGTGCTGCTGCAGAGCATCGGCGGCGGCGGCGGCGTGGGCGGCGATTCCTCGGCGATGGCGACCACCGCCGCCTATGGCCGCGCCGCGAACCAGGCCGAGACCAACAGCTTCAGCCTGCAACTCAGCCTGGCCCTGGGCGGCAGCGGCCAGAATGGCGGCAATGCCGGCTCGATCACAGCCAATCTGCTGGGTTCCTCCATCACGACCTATGGCGACTACGCCAATGCCCTGGTGGCGCAGAGCGTGGGCGGGGGCGGCGGCAATGCCGGCTTCGGCTCCTCCACGACGCAGGCCTTCGGCAGCACGCGCAGCATCAATGCCAGCATCGGCCTGGGCGGCGCGGCGAGTGCCGGCGGCAATGGCGGCACCGTCAATGTCACGACCGATGCGAACTCGACGATCCGCACCTTCGGCGCGAGTGCCATCGGCCTCCTGGCGCAAAGCATCGGCGGCGGCGGTGGTTCGGCGCAGGGCGGCACGGTCAATCTCGGCGCGTCCTACTCCATCTCGGGCGCGAGCAGCCCCGTCACGGTCACGCCGAGCGGCAACTTCACCCTCAATGTGGGCGGCCGGGGCGGCGCCGGCGGCGTGGGTGGCGGCGTGACGGTGGTGATGGGCGGGCAGATCCGCACCTCGGGCAGCGATGCCCCGGGTGTCGTGATGCAGAGCATCGGTGGCGGTGGCGGGGTGGGCGGCTCGGCCGGCGCCGAGGCCTCCGCCGACAATCCCTATGACCCGCTGACCGGCCTGCGCGGTGCCATCAGCAACATCATCGGCGCCGAGGTTCCGGTCAGTCTGAGCCACACGGCCACGATTGGCGCGCGCAATGGCGCCGCTGGCTCAGGTGGCGGCGTGGCCTTCACACAGAATGGCACGATCACCACGGAGAATGACTGGTCGCACGGCGTCGTCGCGCAGAGCATCGGCGGCGGCGGCGGCACGGGCGGGGCGGCCAACTCCAACTCGAGCCAGCTTGGCATGTCCTCGACCATCAGGCTTGGAAGCCAAAGCGGCTCGTCGGGTGGTGGCGCGGCGGTGTCGCTCACCTTCGGTCCGGGCAGCAGCATCTCGACCGGCCTCGTCGCGAGCGACCGCGTCACCGGCTATGCGGCCTTCGGCGCCTTGGCGCAGAGCATCGGCGGCGGCGGCGGCCAGGGTGCCAACGGCTCGACCACCCCGCAGGATGTCTTCATGAACGTCGGCGCGGCCACCGGCGGTGCCGTGGGCAATGCCGGCCGCGTGACCCTCAGTGGCTCCCCCACCATCGTGACGCGTGGCGATGTGGGCGTGGGCGTGGTGCTGCAATCCATCGGCGCCGGTGGCGGCGTCGCTGGCGCCGGGAACTCGCTCTCGGCCGGGGCAGGCCCTTACAGCGGAAGGGTGCAGGCGGTGGTCGGCGGTGCCGGCGGTGCCCGCGGCAATGGCGGCGAAATCCGGACCGACACCGAGTTGGCGGTGAATATCCGGACGTCCGGCGCCCATGCCTTCGGGGTCCTGGCGCAGAGCATCGGCGGTGGCGGCGGCTTTGCCTTCGCACCTGCCGGCCAGGCCTCCAGCGCGAACTGGGTGACAGGGCCGGGCGATGGCCTGGGTGCGTCCGGCGATGCCGGGCCTGTGACCCTGACCTTCGCCTCCGGGAGCATCACCACCTCGGGCCGGGGCGCGCATGGCGTCGTCGTGCAAAGCATCGGCGGCGCGGGCGGCATCGCGGGCCTGCCGAGCGGCACGCCCACGCTGGCCTACTCGACCGACAGCGGGGGTTCGGCCGGCAACGGCAGCGGTTTTGGCGGCGCCATCACCATCACTTCCAGCGCCGCGATCACGACGACAGGCGACTTTGCCTATGGCATCCTCGCCCAGAGCATCGGGGGCGGCGGCGGCCTCTACACGCAGGGCGACCAGATCCGCGCCGGATGGACCGGGCGTGCCGGCTCATCCTCCGGCTCCGGTGGCTTCATCACCATCTCGGCGTTCCAGCCGGTCCTGGCGACGGGCGTGAACTCCGTCGGCATCTTCGCGCAATCCCGCGGGGCCACCGGCTCCGGCGTCATCCTCATTCGCGCTTATGCCGATGTGCGAGGCGGCTCGGGCGCGCAGGGGACCGGCATCTATGTGGAGGGCCAAAGCCTCAGCAACCAGGTCGCGGTGTATGAAGGGGCCACCGTCTCCGCCCTTTCGGGCCAGGCGATCACCATGTCGGCGGGCAGTGTCATCAACAGCGGCACGGTCAATGGCAACTACACGCTGCACAACGGCACCTTCACCAACACGAATGGAGGCACGGTGAATGCCGGCGCCTCGCTGGTCGCCATCCAGCTCGACAATGCCGGCACTGTGCGCATCGCCTCGCATGTCACGCATGGCGTCTCCGCCGTCAGCGGGGATTTCGTCCAGCGCGGGACGGGCCGCCTTCTGCTCGATGCGGATTTCACCAACCGCCGCGCGGATGTGATGACGGTCGCGGGCGCGGCCGATCTCGCCGGGCGGGTGCGGCCGCTCATCACCTCCGTGCTGCCCAATGTGGAGCTGCGCTTCCTCTCGGTGGCCGGGCCGGTGACCGGCACAATCGAGGGCGCGCAGACCGAGATCTTCAGCTACGCCGTCAGCCGCAAGGGTGGCGATTTCTCGGTCTCGGCCAATGCGGATTTCACGCCGGCCGGGTACAACCTGAACCGCAACATCAACGCCGTCGCGAACCATATGCAGGCGGCCTGGGATGCGGGTGGCACGGGTCTCGGCCCGCTCTTCGCCACACTCGGCAATATCGCCGATGCGGGGGGTGAGGCCGCCTACAGCGCGGCCCTGCGGCAGATCTCGCCCAGTGCCAGCC
Source organism: Acetobacteraceae bacterium (assembly GCA_027488195.1). Lineage (GTDB taxonomy): Bacteria > Pseudomonadota > Alphaproteobacteria > Acetobacterales > Acetobacteraceae > Roseococcus. Next base: position 14,735 of record JAIYCD010000205.1, on the reverse strand, counting down.
TTGCACCCGGGGCGCGCATCACCGCGGGCGCCCGCGCCTTCGCCAATGCCGCGCTGAGCTGCCCGCAATTCGAGGGCACGACGGCGATGCTGCGCGAGGGCGAATGCGTCTGGGCGACGCTCACCGGCCGCACCGCCGCGCAATCCGGCGTCGAGGGGCTTTCGAGCTTCCGCTACAACGCCACGCTCCTGCAGGCCGGCGGGCAGCGGGCGATGGGCGGCGGCTGGTTCCTGGGTGGCTCGCTCGCCTATGAGAATTCCCGCCTCTCCACCGCGGATGGGCTCAATAGCGGGCGCGGGCAGGCGGGCTACGCCGCCGTGACCGCGAAGTACCAGACCGGCCCCTGGCTCTTCGCGGGCGCCGCGTTTGGCGGCGGTGGCCAGTTCAACAGCACCCGCACCATCACGCTGCCCGGATTCGGCAGCATCGCCCGCGGCAGCCCGGGCCTGTCCAATGTGGGCGGCCTGCTGCGCGCGACCTACACGGTGGGCGGGGAGGATCTCTACCTCCGCCCCTCCATGACGCTGAGCCTGATCCATGCCCGCTCCAGCGCCTACCGGGAGAGCGGGGCGGGTGTGCTCAACCTCGACGTGGCCTCGGCCTCGAGCACGGTGGGGGCGCTGACGCCGGCGCTGGAGGTCGGCGGGCGCGTGAACTTCGCCGATGGCGTGGTGCTGCGCCTCTTCACCTCGGCTGGCGTGAGCCTGCTGAGCAGCGGGCAATGGAGCCAGGAGAGCCGCCTGGTCAGCTCGCCCTCGCCGGCGCGCTTCGACACGACGGTGCGCACGGACCAGGTGGTGGGAAGGCTCACCGCCGGTGCGCAGGTTTTCGCGACCGACCGCCTGGAGGTCCGGCTGCAATATGACGGCGAGTACAGCGCGAACCTGACGGGGCATGGCGGGTCGCTGACATTGGCGTACCGGTTCTGAGCGCCTGGCGACGGGCCGGTTTGTCCCGCAGGTGGCCGTTGCAGGTCCAGGAATGCGTTCTGGTTGGGCTTTCCGGCTGCGACGTCGTGCCACGCCACCTGCCGCTCCTGCCACCAGCGCAGGATCGAGGTCGAGCTCAGCTCCGGCCCATGGGCGCTGACCACCGGCAGGGGCTTGCCGGGGGGCGCGACAATCGCGTCGCGTTCACGCGCCACCGTATCAAGGCGCGCGTGCTGGGCGAGGCAAGGGTGACCAGCCCCCATCAACTGGTCCGGATCGAATGTCCGTGGGCCATCGCAGCCGGGCACGCTCCGCCGTTGCCACGGGCTCACCCGACCGGCGGAGCGTTTCCAGGCGCGCAGGCCGTCCGGAACATCTCCTCGATCTGTGTCAGGATCCGATCTGGATTCAGGATCCGGAAATTCACGGAACTGAGACCGCCCGCACCCTCGAAAGTGACGAGCGGCATCCCGTCGGGCCCTGGCGGGAACTGGTCTTCCACGTCTTCCGGCAAGTTGCACAGGAAGGGCGATGGTGACTCGGTGCCGCCCCTGTGGCTGTACAGATACACGCGCTTTGACTGGCGCAGGTTGATGGCGCTGGTCAGAACATAACCCGGGATGTTGTGAACCCAACGATACTTCACCAGTCCGCCGCCCTGGGGCGCGACGAACATGTCGGCTTGGCTCAGCCACACCAGGTTTTCCGCCATGGTCATCCCAACGCAGGAGACCAGCTCGACCGGTAGATCGGCGAGCCGATGACGCAGATCCTCGACAAAAGCCGCTTCAAGGCCAATGAGGCGCCCGGGGTCGAGCGTCGCGGCGGGATGTCCCGGCAGGGCGTTCATGCCATCCACCACCACCCCCAGCCCTTCGGGCGCGCAGGTGATGCAGAGGTGCCGCACGATCCGCTCATACAATGAGACCTTATCCAGCACCGTGCGGTTTTGCAGGCGCAGCCCCAAGGCGATGACAGGGCGCCGAGGCGAGCGGCCGCTGCGATCAAGCCGCAGCGGCGCAAGGGGGGCGACCGCGCGTGCCACCGGGTCGACGTGGACCGAGCGGAGAATCCGCTCACGCAGCGCGGTGGGGACTTCCGCCAGCCTGAAGTTCAGGAGGTGGCGCTGCTCCCGCGTTGCGGCAACGAAGGCATTCACGTTGACCATATGGTCATGCTGCGGGGGGCGGCGCGCGCTGGAAGCCAATTCGGGAAAGATCTGTCCGAAAATCCCATAGATGTCCGCTCCCGGGGGGACGGACAGGTCATAAACGACCATGGACCGTTCACTTCGGGCGCATCGTCCAAGCAGATCCTGCACCGCCGAAAGATCGTTCCAGATGAGGTGGCCCAGATGGTTGCCGTTGGCCGGACGATAAGCCAAGGCAGGCCCCACAGGGTTGCTGAACCAAGGGCCGATCGCGTGACCGGCGGCCGCGTAGTATGCCAGGAGCAGGTTGAGCTCCTGGCCAGCCTGAGGACCCAGGGAGCCCGTCGGCGAGACCATGGTCCGCCCGTCCGGCAACAATATCCAGTTCAGCCCGCCGCGCGCCGTCCATTTGCCGGCGTGCAGGGACGCGACCCATGTGCGCTGTCCTGGTGCGTCCTGAACCTGGATCAGGCAGGTGCCAAGATTGAGGCGCACGACGCCGACCCGCCAGGCTTCTCCCGGACCGGTCAGGGATGGCATGGACATCTTGCCGGTGCGGAACATGGTTCGGGTCCAGGCCACCCAGTTCAGCTGAAACACTTCCCGCAAGCGGCCGGGCAGGTCTGCATGGGTGTCCGGGGTGCCCGCTGCCGGAAGAGGGAGCGTGGTGAAGGCGGGCGGCACCGTGGATGCCAGAAGCCCCACCCCGGCGCTTGCGGTCAGTCGCTGGAGCGCGGCGAAATCGGGATCACTCAGCAGCGCGAGGGGATCCCGCAGCATGGTCTCCGTGATGGGCGCCAGCGCCGCGGAGAGGCCGGGACGTAACGCGACCCAATCCGGGTTTCTGGCAGCCTTGCGGGACTGCCAGGGCCGATCGGCGACAAATCGGTCTTCGCCATCGAAGACCCAGGCCGCCGTGCCGCCCTCCGTATGGACAAGATCGATGACCGCGCCTGCGTCACCCAGGCGAAGGAGGCCGCGAGCCGCCCAGCCCCTGGCAAAGCGTGCGATCGGGCCGCCACTCAAATCGCGGATGGCACGCCGGCGTCCATGCGCGTCGATGGCATGGAGATGCCCGTCCACCTCAACGACATGTTCCCAGGTCAGACCGACCATCGAGCGCGCTTTCCCGTTCGGGCACGGTCCGTCCGCGCTGGCGGGATCGGCATTGCACATGGATGCTTCGGTCCTTTTCGGTGGATGAGAGTGAACCCGCTCCGACCAGAATGAAGGGCAAGGTTTCATGGAACACGAGGCAGATATTGAAATTCGGCGGCGGGCGCGAGGCCCGGTCGAACCGCCCGGGCAAGGCTGCGCCCAGGCGGGCTCCCCAGCGGGGTACCAAATCCACCGGCATCCTTCTGCGCACGCCGGCCTGCTTCTCGTGCCCTCCACGCTGGCCGCCGCGCTCGCCCTTGGCCTGATGGACGGCGCCACCGCCTGGCGCAGCCGGGGCGCCGCGCGATGGGGCGCGATCGGCATGGCGGGGCTGTGTGCCCTCCAGCTGGGCACGTCCTCGGCCAGGAGGTTCTGGGCGCGCTGACCCATCTGGAGGCCTGGGCGACCTGCGCCCTGCTGTCCCTCCTGGAGCCCGGCCTGACGCTGGCGGGGCCTGTGCTGCGGATGCCGGATGGCCATGGCATCGCCGGGCTCGCGGGTTGCTCCATCGCGCATTTCCTGCCGCCGGCCCTGCTCGCCCTGGTCGCCGCTCGCCTATGGCTGGGGGCATGGCGTGCTGGGCACCAACCTGTTCGGCCTGCTCTGCTTGGCCGTCCTGCAGGCGCCCGCCGATGCCTAGGGCGCTCCCCTGGGTCCTGGCGCTGGTGCTGGCGCTGGGCTTCACCCTCAAGCTGGACCGTGCGCTGAGCCAGCCGCTGGGGCCGCAGGCCGCGGCCTCTGGCAGCCTGGCGCGCGGCCTGGTCCAGGCGGGCTGGGAGCCCCTGGGCGAGGTCCCGCTGCTGGCGGATGCCTCTTTCACCGCGCAGGCTTTCGAGCGTGGCGCCTGCCGCGTGGAAGTCGCGCTGCTGCCCCCGGGGCCGCAATATCTCGATGTGGCGCGGGAGGCCTGGGGCGAGCATGCGCGCTTCCTGGACGAGACGGGCTTCGCCGGGGGCAGGCCCGGGGCGGAGCGTTGGCGTCAGCTCGGCCGCCATCTGCGCCATGCGCTGGGCATGGGGCCGCGCCCGGCGCTGTTCGGCCTCGCCGCCGCGAGTGCGGGCCCCTGTCCGCCACAGCTGTGGCTGGAGCAGGGCGTCCACGCCGTGGCTGGGCTCGCGGTGCCGCGATGAATGCTCAGCGCGGCGGGGTGCCGTGCTGGCTGCGCTGCGAGACGTGCCAGGGCAGGGCCAGGCGCTCCCCCGCCTCGACCATGTAGAAGAGGAGCGTGCCGATCACGCCCAGCACGAAGAGGGCGGCGAAAACCCGCACCGTGTCGAACTGCCCCTGCGCGATCAGGATCACATGGCCGAGCCCGGCCGAGCCGCCCACGAATTCGCCCACGATGGCGCCCACCAGCGCGAAGCTGATCGCCACCTTCATGCCGACGAACAAGGCGGGCAGCGCATTGGGGAAGCGCACCTTCCACAGGATGCGCCAGCCCGAGGCGCGATGCACCCGCGCCAGCGCCAGCGCATCGGGGTCCACCGAGCGCAGGCCGAGCGCCACATCCGCCACGATGGAGAAGATGGCGAGCATCACCGCGATGGCGATCTTGGGCTCGGCCCCCGTGCCCATCCAGATCACGAAGAGCGGCGCCAGCGCCACCTTGGGCAGCGAGTTCATGACGACGAGGATGGTGGTGATCACGCGGTCCGCCCAGCGCGAGGCGACGATGGCGACGGCCAGCGCGACACCCAGCACCACGGAGAGGGCGAAGCCGGCCAGCGTGGTCCAGAGCGTGAAGCCCGCATGGCGCAGGAAGTAGCGCGGCGAGGACCACAGCTCGGCCAGGATGGCGCTGGGCGGCGGCAGCAGGATGGGTGCGGGGGCGAAGAACCACACCGCCGCCTCCCAGGCCAGCAGCAGCCCCACAAGGACCGCGAGGGTGCCGCCGATGCCCTGCGTGTGGGAGCCCTGCGCCATCGCCTATTCCTTCACGATGCCGAGGCGCGAGAAGAGGCCGCGGATCGCCGCCACATGCCGGGCGAATTCCGGCGTCTCGCGCAGCGCGAGCGGGCGGGGCCGCGGGAGGTCGATGTCGAAGACCTCGACCACGCGCCCGGGGCCGGTGGACATGACGGCGACGCGATCCGAGAGGTAGACCGCCTCGGCGATGGAGTGGGTCACGAAGACAACGGTGCGCGCGCCATCCTGCTGGATGCGCGACAGCTCCAGGTTCAGGTCGTCGCGCGTCATCGCATCCAGCGCGCCGAAGGGTTCGTCCATCAGCAGGATCTCGGGCTCGCAGAGCAGCGCGCGGCAGATGGCGGCGCGCTGCCGCATGCCGCCCGAGAGCTCCCAGGGGTGGCGATCGGCGAAGGCGCCGAGGCCGAAGCGGTCGAGCAGCGCCAAGGCGCGGGCTTCATGCGCGCGCCTTGGCAGGCCCTGGAATTCGGCGGCGAGCAGGACGTTGTCGCGGATGCTGCGCCAGTCGAGCAGGACGTCGCGCTGGAACACCATGCCCATGCGCTCGGGCGGTTGCGTGATGGGAGCGCCACGCAGCGTGATGGAGCCGGAGGTCAGCGGGTCCAGCCCCGCGATCGCGCGCAGCAAGGTGCTCTTGCCGCAGCCCGAGGGGCCGAGCAGCGAGAGGAACTCCCCCTCGCGCACCTCAAGCCCGACATCGGCCAGCGCCGTCACCGGGCCGCGCGCGGAGGCGTAGGTCTTGCCCCCGCCCGTGACCTCGATGCAAAGCGCCATCAGCCGATCAGGTCATTGGTGAAGTAGTTGGTGGCCTGCCAGCCCGCGCGGATGGCGCCCGCGGCCTCGAGCGAGCGCAGCGCGGCCGTCCAATCCGCCTCGGCCTGCCAGCCGATCGGACGGCCGGCGCTGGCGGGCGTGTCGAAGAATTCGATGGTCAGGCGGATCTGCTCACGCGTCACCACCGGATCGAGCCGCGCATCGGGGCGCTGGCGGATCATCGCCTGCACCCCGTCATCAGGGTTGGCCTTGAGGTGCGCCCAGGCGCGCTGCTGCGTCTCGGCCAGGCGCCTCAGCGCGGGGCCGCGCGCGCGGATCGTCGCCTCGGTGGCGATCAGCCCGTAGCTCGGGAAGCTGATGCCGGCGGACTCCGCGAGGATGGAGCGGCTGGGGCGCGGGCGTTCGGCGACGGGAATGGCCGAGGGTGTGGTGGACATCAGGCCATCCGCGCGCCGCGCCGTATAGGTGCCCCAAAGCGCTGAGGGATCCACGAACATCACATTCACTGTGCTGCGATCCAGCCCGCCCGCGCGGAGAAAAGCGTCGATGAAGGGCGCCCAGGGGCTGGCCGCGAAGACGACCAGGCTGCGCCCGCGGAAATCCTGCACGCGCTGGACCGGGCTGTCGCGATCCACCAGAACCGCAAGATCGGTCCGCCGCCCGAAGCCGGCGAAGGCGCGCACCGTGGCACCCTGCTCGCGCGCCTGCGCGATGAGGCCGACCTGGATCTGCCCCACATCGGCCTGGCCCGCATTGACCAGTTGCAGCGTGTTGCCGCTGCCGCGGCCATCCTGCACATCCACCGTGAGGCCCGCCTCGCGGAACCAGCCGCGCGTCTCGGCCAGGTGCATCGCCGCCTGGACGCCCCAGGGCGAGAAATCGAGCCGGACGGTGAGGCGCTCGCCCTGCGCGCGGGCCAGGCCCGGCGTGGCGAGGCTGCCCGCGGTGATCAGCGCGCCGCGCCGCGAAAGCTGGAAATCCTTGGTCATGCCTGTTCTCCCTGCTGTTGCCCGCGCAGCCTTGCGGTCTCGATGCTGTTCAGCGCGCCGCCTTCGATCACCACGCCATAGCAGCGCCGTGCGGCCTCCACGCTCACCTTGCCGTTCCACACATCCCGCGCCACCGCCTCGGGGTCGCGCCCCAGGGGCGCGCCATGGCCGCCGCCGCCCGCCTGATGATGGGTCAGGAGCTGGCCGCGCTGCATGCGCATCGTGACCTTGCCGGGAATGGCCTCGCGCGCATGGCCCTCGCCCAGCCAATTGCCGGCGGCGCCGCCCTCCTGCCCGCCATCGAGGCCGTAGGGGGCGAAGCGCAGCCGGTCGGCGCGAAGCTGGAGCACCGCATCCTCGGCCAGCAGGCGATAGCTGCGCGCGAGGCCCATGCCGCCGCGGAAGCGCCCTGGCCCGCCGCTGTCGGGCACCAGCGCATATTCCTCGATGCGGACGGGGTGCTGGCGCTCCAGCACCTCGACCGGCGTGTTGGACAGGTTCTGCGAAGGGTTGGTGATGGCCTCGATGCCATCCTGGTCGGGCCGGCCGCCCCAGCAGCCGCTGATCATGTCCACGATGATGAAGGGCCGGTTGTCCGGATGGCGGCCGCCCAGGCAGACCACCGTGTTCCCGCCCTCGCCGGCGGCGGGAATGATGTCGGGCACGATCTGCGCCAGCGCCCCGAACATCGTGTCCATCACGCGATAGCCGGTGAGGGCCCGCGCCGCGACCGGGGCGGGGGAGATGGGGTTGAGCACGCAGCCCTCGGGCGCCGTCACCTCGATGCAGCGGAACACGCCCGCATTGTTCGGGATGTCGCCCCGCAGGGCGCAGCGCACGGAGAGGAAGCTGTTGGACTTGGTGAAGGAGAGGGTGGAGTTGATCGCCGCCCGCACCTGCGGCGAGGAACCCGCCCAATCCACCTTCAACGTGCCATCGCCCACCACCGTGATGGCGACGCAGAGCGGCACGGGCGCGTCGGACAAACCGTCGCTGTCGATGTGGTCGGTGAAGCGCCAGGTGCCGACCGGCCAGGTCGCGATCTCGGCGCGCGCCATGCGCTCGGCATAGTCGAGCAGCCCGGCGAGATGCCCGCGCATGCCGGCCACGCCGTAGCGGCGCACGAGCGCGCCGAGTTCGCGCGCCCCCACCTGGCAGGCCGCGTATTGCGCGCGCAGGTCGCCCAGCACGATCTCCGGCACGCGGACATTGAGCGCGATCATCGCCGAAAGCGTGTCGTCCATCACGCCCGCGCGATACAGCTTGAGCGGCGGGATGCGGATGCCTTCCTGGTAGATCTCGGTGCTGTCGGCGGCATTGGAGCCGGGCACACGGCCGCCCATGTCGGTGTGGTGGCAGATCACCACCGTCCAGGCGAGCAACTCGCCACCCTCGAAGACCGGGTAGAACATGAAGATGTCGGGCAGGTGCATGCCGCCCGAATAGGGGTCGTTCATGACGACCGCATCGCCCGGTGCCAGGTCGTGGCCCCAGCGCGCCTTCACCGCCGCCATCGCCTCGGGGATCGCGCCCAGATGCTGCGCGATGGTCTTGGCCTGGGCCACCATCTCGCCCTTCGCGTCGCAGATGGCGGCGCTGTAGTCCATCACATCCTTCACGATCTCCGAGCGCGCGGTGCGGATGACGGTATAGGCCACCTCATCCACGATCGCGTCCATCGCGTTCTTGATGACGGCGAAGGTGATCGGATCCTCAGGCATCGGCCGTCTCCATCTCGATGACCACGGTGCCGGAGCCTGCGGCGCGCGCCGTGCAGCCGGGGGGCACGATGATGGTCGTGTCGTAGCTTTCCAGGATCGCCGGGCCCTGGACAGGGCCATCCGCCAGGGCGGCGCGGGGCAGCAGGCGCGTGGGCACCGGGGCGGCCCCGCGGGCGAAGGAGACGAGGCGCTCGCCAACGGCGCCGGCCAGGGCGCGTGCATCCAGGGAGAGGGAAGGGAAGTCGATCCGGCCCTCGGCCCGGCCAATGGCGGAGAGGCGGAGGTTCACCAGCTCGACCGCCTCGCCCGGCGAGGTGTAGCCGAAGGTCTCGCCATAGAGGCGCTCGAAGCCGGCATGCAGCGCCTGTACGGCGAAGTCGGTCACGGGCACCGTGAGCTGCGAGGATTGGCCGGCGTAGCGGAGATCGGCCGCGAAGCGCAGCTCCACCGTCTCCGCCGCATAGCCCTCATGGGCCAGGGCCGCGTGGCCTCCTTGCGAGAGGCCCTGCCGCGCGGCGTCGAGCTGCGCGGCCGTCACTTGCGCCAGCGGCATGAGCAGCGGATGCACGAATTCATGCACTGCCTCCGCCGCCAGCATGCCGGCGGCGGAGAATACGCCCGCCACGGGGCTGATCAGCACGCGGCGGATGCCGAGCAGCCGTGCCACATCCACGGCATGCAGCGGGCCGCCGCCGCCGAAGGCCATGAGCGCCAGGTCCCGCGGGTCCTTGCCGCGCTCCACCGTCACGGCGCGGATGGCGCGGGCCATGTTGACATTGGCGATCTGCCGGATGCCATGCGCCGCCTCCTCGACCGTGAGCTTCAGCGGGCCCGCGATGCGCGCGGCGATGGCAGCGCGGGACAGTTCCGCATCGACGCGCAGCGAGCCGCCGGCCAGCGCCGCGGGGTTGAGATAGCCCAGCACCATATTGGCATCGGTGACGGTGGGTTCGGTGTTGCCGCGCCCGTAGCAGGCGGGGCCGGGATCGCCGCCCGCGCTCTGCGGCCCCACGACGAGCAGCCCGCCCGCATCGATGCGCGCGATGGAACCGCCGCCCGAGCCGACTTCCGCGATGTCGATGGCCGGCACCTTCAGCATGTAGCCGGCACCCTTCACGAAGCGCGACGGCGTGCTGATGCCGTCGCGGAATTCGTATTCGGTCACGAGCGAGGGCTGACCGCCCTCGATGATCGCGGCCTTGGCCGTGGTGCCGCCCATGTCGAAGACGATGAGGTCCGCCTCGCCGATGCCGGCACCGAGCCGCGCCGCGCCCGCCACACCGCCGGCGGGCCCGGAGCCCACGGCGAAGACCGGCCTTTCGCGTGCCGCATCCAGCCCGATCATGCCGCCATTGGAGGCCATGACCTGCACGGGGGCAGTGATGCCGATGGCCGCCAGCCGCTCCTGCAGGCGCGAGAGATAACCGCGCATCGCCGGCAGCAGATAGGCATTCACCACCGCCGTGCTGGTGCGCTCATACTCCTTGATCTCGGGCAGCACCTCGCAGGAGGCGGTGACGAGGAGCTGCGGCGCCGCCGCGCGCAGCAGGGCCGCCGCCTGCCGCTCATGCGCGGGATGCGCGTAGGAGTTGATGAAGCAGATCGCCACCGCCTCCACGCCTTCGGCGAGGAAGAAGGCGGCGGCCTCGCGCAGGCTCGCCTCATCCAGCGGTGTCACGATGCCGCCATCGGCCGCGACGCGCTCCCGCACTTCCAGGCGCCAGCGGCGGGGGACCAGGGGCTCGGGCTTGCGCCAGGCCATGTCGAACATGCCGGGCGTGCGGATGCGGCCGATCTCGAGCACGTCGCGGAAGCCCTGGGTCGTCAGCAATCCCGTGCGGGCGCCGGCCTTCTGCAGGATGGTGTTGGAGGCGACGGTGGTGCCATGCACGATCTCGGTCACCGCGCGCGCATCCAGCCCCGCCTCGGCGATCACGGCGGCGATGCCGGCGGCGACACCCTCGCCCGGATCCTGCGGCGTGGTCGTCGTCTTGTTGACGACGATCCGCCCGCCCGGAAGGGCCAGCACCACATCGGTGAAAGTGCCGCCGACATCCACGCCGATGCGTGCCTGCATTCCGGTCGAACTCCTGTGGGGAGGGCCTGTATTTATGTTGACCAGGTGGTCAATAGCGGCAAGGATGATCCGGATCATGGCCATCCGTCAACGACGAAAACGCGGCACGCGCGATGCCGAGGCCGCGAAGGCCGCCATCCTCGCCTCCGCCGTGCGCGAATTCACGGAGAAGGGCCTGGCGGGCGCGCGCATGGATGTGATCGCCCGCGGGGCGGATGTGGCGAAGGGCCTGGTGTTTCATCACTTCGGCTCGAAGGAGGGGCTCTGGATCGCGGCGCTGGAGCATGTCTATGCGCTGCTGCGCGCCGGGCAGGATGAGGGCGCGCTGGATGCGCTGGGCCCGGTGGAGGGCATGCGGCGCCTCGCGCATGACACCTTCCGGCTGTTCCGCGCCCATCCCGAGATCGTGGCGCTGATGAATGAGGAGAACCTGCATCGCGCCCGCCACCTGCGCGCCGCCACGAACATCCCGCGCCTCTACAATCCGCTCTTTGCCAAGATCGAGCGCCTGCTGGCCGAGGGCCGCGCGCAGGGGCTGTTCCGTGAGGATGTGGATGTGACGGCGCTCTACGTCGCCATGTCCGGGCTCGGCTATTTCTACTGCGCCAATCGCTGGACGCTCTCGGCCGCCTTCGCGGGCGATCTGTTCCGTCCGCCGCGGATCGCGGCGTATGAGGACATGCTGGGGGAGATGGTCGTGGCCTATTTGCGGAAGGCGCCGGCCTGAATCCGCTTGCATTGCATACAGTGTTGCATAATCCTCGCGGCATGCGTGCTGCGAAATCCCCGTCATCCAGGACTGAGCCGGCCAGGTGCAGCGCGGGCGACGTGGCCTATGACGCCCTGCGCGGGATGCTGCTCCTCTTCGAACTGCGCCCGGGGGAGCGCCTGAACGAGGTCCATCTGGCCGAGCGGCTCGGCCTCTCGCGCACGCCTGTGCGTGAGGCGCTGAACCGCCTGGCCGCCGAGCGCCTGGTCCTCGCGCGCGGCGGGCACGGTTTCTACGTGCGTGACCTCGATCTGAAGGAGGCGATGGACCTCTACGAGCTTCGCACCGCGCTGGAGGTCACGGGGTTTCAGCAGGCCTGCGCGCGGGCAAAGGCCTCGGACATCACGGCGCTCGGCCGTTCCTGGCGGGCCGCGCTGCGCCAGTCCAGCCGCATGAATGACCGCGCGGCGATGGTGGGCGAGGATGTGCGCTTCCATGAGGCGCTTTGCGCGCTCGGCGGCAACCAGGAATTGTTGCGCATGCTGGGCGAGGTGAATGCCCGCACCACCTTCATTCGCTGGGCCTATGCCACCGGCCCGCGCCCCGAGCTGAATTTCGACGAGCATGACGCGCTGCTGGAAGCCCTGGTCGCGCGTGATGCCGCCGCCGGTGCCGAAATCCTCACCCGGCATGTCGGCCGCCGGGCCGAGGCGCTGGCCACCTTGCTGGCGCCCGCCCGCGCCTTCCCCATCATCCCCCGCAGGAGGAATCCCTGATGTCCGAGACCATGGCACCGCTCGTGGTGGTGCAGCCCGATGACGCGCGCTCCTTCTGGCAGCCCGTGCCGGCCAATGGCTTCGTGCGCTGCATGCTCGCTTCCAACGAGATCGGCGCGGATACGCCCTTCTCCATGGGCACGCAGCTGGTGGACCCCGGCTGCTTCGTGCGCGAACACGTCCACCCCGACAATGAGGAGGTGATCTTCGTCCTGGAGGGCAAGGGCGAGGCGCTGCTGAACGGCACGGACAAGGTGCCGATGCAGAAGGGCACCTGCATCTTCCTGGGCAAGAACCGCTCCCACCGCTTCCAGGCGAGCGATGACGGGCCGATGACCTTCATGTGGCTGATGATGCCCGGCGGGCTCGAGACCTTCTTCGCCCGCATCGGCCGCGAACGGAAACCCGGTGACGCTCAGCCGCCGAATTTCCCGCGCCCCGTGGATGTGCTGCAGATCGAGGCCGAGACGGTCTTCGGCACGCTCCCTCCCAAGGCCTGACCGCATGATCGTCGAGGAACGCGACTATCGTCTGAAGCCCGGCAAGCTCGGGCTTTTCGTCAGCACTTATGAGAAGCACGGGCTGCCGCTCCAGGTGAAATACCTGGGCAAGTTCCTGGGCTACTTCACCACCGAGATCGGCGAGTTGAACCACGTCGTCGCTCTCTGGGGCTATGAGGGGCTGGATGACCGCGCGCGCCGCCGCGCCGCCATGCTGGCCGACCCGCAATGGCAGGACTATCTGGGCCAGGTCGCGGATTACCTCGATGTGCAGAACACGCGCATCCTCACGCCCTCCAGCTTCTCGCCGATCCAATGAGCGCTTTGCCAAAGGTGGCGCTGATCGGCGCCGGCACCATCGGCACGGCCTGGGCCGTGGTCTTCGCCCGCGCCGGCTGCAACGTCCGCGTCTGGGATGGCGATGCGGGCGCGCTGGAGCGCTTTCCCGCCCGCGTCGCCGCGGTGTTCGAGGCGCTGGAGGGTTCCGCCATCGCGGGCCTGCCGGGTGGTGCCGCGCGGATCAGCACCCATGCCGACCTGGCCCGGGCCGTGGGCGATGTGGATTGGGTGCAGGAACAGGTGAAGGAGGACCTGGCGATCAAGCAGGAGGTCCTGCCGCGCGTCGAGGCCGCGATGCGCCCCGATGCGATCCTCGCCACCTCCACCTCCGGCCTTTCGCAGGCCGCACTTGCTTCGGTCTTGGCGCGGCCGGATCGCTTCATCGTGGTGCATCCGCTGACGCCGCCCTTCCTGCTGCCGGTCACCGAGATCGTGACCCATCCCGGCACTTCGGAGGCGACACTGGCCGAGGCCTATCGCGTCATGGAGGCGGTGGGCCAAAAACCCATCCGCGTGCATGGCGAGATCAGCGGCTTCGCCATGAACCGCATCCAGGCCGCCATGCTGAATGAGATGGTGGCGCTGGTGCGCGACGGCGTGATCAGCCCGGAGGATGCCGACACCACGCTGACGCACGGCTTCGGCCTGCGCTGGGCCGTCATCGGCCCCTTCGCCGGCGTCGACCTGAACGCGCTGGGCGGCATCCGGCAATACATGGAACTCTTCGGCTACATCCTGAACGACGTGGCGAAGGATCGCGGCGCCGCCCAGGCGTTGACGGCCGCCGCGGTGGACAAGCTGGAGGCGGGCTTGCGCGCGCAACTCCCGCTCACCGAATTGCCTGCGCGCCAGAAGCGGCGGGACCGCGCCATCGCCGCCTTGCGCGGCCACCTCGAAAAGGCGGGCCGCCCGTGAAGCTCATCCTGGCCGGCATCGATGCCGTGAACCTGATGCTGAAATACGTCCTCGCCCTGCTGCTGGTGATGATGACGGTGGGGGCGCTCGGCCAGGTCATCGTGCGCTTCGTCCTGCCGCTGATCGGCTTCAACGCCTCCGCCGCCTGGACCGAGGAGGTGGCGCGCTTCTCGATGATCTGGACGGTCTTCCTGGGCGCCGCCTGGGCGCTGCGCCATGGCGAGCTCATCGCGCTCGACCTCGTGACGCATGCGGTGCCGCGCGTGCTGGGGATGGCGATCAAGGTGCTGGCCTATCTCAGCTGCGCCGCCTTCTGCGTGCTGCTCATCGTGATCGGCCTGGAATTCGCCGAGATCGGCGAGATCGAAACCAGCCCGGTGCTGGGCCTGTCGAAATGGTATGTCTTCATGGCCCTGCCCATCGGCGCCGGCCTGATGGTGATGAACATCGCGGGCTTCCTGCTGGCCTGCCTCATCGAGGGCAGCGATCCGCGCGGCGCCCTCGATGCCGTGGGGGATTGAGCCATGATCGGCACCGCCATCGCGCTGATGCTCATGTTTGCCGCCGCGGTGCCGATCGGCTTCGCGCTCGGCATGGCGCCGCTCATCGCGCTCGACGCGCAGCGCATCCCGCTGATCGTCGTGGCGCAAGCGGCGCTGGAGAGCCTGGACAGCTTCACCCTGCTGGCCATTCCCTTCTACGTCATGGCCGGGCGCATCATGCTGGCCGGCGGCATGGCGACGCGGCTGGTGGGCCTGGCTGCGGCACTCGT
>JAIYCD010000156.1 GCA_027488195.1 Acetobacteraceae bacterium | reverse complement strand
GGGATCTGGTGCTGCTCGGCGAAGGCGATCAGCGCGGTGCGGCTGGTGAGGTCCCATTCGCGCCAGGGGGCGATGATCTTGATGTCGGGCTTCAGCGCGTAATAGCTGATCTCGAAGCGGACCTGGTCATTGCCCTTGCCGGTTGCGCCATGCGCCACGGCATCGGCGCCCACGGCCTCCGCGATCTCGATCTGCCGCTGGGAAATCAGCGGGCGGGCGATGGAGGTGCCGAGCAGATACTGCCCCTCATAGAGGGCGTTGGCGCGGAACATCGGGAAGACGAAATCCGAGACGAAGGTCTCGCGCAGGTCGTCGATGTAGATGTTTTCCGGCTTGATGCCGAGCATCAGCGCCTTCTCACGGGCCGGGCCCAGCTCCTCGCCCTGGCCGAGATCGGCGGTGAAGGTCACGACCTCGCAGTTATAGGTGGTCTGGAGCCACTTCAGGATCACGCTGGTGTCGAGGCCGCCGGAATAGGCGAGCACGACTTTCTTGACGTCCTTGACGCGCATGGGAGGGCAACCTTCTGAAAACAATCGCGCCTGCGTTCTAAGGTTTTTTCTCGTTACGTCGAGACGCCGCCGTCGATCGCTTCCCTGCCGCCTGAGATGCCGGACCCTTGCGCGCTTTGATGGTAGCCTTTTTTACGCTCTGGACGAGCGGTGCGCCCTTGAGCTTGTCGATGGTTATGCTGTTGAGATCAAATATTTTTTTCAAAAGAGGCTTGAGGTCGTTAGCAATTTCTTCGTTGGATCTAAGTATAAACTTCTCAATTTCAACGCAAAAGGCTCTCATCTTCGGGGATGCGGCATTTGGTATAGGGTCTCCTCCAACATAATATTTAATTGACATTAAAATGTGCCATCTCATTTTATTATACTTTTGTTCGATGACCGAGTTGCTCATCAAAAGCTTGATTTTGTACATAACCAGAGCGCTAATGTAATAAATGTCTTCAACATTGTTTGAAGAAAAAACGGTGTCACGCAGATCGCCTGTAAGTTTATTTGGATATCTACTCGCAAGTTCGGGCTTGTCAAAAAACATCGCGCCAACACAGCGAGCAATTTCCCTAATATTGAATATTCTTGTCGCTGGAATACTTTCTGTTGCGTATTGATTGTATCTTCTCTCAAGATACAATCTTACGGCATTCTCTTCTTCTCGCGCATTAAAAAATCGCTCAACGGCCTAAATTGAATTAAGTGTCGCAAGAAATTGATCATCTTGAACTTTGGTTTGTCTGTTGGTGGATCGAACGACATCATCGACGAGTGACGCGTCGCTCGTTTCTATTATTTTAACCATCAGCGTTACTGAATCGGTGAGATAAGTCCTACAATGAAATAGCACATTAGATGTCTGGCATCCGTTCACAATCTGGAAATCTCTCATATATATTTCTTGACTCTGGACTCGTACATCCGAAGATATAATCGTCACTCCATTATTCATAACACCAAATCTCTGTTGCTTTGTCGTATCCTTTAGAGTCTGTGTAATTTCGACATTGACATCGTTGTCTTCGCCGTAAAAATCCCGGACGTTCTCTTCGAATATGCGCTGTCTAAGCTTTCCGTGCTGATCCGCTAGGATTTTCTCAACGAACATTTTCGCGTTAACTGTTGCGACGTATCCTTCGTCGAGGCCCTGCGCCCGCGGAAACGCCGCTATCGCCAAAACTGGTAACGTGGCCTCAATAGGCCCTTCTGCCGCACTCCAGCGAGCCAAGAGGCCGTCCCGTCCGATGCCAACACTAACTGAACTTGAGAAATAACCAGTTTGAGAAGCTGCTTTTTGAATTGCTTTGATGGCGGAAAGAATTTCTCTATCCGCAGGCTCTTTTCCTGTTGTTACGAAAAAGGCTGAAAATTTGGGTTTTCCACCCTTGATGCGCCCAACATTTTTAATTATCTCTAAAAATACACGCTTCTTTTCAGTGAGATGTTCGCTGTGTGGATAAACAGGCTTTTCGTCTAGAAAGTCGATTACGCCTGATTGGAAGGTTGTTATTTCTTTCTTGTTCCATCCATCGGTTGATTTTACCTGAATAAAAACGACATCGACATCAACATCGCGTTTCCGGCCTAAAAATGTCTCGGATACTTCCTCTACCGATGAAATATAGGTATCATCAATGAAAATTAAAATGCTATCAATGCCAGGATCGTCTCCCTCATAAGTTAAATCTGATGGGTTTACCTGATCTGACGAGAATTCTCGTAATATAGAGTATGCCGCGAACGCCTCAAGGACTTTATCCCGGTCTGCCACAATCCCAAATTTTTCGGAGAAGCTGTTGAGGTGGGCGGTGACAACGGCATGCATGCCTCTAATATCCCATTCCAGAGAAGGTAATTGGGGTTGTATCACAGCTACGCAGGTCAGCTATGATTTTTTCTGGGGATAATTATGTTGTCGCGCGTGGCCCCTGGCCCCGCACCCAAACCGCAAACACCGCCATCCCCGCCGCCGCAATCCCGAAGGCCCAAGGGTAGCCCCCCGCCGCGATCACGCCCGCAAACACCAGGCTCCCGCTCGTCTGCCCCATGAACAGCGCCATGGCGAAGGCCGAGACGGCCGTCCCCCGCGCCTCCGGCATCGCTTCCGTGGCGCGGGCCTGCAGCACCCCGTGGAAGCTGTAGAAGCAGAAGCCCAGCAGCAATTGCAGCGCCAGGATCACGCCCCAGCCTGGCGCCACCGCCGTCAGCGCCAGGCCCGCCGCCAGCCCCAGCCCGCCCCAGAGCAGCAGCCCGCGCTCGCCGAAGCGCCGGACCATCCGCCGCGCGATCTGCGTATAGGCCAGCGCCCCCAGCCCGAAGGCGGCCACAACCAGCCCAGCCTCACCCGCGCTCAGCGCGAAATCCTCGATGAGGAAGGAGGCGATGAAGGGAAACGCGCCCCCGAACAGCAGCGCCCCATCCAGGAAGGCCGCCAGCAGCAGGCGCCGCGCATTCGGGTTTCGCAGCAGCCGCGCATAGGCCATCAGCCCCGACTGCCCGCGCGCGCCCCCCGGCGTCCCCCGCCACATCTGCGTGCCCAGCCGCGCCGCCAGCAGCAGCCCGATGGCGGCCGTGAAGCAGCCAAACACGAGAAAACTCGTCTGCCAGCCGAAATGCTGGCCGAGGATGCCCGAGACCGGCCCCGTCAGCATCTGCGCCATCACATTGCCGATCAGGAACTGCCCGATCACCGCCTGGCGCTCGTGATAGGGCACGGTGTCGCCAATATGCGCCAGCAGCAGCGGGATCACCGCCCCCGCCACCAGCCCGCCCGCCGCGCGCAGCAGCGTGAGTTGCGAGAGGCTGCCCGCGAATTCCGCCAGCACCGTGAAGGTGCCGAAGAGCATGAGCGCCACGGCGGCGACCCGCAGCTTGCCGAGCCTATCGCCCAGCGGCCCCACGGCCACCTGCCCGCCGCCATAGGTCAGCATGAAGGCCGCGATGAGGATGGCCACGCCCGAGACGGAGACGCCGAATTCGGCCGCCACCAGCGGCATCAGCGGATCCATGATCCGCATCCCCGACCCCGAGGCGAACCCCGCCAAGGCCACGAGCCAGATGGAAACCTGAGGCGCCGCGCTCAATGGAATGGGGTCTGGGGCCCGTGGCCCCAGCCGCCGGAGGCCCTTGTCTTCACGCGCCCCGCTTCACCCGCTCAGACTCGGTCTTGAGCTGCCCGCAGGCCGCCAGGATATCCCGCCCCCGTGGCCGCCGGATCGGGCTCGAATACCCCGCATCATTCACGATGGCGGCGAATTTCCGCAGCGCCTCCGGCGTCGAGGTCTGGTAGGGCGAGCCCGGCCAGGGATTGAACGGGATCAGGTTGACCTTGGCCGGCAGGCCCTTGAGCAGCCGCACCAGCTCATGCGCCTCGGCCTCGCTGTCATTCACGCCGCGCAGCATGACGTATTCGAAGGTGATCCGCCGGGCGTTGGACGCGCCGGGATAGCGCGCGCAGGCGGCCAGCAGCTCGGCGATCGGGTATTTGCGGTTCAGCGGCACGATCACGTCGCGCAGATCGTCGCGCACGGCATGGAGCGAGACGGCCAGGTTCACGCCCAGCTCCTCGCCGCACTTGTCCATCATCGGCACCACGCCGGAGGTGCTGAGGGTGATGCGGCGGCGGGAGAGCGCCACGCCCTCATGATCCATCAGGATGGTCAGCGCGCGGGCCGTGTTCTCGTAATTGTAGAGCGGCTCGCCCATCCCCATGACGACGATGTTGGAGAGGCGCCGCCCCTCCTCGCCCTTGGGCGTCGGCCATTCGCCATAGGAATCGCGGGCGGCGAGGAACTGCCCCACGATCTCGGCGGTGCCGAGGTTGCGCACCAGCTTCTGCGTGCCCGTATGGCAGAAGGTGCAGGAGAGGGTGCAGCCGACCTGCGTCGAGATGCAGACCGCGCCGCGGTCGCTCTCGGGGATATAGACCGTCTCCACTTCCTGCCCGTCGCGCGAGCGGAAGAGCCATTTGCGCGTGCCATCCGTGCTGGTCTGCTCGGTGGT
>JAIYCD010000293.1 GCA_027488195.1 Acetobacteraceae bacterium | reverse complement strand
GGTCACGCGCTCGGCCGTCAGCGGAACGTAAGCCAGGCGCACGCCGGCATGGATGGTGAAGTAGTCCACCCCCTGCTCGGCCTGCTCGATCAGCGTGTCGCGGAAGATCTCCCAGGTGAGTTCCTCGGCGCGCCCCTCCACCTTCTCCAGCGCCTGGTAGATCGGCACGGTGCCGATCGGCACGGGCGAGTTGCGCAGAATCCATTCGCGCGTGGTGTGGATGTTCCGCCCGGTGCTGAGGTCCATCACATTGTCCGCACCCCAGCGGATGGCCCAGACGAGCTTGTCCACCTCCTCCGCCACGCTGGAGGAGACGGCGGAATTGCCGATATTCGCGTTGATCTTCACGAGGAAGTTGCGGCCGATGATCATCGGCTCGCTCTCCGGGTGGTTGATGTTGGCGGGGATGATGGCGCGGCCGCGCGCCACCTCCCTGCGCACGAATTCCGGCGTGACGTGATCCGGGATCTCCGCGCCGAAGCTCTCGCCATCGCGCTTGCCGGTCAGGGCGGCCGCGCGGCCGAGATTTTCGCGGATGGCGATGTATTCCATCTCGGGCGTGATGATGCCGGCGCGCGCATAGGCAAGCTGCGTCACGGCCTTCCCCGGCTTGGCGCGCAACGGCATGCGGCCGGCGCGATCGAAGAGCGGCACGCGGCGCGCCTCACCCGGCTTCAGGCCGTCATCCTCGGGCTTCTGCGCGCGGCCGGCGATGTGCTCCACATCGCCGCGCGCCATGATCCAGCCATGCCGGTGCGGCGCGAGGCCGCGTGCGATGTCGGCCTGGATGGCGGCGTCGGTATAGGGGCCTGAGGTGTCATAGACGCGCAGCGGCGGCTCGCCCCCCGAGACGGCGATTTCGCGCATCGCCACGCGGATCTCCGGATGGAGCTGACCGGCCACATGGATCTTGCGGCTGGCGGGCAGCGGGCCGGTGGTGATGGCGGGGCGTTGTGGTGGCAATGTGTCAGGCATTTTCTAAAAAAAAAAAAAAAAAGACGAAGGAAGGTGACGCCCAAGCCTCAGCAAACGGCGCCATTGCCCATCCCTTCGCCGGCATGACCCGGATCAGGTTCAAAGGGTCACCGCGTCGCTCGCGGTATCTCAGCCCTGCTGAAAGGGCTCCCCTTGGATGGGTGGATGCTGCGCCCCTGGATGCGGCTTGTCAAAATGGCGTTGACCGGAGGTGCGGCAGCATGGACTGGCCCCGCAGCCCCGCGCCAGCGCCGACCGGAAATCCGCCGAAAGGCGCCCGAACCGGTCTTCACCGCCCCGCTCCAGGTGGAAGCACAACCGCCGCCACCCGCCGCGCTGCAGGAGCCGGAGCTCCTTCCGATGAAGGAGATCGAGCGCCGCGCCATCCTCGCCGCACTCCGCCGCACAGAGCGCGACGTGCCGCGCGCGGCGACCCTGCTCGACATCAACCCTTCCACCATCTTCCGCCGCCTCATCACCTGGCGCGAGGAAGGCACGCTCCCGTCCGAATTCGCCTGAGTGGCCCCGCGCGCCCGCACGGCGTAAGCAGGGCCGCATGACGCGTGAAACCGGCTTCGAGATTTTCCTGACCGCCTTGCCCGGCCTGGAGGAGGCGCTGCTCGCTGAGGTGCGCGGCAAGGGCTTCAAGCGCCCCCGCGCCGTGCCCGGCGGCGTGGTGCTGGAGGGCGGCTGGCCCGAGGTCTGGCGCGCCAACCTCTGGATCCGCGGCGCGGGGCGCGTGCTGGCCCGCATCGCCAGCTTCCGCGTGGAGCATCTGGCGAAGCTGGACGGCCGCGCCCGCCATGTGCCCTGGGCCAGGGTGCTGCGGCCCGATGTGCCCGTCCGCGTGGAGGCCAGTTGCTCCCGCTCGCGCATCTATCACAGCGGGGCGGCCGCTGAGCGCATCGAGACAGCGATCCGCGAGACGCTGGGCGCCCCCGTCTCGGACGAGACCGAGGTGACGGTCCATGTGCGGCTCGAGAACGACATCTGCACCATCAGCCTCGACACCTCGGGCGAGCTGCTGCACCGGCGCGGCCACAAGCAGGCGGTGAATGCGGCGCCGATGCGCGAGACCATGGCGGCGCTCTTCCTCCGCCAATGCGGCTTCGAGGGCAACGAGCCGGTCTTCGACCCCATGTGCGGCTCGGGCACCTTCGTGATCGAGGCGGCGGAGATCGCGGCGCGGCTGAACCCCGGCCGGGACCGCGCCTTCGCCTTCGAGCAGCTCGCCACCTTCGATGCCGAGGCCTGGGCCCGCATGCGCGCCGTCAGTCCCGCCCGCGTGCCCGAAGCCTGCTTCCACGGGCGGGACCGCGATGCCGGCGCCATCGCGATGAGCATGGCCAATGCCGAGCGCGCGGGTGTCACCGGCTTCACCGAATTCCAGCGCGCCACGATCAGCGAGGCGGTGCCGCCGCCGGGGCCGCCCGGCCTCGTCATCGTGAACCCGCCATATGGCAACCGGCTCGGCGACAAGAAGGAGCTCCTCCCGCTCTACCAGAGCCTGGGCCGGGTGCTGCGCGAGCGCTTCGGCGGCTGGCGGGTGGGCATGGTCGCGGCCGATGCCCGGCTGGCGGAGGCGACGCGCCTGCCCTTCCTGCCGCCCGGCCCGCCCGTGCCGCACGGAGGGCTGCGCGTCACGCTGCACCGGACCGCCGCGCTGACTTAGCCATCCCTCGCGCCCTGCCTCGCAGCCTGCGAGTGGAAGGGTGGCACAGCGCATGCCTTGCCGGGGGGAAGAACCTCTCAGGAGCGAATGGCATGTGCGGCATTGTGGGCATGGTGAATGGGCATCCGGTGGCGGTGGATCTGGCCGCGGCACTCGGGCGCCTCCAATATCGCGGCGATGACTCGGTGGGCGTGGCGCTCGCCGGCCCCGGTCTCCCCGTGCACCGCATCCTCGGCCGCGCGACCGACCTGCTCCCCCTGCTCGAAGCAGCCCGGCCGAATGGCCACGCCGGCATCGGCCACACCCGCTGGGCCACCCATGGCCGGCCCCCTGCTTGCGGGTGGGCTTGCCAGGCGCGAGCAACTGTGCGACACCCTCGTTCACGGAGCGGGCGGGCGTAGCTCAGGGGTAGAGCACGACCTTGCCAAGGTCGGGGTCGAGGGTTCGAATCCCTTCGCCCGCTCCAGTCGGCCTTCCAACCTCACATTTCCCTTCCGCCGACAGCGCCGCGAACCGCAGGTTTCCTGGGGTTTTGCCGCGGGGGCTTGGGGGTTGGAGAACGCAACGACCGCCATTTCCGTCTCTCCGGGGCCATTCTCTCTCCGAAGCTCGGGACTTGGGCGATTCAGTCTACAAGCTCCAACCCGCTGTAAACGCTATAATTTGGTGCCGCCGCGCCGGCCTTTGGTTGGGGGTGAGACCGCTCGGGCGAAGGCCACCCGGCTCCAACTTCACGGGAACAGGCCCGAGCTTGCCGAGGTGCCGTCGAAATTCCTCGCCGTCACGTCTTCGATCACTGCGCAATCCGCTTTCGTTTCTGTATTCTCCCGCCTGAGTTGCAGGGGGAATCGAGTATGGCGGGTCGGCGGCGGGCACAGCCCTCAGGACAACAGTGCGCGCTGCCGGTCGAGGACTATCGCCATGCTGGCGCCACCCGCCCCAACAATCCGCCAGCCGCCATCGCCGCCGAGGGCCGGACGCCGCCCTCGCCGCGGACCAGCTACGCCTATGCCCCACGCCTTGACCCTGCGCTGCGGGCCGACTCCTCCGGCCGGGCGGACGCACTGCCGCCGCTGCTGGAAAAGGCGACGCGGGAGAAACTGACCGCCGAGGAAGCCGCCCTGCTTGCGGAGGCGCTACGGCGGCATGAGCCCTGGCTGGAATGGGCTGGCAAACGGGAGTCGCCGGGCTTCGCCGTAGACCCGGTGGCGCTGCACATCCATGAGCGTGTAAGCACCCAGGCCATCCTTCGCGCCGCCGCACGTCAGGATGTGACGCGCGATCTGTTTGCCGACCCGACGCTGTCCTACGCGCAGGCAGTCAAATTTTACCAGCACGACGTTGACTGGGCGAACCGGCTCATCCTGGGCGATAGCCTGCAGGTAATGGCCAGCCTGGCGCAGCGCGAGAATTTCGCCGGCAAAGTCCAGATGATTTATCTGGACCCGCCCTATGGCATCCGCTTCGGCAGCAATTTCCAGCCAGAAACTGGCAAGCGGACGGTGTCGGACCGTGAAGCAGACTTGACCCGAGAGCCAGAGATGGTGCGCGCATACCGGGACACTTGGCGGCTCGGCCTGCATTCGTATCTGACTTACCTGCGTGACCGGCTGGTGATGGCCAAGACGCTGCTCGCGGACACAGGCAGCATCTTCGTGCAAATCGGCGACGAGAATGTGCACCGGGTTCGTGCGCTGATGGACGAGATTTTCGGCCGCGATAACCACTTCAGCACGATCACCTATCGCACGACAACGAGCGCCGGCGGGCCATCGGGGGCTGCCCAGTCCCTCGGCGCGGTAGCCGATACGCTGCTTTGGTATGCGCGCGACTCAAACCGGATGAAGTATCGGGCGCTCTACCTGCCGAAGGGGTTCGGCGACGAAGGGGCATCAGCCTACTCCATTCTCGCAACGCCCGACGGCATGCGTAGAAGGATGACGCCGGACGAGCGATCCGATCCAGCGATCTGGCCGAAGGGTGCGCGCGTTTCGCGACTGGATAATCTGACGTCGCGGTCTGGCGTCGACACGACCCGATTTGAAATTACAGTCGACGGCAAGAAGTTCACCCCGCATCCATCAGTCTGGAAGACCGGCGTTCAAGGGATGGCGCGCCTGCTCGGTGCCGCGCGCATCGGCCTCGCAGGCAACACGCCTAGCTATGTGCGCTACCTCGACGACTTTCCAGCCTTCCCCCTCACCAACCTTTGGAATGACACCAGCATCGCCGGCTTCGCATCCGACAAGATGTATGTCGTGCAGACATCCCCTCGGATCATTGAGCGGTGCATGCTGATGGCTACCGATCCGGGTGACCTCGTTCTTGATCCGACCTGCGGCTCTGGCACAACCGCCATAGTGGCGGAGCAATGGGGGCGCCGCTGGATCACGATCGACACGTCCCGCGTCGCGGTGGCCATCGCGCGTCAGCGACTGCTAACCGCGAAGTTCGACCACTACCGCCTCAAGGAAGAGGCAAAGGGTGTCGCGGGCGGCTTTGTGTGCAAGAGCGTGCCGCACATCATGCTGCGCTCGATCGCGCAGAACGCTGCCCTAGACCCGATCTTTGCCAAGCACGACCCCGTCCTCGACGCGCGCCTCGCCGACCTGAACGCCGCTGTTGCCACCGTCGGCAGCAACCAGCGTAGCCACCTGGCCGGCAAGCTGATCACCAAGCAGAGAGTGGAGGGCAAACGCGCCATCACCGAGGCCGATCGCCGCCGCTGGAACCTGCCGAAGCCACCGGATGGCTTCCAGCATTGGACCGCTCCCTTCGACACCGACCCGGATCACCCGGAAAACCTAGCCCAAGCCATCACCGCCTACCGTGCGGCGTGGCGCGCGAAGCAGGAGGAGGTGGACAAGGCCATCGCCGACGCGGCCGAACCGGAAGACCTACTGGACCAGCCGCAGGTGGTCCGAGGCATCACGCGCGTCTCCGGCCCATTCACCGTGGAAGCGGTACAGCCCGCCGAAACCAGCCTGGACGAGGCCGCGCACGAAAGCCCGATCGAGGGTGCGCCGGAAAGCCTGGACGAGACATTCGCCGGCGAAGCCGCGGGCCGTGCCGCCGCGGAACCGCAGAACGCCGAAGCCTATCTCGACCAGATGTTGCGCCTGCTGAAAATGGACGGGGTGCGCTTTCTCGACAATCGCGTGATGAAGTTCTCCCGCCTCGAGCCACTCGGCGCTCGCTCCCAGGCCATTCACGCCGAAGGGCGCTGGGCACTGGAAGGCGAGACGGACGCGGACCCTGAGGGACGCGCCACGGTCGCCATCGCCTTCGGGCCGCAATACGGACCGGTCACCGCCAAGCAGGTGGAGCAACTGATCCGCGCCACGTCGCGCCGCGGCTATGACGAGCTGGTCATTGCCGGCTTCGCTTTCGATGGCGCCGCGCAGGCGGCGATCGAGGAAGCTGAGCACCCCGAGCTGCGCGTCCACATGGCGTTCATCCGGCCCGACGTCAGTAGCGGCATGTCGGGGTTGCTGAAAGACACCCCTGCTTCACAGCTCTTCACCGTGTTCGGCAAGCCGCGCTCCAGACTGGAACCGTCGGCTGACAACGAATGGCGCGTCGTGATGGAAGGCGTGGACATCTATAATCCTCTTACCGCCGTCGTTACACCGACAAGCGCCGACAAGGTGGCCGCCTGGTTCGTGGACAGCGACTATGACGGCCGCAGCTTCTGCATCACCCAGGCCTTCTTCCCGGACAAGGATGCCTGGTCGAAGCTGAGCGCCGCCCTGAAAGGCGTGGTGGATGAGGAAGCCTTCGCCGCCCTCTCCGGCACCGTCAGCCTGCCCTTCCCGAAGGGGCAGCACGCCTGCGTCGCGGTGAAGGTGATCGACCCGCGCGGCAATGAGGTGATGCGCCTGCATCGGCTGGAGGGCTGAGCCGATGGCAAAAGCGCCCCCGCAGCAGCAGGACATCCCGATCCAGCCGGTCGAGCGGCCCATCCTGTGCTCGCCCTACAAGGAGCCGGACCAGCACTGGAAATACGACACCGTCACCGGCGCCGCGCACAAAGAGCCGGGCCGCCGCCCCGCCTCCTACTGGTACAAGACGGAGCGCACCGGCAGCGCCCAGATGTCGCTGCTGGCGCAGGAGCAGCAGGACGACCTGCCGCTGCCCAACCTGCTGCGCGACGATGTGCGCCGCTGGCGCGAGGCAGACTACCGCGGCGCCACGCTTGCGACGCGCGAGTTGCTTCGCCACTGGAGCCGCGAGGATCGCGAGCGCCGCCTGTTCTTCGGCCAGCGCGAGGCCGTGGAGACGATCATCTACCTAGCGGAGATGCGCTTCACCGGCCGCACCAGCCGCCTGCGCTTCACGCCGAAGGTGACGGAGGAGGATCTCGGGCGGCTGCTGACCGGCGTGCGCCCCGGCCCCGCCTTCCAGCTGGCGCAGGCCGCCGAGTTCTTTCCGACCCTGGTGGACAAGCCCGCCGACCCGTCGCTGAAGCCGCTGCGCCGCCTGTGCACTAAGCTCGCTACTGGCAGCGGCAAGACGCTGGTCGCGGCCATGGTGATCACCTGGGCGTTCGTGAATCGCGGCATCAGCCCGGAGAGCCGGGAATACCCGGACGTCGCCCTGCTCTGCGCGCCGAACCTGACGGTGAAGGAGCGGCTGGGCGTGCTGAAGCCCGATGCGCCGGACAACTACTACGACGCTTTCGACCTGGTGCCGGCGAAGTGGCGGCCGCTGCTCCAGCGCGGCACCGTCATCGTCGAGAACTGGCACCGCTTCGCGCCGGAAAGCCCGCACAAGGATGGCGACAAGACCTATGCCGTCGTGGACAAGGGCGAGGAGACGCCGGCGGATTTCCTGCGCCGCATCCTGGGCAGCGCGTCGGACCGGCTGCCGATCCTGGTCATCAACGATGAAGGCCACCATTGCTGGCGCCCAGCCCCCGGTGTGGCGGTCGGCTCGGGCCTCACCGGCGATGACAAGGCGGCCTTCGAGGACGAAGCGCAGGAGGCGACCGTCTGGGTGGACGGGCTCGATCGGCTGAACGCGGCCGGTGGCGAAGCGCCAGGCATCTCCATGGTGGTGGACCTCTCGGCCACGCCTTTCCGCATCAAGGGCAGCGGCTATCCCGAGGGCCAGCCCTTCCCCTGGATCGTCTCCGACTTCGGGCTGGTGGACGCGATCGAGAGCGGCATCACGAAGATCCCGCGCTTGCCGGTGCAGGATACGACGGGGCGGCCTGACCCGCGGTACTTTCGGCTGTGGGAAGCTATCCGCGACGGGCTGCAGCCAGGCGAGAAATTGCCTGGGCGCTCCGGCAAGCCGAAGCCGGATGTGGTCTGGCGTGAGGCGCAGGGCGCACTGGTGCAGATCATGGGCCAGTGGAAGGAGCGCTTCGAGCGAATCCGTGCGGCGCAGCCCGGCGTGGACCGGACGCCTCCCTGCGTCATCATCGTCTGCGACAACACCGATATCGCCGAGGAATTCTACCGCCGGATCAGCGGCGAGCAGGTGATCGAGACGGTCACCGAGGCCGAAGTGGTGGAGGTCCTGGAGGAGGACGAGAGCGAGGAGGAGGCGCCCACCACCAAGCGTGGGAAGAAGCCAAAGCCGCGCATCGTCTATGGGCAGGGCGAGGTTTTCTCGGACCTCTTCAGCAACACGGCAGAGCGGAAGGTCACCATCCGCATCGACAGCAAGCTGCTGGCGCAGGCCGAGGCTGGCGGCAGCGGGACAAGCAAGAAGAAGGCCGACGCGGCTGAGGAGTTGCGGCGAGTTGTCGCCACAGTAGGCAAGGCTGGCGAGCCCGGCGAGCATGTCCGTTGCGTCGTCTCGGTGGCCATGCTGACCGAAGGCTGGGACGCCAACACCGTCACGCAGATCCTCGGGCTGCGCGCCTTCACGAGCCAGCTGCTGTGCGAGCAGGTCGTGGGCCGCGGTCTGCGGCGGATGGACTACAAGCCGGACCCCGCCACCGGGCTGCTGACCGAGGAATATTGCGACGTCTACGGCGTGCCGTTCTCCGTCATCCCGTTCCGCGGGAGGCCGGTGAACAAGCCCGAGCCGGACGACACGCCGCCTAACCTGGTGAAGGCGCTGCCCGAGCGGGCCGCGATGGAAATCCGCTTCCCGGTGGTGGAGGGTTATGCGTTCGCGCTTCGCCGCAATCTGATCCGATGCGATGTCGGCGCGATGGAGCCGCTGCGCATCGAGCCGAACCGCGAGCCAACCGGCACCTTCGTGCGGCCACAGGTGGGCGTGCAGGTAGGTGGCGGCATGGCGGAGACGCAGTCGCCCTTCGGCTTCCACCAGCAGGACCGTGAGGCCTACTACGCCTCAGTCCACCTGCAGACGATCCTGTTTCAGGCTGCGCAGCGCATTGTTGAGGAGCTGACGCAGGCGGGTACGTCCGGTGCCGAGGGGCGCAAGCGGCGCGTGTTCGCGCTGCAATCACGTCACGCGCTGTTCCCGCAGGTGTTCCGCGTGGTCGAGGAATACGTGCGCCGGAAGGTAGACTTCAATGGCGCACCGGAGCCGGAGCTTGGCCTCGAGAAGTACGCGCGGCAGGTGGTGGAGCGAGTGCGCGACGCTATCCAGCCGGACGACTCATCGGGCGAGCCGCCGCTGCTGCCCTTGCTGAACCGCACGCAAGAAATCGGCAGCACCACGGGCGTGGAGTTCCGCACGAAGCGGCCGGTCTTTGCGACGATGGCGAGCCACATTGGGCACGTCGTCGCCGACACGGCGGCGTGGGAGCAAAGCGCGGCGTTCCGTCTGGAGCAGGCCGCGCAGCAGGGGCTGATCCGGTTCTATGCGCGGAATGAGGGGATGGACCTCAGCATCCCGTATGAGTTCCTTGGTGTCGATCATGGCTACGAGCCCGACTTCCTCGTGCGAATGGCGATGCCGGATGGAGAGCCGGACCTGACGTTGGTGCTGGAGGTGAAGGGCTTCGAGGACAACCAGACAACCGCCAAGCACGAAGGCGCGCGGCGCTGGGTGCGGGCAGTGAACAACTGGGGGAAGCTCGGGCAGTGGACGTTCCATGTGTGTCGAAACCCGCAGATGCTAGAGCGAGAGTTGTCGTATCTCGCGGAGCAGGCGCGGGCTTCAATGGCCACGCCCGGCATCAGCGCACCGACGCTGGCGCCAGCCAACCAGGACCACTCAAGGCTTGGATTGGGCTGATGGTGATCGCACCGAGCAGCGCAGATGCCGACAATGCCACGCTGTTGCGAGACCTCTCGGAATTCCTGGCAGTTGGAAAATCCCTTGCGACGGCGATCCGGTGGGTTGAGGACGGAAATTATCTGCGTTTCGCTGCCACGCTTGAGGTCAACGAAGTGACAGACGATCGGATCCGCCTGCTGGGCCGAGCGCATACCGCGATGCCAGATCGCAGCGTATCCCTTACGCTCACCTGGCAAGGGGCATCAGGTCGCCCACAACCTTTCGAGCGCTTCGAGTGGCGGCCGCATGACCGCCATACTAACAAGCCCACCGTGCCCAAGCCGCACCGATATCGGATCATCGAGACCAGCCATCGCCACCCCCTAGCGCTGAATGCACGCGTCTCGATCGGACTGGCGGCGGCGATGGGGGAGAACTTGCCCGCCGCGGAGGTACTTGAGCCTGAGCCGCCTGACTGGGGATCGTTCACGACCGCAGTTGCGACCGGCTGGCAGGTTCACGACCTTATTCACGCGCCGCCCCCACCATGGCAGTATGACCTTCTGCCATTCGCGGAAAACGGACGACGGGGAGGGCGCAGCAGATGACAATCACAGGCTTCATCGCGGCCCCGCCGACATCGCCCGATCTTGGGCAAATTGCGACCGAGATCGGCCGTGGGCTCGCCAGCACCGAAATCTTTGGTGGTCGTGCCTACATCCGCACGCCAATGTTGCTGCCATCCGGCTCCTCGTTGGTGATAGTCGTCGAACAGGAAAACGCGGAGCGTTTCCGCATTACGGATCTCGGCCAGGGTCACGACGAGGCTGAGACGCTCGGCTTTGGTCGCATGTATCGTCGACAGGCGGAAGAAGTAGCCAGGCTTCAGGGATTGGTTGCCACGCATGGCACGCTTTGGCTATCCGATCTCGGGCGCGACGAACTGCTGGGCGCTACGATGGCGCTAGCCAGCGGGGTGCTCCGAGCCGTAGAGCGGGCCATTGTTCGTGCCGGTGACCGGCGGCCACAGAATGCGGCAGACCGCCTGCTTACCCGGCTGCACCGCCTTTTCCCTAATCGGCAGGTTCGCGGCGATGTAGAGGTGCGCGGTGTCTCGACCCATGCTTGGCAGGTCGATGCGGCTGTGGAGACAGAGCGTGGCCTGGCGCTGTTCGATGTCGTGTCGCCGGCGCCGGTTTCCGTTGCCTTCGCCGTAGCGAAATTCCACGATATTGCATTACTCGAGAACGCCCCTGCACGAATCGTTGTGGTGCGGAGAAAGGACGCGTTCGGTGATTTACTACCAGTCGTCGCCCAGGCTGCCAAAGTCGTGCAGGAGGATGCTTCTGACGAGACCTACGAACGCTTAGCTGCTGCCGCCTGAAGCCATTATAACTCCCCGGCTTCCTGAATCAGTACCACCGGTATCTCGAACGCCGATCTCCTGACACTGCCTGCCCCATTCCAATGAGACTGCGCCGACGGTTTGCTGCACCCCAAAGAGTCCTCGCGTCGTCCCGTCCAGGATGGCTTCGATGATGCTCGGCGCGAGCAAAGTGAGTTGCAGTAGGCGCCCGAGGTAGCCGCGGTCGATCTTCTCCGCAGCCGCCATTTCGGTCATCGATCCGTAGCGCCCCTCGTCCAGCATCCGCTGGTATCGAAACGCCCGCGCCAGAGCCTTGACCAGCGTCGGGTCCGCCCTCGTGGTGACCGGCGCCACGCCATCGGCCATCGGCGTCACGACGGTCTTCCGGCCCGGCCGGTGTCGGATAGCCAGCGGCACTCGAACCGTGATGCTGGTCGCGGTCGTCATGCCGCTGCCTTCAGCGCATCCGGCCGGATGGCGCTGAGATCGCGGACCAGGCCGCCGAGCCCGTCGAACCGCAGCCGAATGTCCGCGCCGGCCGGGCCAACCACCACCCGCTCCACCAGGGACCTCACAATCCGCGCCTGCTCCGCCGGGAACAGGCGCTCCCAGAGCGGGTCGAGGCGGTGCAGCGCATCCTGCGTCTCGCCCTCGGTCAGATCCGGCGCCTCCCTGCGCGCCGCCCGCCAGGTGCCGAC
This sequence comes from Acetobacteraceae bacterium, assembly GCA_027488195.1. Classification (GTDB taxonomy): domain Bacteria; phylum Pseudomonadota; class Alphaproteobacteria; order Acetobacterales; family Acetobacteraceae; genus Roseococcus. The sequence continues at coordinate 2,566 of JAIYCD010000293.1, read as the reverse complement.
CACGATCTCCGGCTGTCGCAACAGCGCCCGCACCTGGTCCACCACCGCCGCCTCGATCTCGGCGGCCGACACGCGGCGCACGATGCTGGCGTCGCCGGCGGCGTCGCTCTTCAGCACGCGCTGGGCCACGTAGTAGCGGTAGAGCCGGCCATTCTTCCGGGCGTGGGTCGGCGACAGTGCCCGGCCATCCACCCCAAAGATCAGCCCCTTCAGCAGCGCCGGCGTCTGCGCCCGATTCTGGTTGGCGCGGACCCGTGGGCTGACCTGCAGCACCGCATGCGCGCGGTCCCATAGCTCCCGCGGGACAATCCCCTGGTGCTCGCCGGGATAGATCTGCCCCTTGTGCGCGGCCTCGCCGACGTAGGTCCGGTTGTTCAGCAGCTTGTAGACGTCGCCCTTGTCCAGCGGTCGTCCGGCCTTGCTGGTGGCGCCCTCAGCCCGGAGGCGCGCCACCGTCTCCATTCCCGATCCCGTTTCGGCGAAGATCTCGAACACGCGGCACACCCGCGGGGCCTCAATCTCGTTCACCACCAGCTTCCTGGCGACGACGTCGTAGCCGAGCGGCACCTTGCCCCCCATCCACATACCGCGCGCACGGGAGGCCGCGAATTTGTCGCGGATTCGCTCGCCAATTACCTCTCTTTCGAATTGGGCAAAGCTCAGAAGGATGTTCAGCGTCAGCCGCCCCATGCTGGTGGTCGTGTTGAAGGACTGGGTGACAGACACGAAGGTCACGCCGTGCGCATCCATCACCTCCACCAGCTTGGCGAAATCCATCAGCGAGCGGCTGAGCCTATCGATCTTGTAGACCACAATCACATCGACCAGGTCGGCCTGGATGTCGCGCAGCAGGCGCTGCAACGCCGGCCGCTCCAGCGTGCCGCCGGAGAAGCCGCCGTCGTCGTAGCGATCTCGCACCAGCACCCAGCCCTCGGCACGCTGGCTGGTGATATAGGCCTCGCAGGCGTCGCGCTGCGCGTCGAGGGTGTTAAATTCCTTCTCCAGGCCCTCGTCGGTGGATTTCCGCGTGTACACGGCGCAGCGCAGCTTCTTCGTCGTGGCCGGCATCGCCGGCTCGATGCGGGCGCGGCGGGTCATGCGTCACCCCGCGCGCGCAATCCGAAAAACGTCCAGCCGTTCCACCGCGTGCCGGTGATGTGCCGTGCGATGGCCGAGAGCGACTGATAAGGCCGGCCTTCGAATTCGAAGTCGTCCCGGCGGACGGTCACGACATGCTCGACGCCCTGCCACTGCCGGAGCAGGCGCGTGCCCGCCAGCGGCCTGCTGTCGGCGCGGATGCGGCGCAGGACGACGTTGCCGCCGTCCAACTGCTCGCCCAGCGCCACCAGCCGGTCGACGGTCTCGGGCTTCAGCCCGCCATATGCGAGCTCTTGGATTCGATACGCCAGCCGGCTTTGGATGTAGGCCCGGTTCCAAGGTGGCGGCTCCTTGCCGAACAGCTCCCGCCACTGGTCCTTCAGCGTGGCGGTCGGCGCCGCATGCAGCGCGGCCAGTCGGCTCAGCACCTGCGTCGGCGGGATCTTCGGGATGGTGGGTGCCGCCGCAGCCGCGGCAGATGATCGTCTGGTCATGCGAGTCCCTTCCTGTTGGGGTTCGCATGCATGCGCTGGTGGGCGGTGGAGTGTAGGCGAATGTCTCCCGCCCCCCGACCTATCTCGGCATCCCGCGCATCATCCTCGGCAGCGCGGCTGCGCAGCCGCACCAAGCCCCTGGCCAGAATGCCGCAGACCTCGCGGAGGTGCGGCGGGAGGTGAGCGTTTAGTCCCGCGGGCGATGGCTTCATACTTAGCCCTACCCGCCTCGGCAGCGATCCGTCTCAATCAGGCGCGCTTACTTTCGGCCTCAGGCGCGATCTCGCGCCACAGCGGACTCAATTTCTTCTTGATAGTGCTGATGTCTGGATCCTCGCCGCGTGATTCAAACCAAGCCACCATCCGACGGACAAATTCAGCCTGACTTTCTGGAACTCCATCGAAATGCATCGATCGAGCCACCTCGCGCCAGAACGCATCCCAATTATACTTTGGCATAGCGCCACGCTGTCCAGAGACAGTGGCGTTGGTGGGCACCATCGCTGGCGCAACGTGTTCGGCCTCGAATCGAAGAACCTCCGCGTCGCGGACAACCAGATCTGCTCTCAGCACTTCGTGGTCGGCAAAGGGCTCACTTCCGCCGAACGCTTCCATGTACCTTTCCACGCCCGCGTCAAAGCGGTCGACCTTGGTTACGCCGTGACGAAGTACGCGCCACGCATCTGAAGCAGCGAGATCGAGGAGGCCACGTACACTCGCGGTGCCTTCTGGTGACCGGACGCGCTTGCCGTCTTCCACCTCCACCCAGGCACCAACGTTCACCCAGAAATCTGCCGCAGGAATCGACAGTCTCAACTGGCCTTGAAGCACAAACGGTTCCAGGTCGCCGGGCAACATTTCCAAACGCTGACAGACCTCATCGAGAGGGTAGAACGGCTTTCGTAGTTTGCGACCCGTCATTTGCTTCAACCTTTCCCGACAAAGCGCAACCGCCGATACGCTTGCACAACCTT
>JAIYCD010000033.1 GCA_027488195.1 Acetobacteraceae bacterium | reverse complement strand
GCGTGGAGCTTGGAGTTCAGGCCGCCCTTGGTGCGGCCGATGCAACGGGGAAAAGCCCCTTTTTGAGCAGGCTTATGGCTGTGCGATGCGCCTTGAGGTGCGTGCTGTCGATCATCAGGCACTCGGGCGCGGCGGCCAGTGCGGCGAAGATGCGGTCGAGCACGCCCATGCGGCTCCAGCGGACGAACCGGTTGCAGAGCGTCTTGTGAGGACCCTAGGCCGTGGGCGCGTCTCGCCACTGAAGGCCGTTGCGGATCACGTCGATGATGCCGCTGAGCACGCGGCGGTCATCCACGCGCGCAATGCCGTGGGAGAGTGGGAAGTGCGGCGACAGGCGCCGCATTTGCGCAAGCGTCAGAAGGAAGGGCGGCGACAAGAAGTTCGATTGACGACAAAGCGGCAAAGTACTCCGGCACAAGATAGCGGGTAGCACTCGGCAGCCTAACACCGGGCAGCCTGCTCGACCTCCGCGCCGCCACCTCTTGGCGTCGAAGTCAGAATATCAGCATGACAGACAGCACCATGACAGGACTGACGATGCGGCGGAGTGCCGCGCTCCTGATCGCGCTCGCCAGCATCACACTGCCCGCTATGGCTGCCGACTCTCCGGCACCGCGCGAAGGAAGCTGGGTTGCCCGCGATTTCCGCTTCCATACCGGTGAAACAGTGCCGGAATTGCAGCTGGGCTATGGGAGCGGTCTTCCAATGACTGTCCCGGCGCATCTGCGCGCCAACGCGCGGTGAGCCCGGGCATGGTTGGCGGCTCTGCCCTGCAGGGTGGGTGGCGCTGAAGTGAGGCGCGACGGCCCAACGCCTACTGCGCCGCCTCCCGCGCCGCAAAGGCGGCCCAGGCCTCCAGCCGGTTGGCCACACTGCGCCAATCCCCAGCCGGAATCGGCGGGAAGCGCGCCGCGTCATCCATCACATAGGCATAGGCACGGATCACGCCGGCCGCCACCCGCACCGGCAACACGCTGCGGCGATACATCCCGCCCGGCGCGCCACCAGGCTCGCTGCCCTCCAGCGCGTCCATCCCGGCCAGGCGCTCCAGCGGCAACTCCACCACCTCCCCCTGTACCTCGCCCGCATCAAGGCTCAGCGCGGGATAGGCGCCGCAATCATGCAGGCAGCCGGCCACGCTGCCCGCGGTGCGGGCCACGCCCTCAAGATGGTGCGCATTCGCCTCGCCCCGCATCAGCGTGCCGTAGACGAAGAGGTGCCGGATGGTCAGCGGCGGCGCCACATCGCGTGCGGCCGCCTCCATCATCGCATGCGCGATGCCATGCGCCACCTGGCCGCGGCGCACAACGCCGAGATAGTCGCCATGCGGCCGCTGGAAGCTCTGGCTCGGCGCGGCATAGGTCATCACCGGGACGACGTTGCCATCGGGCAGCACCGCATGGCGCAGCAGGCGCTGGTAATGGGCAGGCGCACCCTCCTTGCGGTCCAGCGCGTAGAGCGCCGCCGCATTGGCGTGAAACACCACGCCCTCCACGGCCTGGCCGGCGCGTTCCCGCAGGTTCAGCGCGCCGCCGCGCCGCGTGGCGGCGTAGTGATCGAAGACCAGTTCGCAATCGAGCAGCAACGCCGTCGAGATGGGTGCGAGTTTCGCATCGCGAAAACCCCAGCGCTCACAGAAGGCGTTCCAGTCCACCGCGTCGAGGTTGGAGCCATAGCCGAAATACAGCGTCATCCGAGCGCGACCCGCGCTTCCGCCAGCGCCGCGCGCTGGGCTTCCGTCACGACCGGGTAATGCAGCTTCAACCCCTTCAACGCGCGGTTGATGGCGGCCACCACGAGGAGGCGGGTGAACCACTTGTTGTCCGCCGGCACCACATACCAGGGGCTGTGCGGCGTGGCGGTGGCGCGGATCGCGCGCTCATAGGCGTCCATGTAGGTGTCCCAATGGCGGCGCTCGGCCACGTCGCTCGCGCTGAACTTCCAGTTCTTCTCCGGCTCGTCCAGCCGCGCGAGGAAGCGCTTCTTCTGCTCCGCCTTCGAGACGTTGAGGAAGAATTTCAGCACCACCACGCCCTGCCGCGCCAGGTATTGCTCGAAGCCGGCGATATCCTCCAGCCGCTCATCCCAGATCTGCCTGGTGACCAGCGCCTCGGGCAGCTTCTGGCTCGCCAGTACGCGCGGATGCACGCGCGCCACCAGCACCTCCTCGTACCAGCTGCGATTGTGAATCCCGATCTGCCCGCGCATCGGCAGCGCCGTCACATGCCGCCAGAGGAAGTCGTGATCGAGCTCGACAGGCCCCGGCTGCTTGAAGCTCACCACATGGCAGCCCTGCGGATTGAGGCCGGAGAAGACGTGCTTGATCGTGCCGTCCTTGCCCGCCGCGTCCATGGCCTGGAACAGACAGAGCACCGACCAGCGGTCCTGCGCGTAGAGCTTGTCCTGTTGCGCGCTCAGCCGGTCCACACCGTATTGCAGCAGCTCGGCCGCATCCTCCTTGCCGAGCTTGAGGCCCGCCGTATCACCCGGATCGTGCTTCTTCAGACGGAAACCCTTGCCCGCCTCGACCCGATAGCGCGCGAGGGTCTTCTCGACGTCGATGTCGAGCTCCGCGATGTTCATGCCATTGCTCCCCTTCGGAATGCATGGAGCCGCCAGGCCCAGAGGATGGTGAAGCCCTGGAGCGCCAGCGTGCCGCCCATCGCCCAGAAATACCCCGCCGAATCCCAGCCGCCCGCGGCGGTGCGCGGCCAGAAATCGATGATGACGCCGATCACGTATTGCAGGATGAAAACCATGACGAGCATGGAGCCATTGATCGCCGTCGCCACACGCCCCGCGAATTCGGCCGTGAAGCGCTGGCCCACGGCGGCATAGCCCATGGGCCCGGCGGAGCCCGAATAGGCGAAGACGAACCAGACGAGGCAGAGCGCCCAGAGGCTCATCGGCGGGTGGAAGACCAGCAGCGCCTGCAGCGTGATCTGCACGCCCATGGCGATGCAGGGCACCAGCATGGGCGAATGGCCGCGCGCCTGGAAGAAGCTCGCCGCCTGACCGTTGCCGAGGCTGCCGCCAGCCATGCCGCAGGCATAGGCGAAGAGGACGATGGCGCGCGCCTCCGCATCGAAGCCCGCCACATCGCGCAGCCAGGGGCCGGCCCAGAGCCCCTGATAGACGAAGTTCAGCCCCGACAGCACGATGATGGCCGGCACGAAGCGCACGAAATAGGGGTGCGTGAAGATCGGCCCGAAGGCCTTCACCTCGCTCACCAGGCCGCGCGTCTTGGGGCGGACATGGCCGGGCGGCGCGTCGGCCACCGAGAGCCAGATCCAGAGGGCGATCAAGAAGGACATCACCGCCAGCACGGCGAAGCCGCCCCGCCAGCCCACCAGCGGCAGCATCGCCTGCAAGGGCAGCGTCGCCATCATGCCGCCCAGGCCTCCGATGAAGATGCCGCTGCCCGTCATCGCGGCCACGCGCGCCTTGGGGAACCATTGCGTGTTGGCCTTGAGCATCGCCATCAGCCCGGCCGCGATCCCGATGCCCGTGAGGAACCGCCCGATGCCCAGCATGACCACGCCATCGGCCAGCGCGCAGATCAGGAAGGCGACCCCCGAAAGTGCGGCCAGCGCCGTCTGCACGCGCCGCGCGCCATAGCGATCCAGCGCCACGCCGACTGGCATCTGCGCGCCCGCATAAGCCACGAAGAGCACCGCCGCGAGCAGCCCGAGATCGGAGGCGGAAAGCGAGAATTCCAGCGCCAGCAGCGGGCCGATCACCGCCAGCATCGCCCGGCTTGCCTGGTTCAGCACATTCACGAAGGCGAGCGGCAGGGTGACGCGGAGGAAGATGTGCAACTCAGTTCATCCTGATGCGGAGGCTGACCGGGCAATGGTCCGAAAGCCGGTCCCGCATGGCGGGTTCGCGCTCGGCATAGACCATCACGCGCAGGCTGCCCGGCACCAGCCAGCGCTGCGCCGGCCCGCCCAGGAAGATGTGGCTGATGAAGGGCCGCCCGCCCCGCGCATCGGACCAGCAAGGGTTGGAGACGCCCTCGTTCACGCGCATGAGCGGTGCCGCGCGCGTCAGCTGCACCAGCATGTCGTCGCGCGCATCGGGCATGCGGCGGTTGAAGTCGCCCAGGATGGCGAAGGCCGCTCCCTCGCCCCGGCGGGCCGCGACCCAGCCGGCCAGCACCTCGGATTGGCGGGCAAGGTTGTCGCATTCGCGCCCGCGGCCGGGGTCCATTGGCCCTTCGCGGCAGCCGGCGTTCAGATGCACCGAAAGCAGCCGCAGCATCCGCCCATCCTGCTCGATCGTGATGTCGGTGCCGCGCCGCTGCGAGAAGCGGGCATTGGGCGCCAGGTCCAGCTCCGCCAGGTCGGCGTTGCGGATGGCGCGCAGGCTGCGCTTCACGGCGAAGCCGGTGCGCTGGATGTCGCGCTCATCGGGGAAGAAGAAGACATAGTCGCGCGGCGGGAAGATGCGCGCCGCGGCCTCGGGCCCGTCCACTTCCTGCAGGGCCACGACATCCGCATCCAGGCGGCGGGCGTATTCGGCGAGCAGCGTGAAATCGCCCGGCTGGCGGGGTGTCAGGCCACGCGGCAGGTCAGGGTCATTGGCGGGGCGCAGCGTCAGCCAGGCGATGTTCCAACTGGCGATCTTGAGTTCGGAGGCGAAGGCCGGGCTGGCCAACAGCAGGAGCACGAGCGGGAGGAGACGGCGCATCCCGCCATCCTGCCGGGAAAGTGCCTGGGGCGCGAGGGTTCGGCGGGTTCCGAAACATCGCCGCCTGTGGTGCGGTAGCTTCCGAAGCCGTGAAGCCGAGCCCCACATGCCCAACCTCGCCAGTATCGCCGCCCTGATCGGCGACCCATCCCGCGCCGCCATGCTCCAGGCCCTGCTCCCGGGCGAGGCGCTGACGGCGGGCGAATTGGCGCGCGTGGCCGGCATCGGCGCGGCGGCGGCCAGCCAGCAGCTGAAGGCGCTGGCCGAGGCGGGCCTCATCGACGTGCACGCCCAGGGCCGCCACCGCTACCATCGCCTGGCGGGCGAGGAGGTGGCGGCGGCACTCGAAACGCTGATCGCGCTGCCGCAGACCAGCCCCCCGCAAATCCTGGCCGCATGGCGAGGCCTTCCGCCAGGGCCGGCTGTGCTGGCACCATCTCGCCGGGCGCCTAGGCGTGCAGCTGCATGAGCGACTGACCGGCGATGGCTGGATCGCGGCCGCAGCTGGCGGCTGGGCGCTGACCGGGGCGGGCGATGCGCGGCTCGCGGCCCTCGGCGTGGACCTGCCGGCGGCCCGGCGCGCGCCGCGCTTCGCCTGTGACTGCATGGATTGGTCCGAGCGGCGGCCGCATCTTTCAGGCGGGCTGGGGCGCGAAATCACGGCGATGATGCTGCGCCGCCACTGGCTCACCCGCATCGAGCCGGATGCGACGGACACGTTGCAACGCCGCCGCCTCACCTGCACACCCGAGGGCGCGCGGGCGCTTGCCGCAGAATTCGGCATGGCGCTGTGAGGCCCAAGGCCGAAGGCTTGTCGGCAGGGCCCGCAGGGCCGAGCGCCCGAATGGGCGCCGCCGCTCATGCCGCGAAGCCAAGGGCCGCGGACGCGGCCCGCGTCATGCCGAAGGCACGTCTCAGGCGTGACGCGCCTGAGGGGCGGGAAGAATGAATTCTGCCGCCCGCGTCGGCGTGGCGCTGGCCGCCATGACCGGCGCTTCGCAATTCCATCGGGCCGCGGTCGGCGTCATCGCGCCCGAATTGGCCGTGGATCTCGGCATGGGCCCGGCCGCTCTGGGCGCGGCGAACACCGCCTTCTTCGGCGCGCTCATGGTGGCGCAGATTCCGGTCGGCGTGCTGCTGGACCGCATTGGCCCGCGGCGGCTCGTCTCCTGGCTCACCGGCCTCGCCGTTCTGGGCGCGGCGGCCCAGGCGCTGGCGCAGGATGGCGCGCAATTCCTGGCCGCGCGCTTCCTGCTGGGCCTCGGTTGCGGGGCGAGCTTCATGGCGGCGGTCTTCCTCACGGGCCGCTGGCACAAGGGGCCCGGGCTGACGCGGGCGCTCAGCTCCATCTTCGCCTGGAGCAATGCTGGCATCCTGGCCGCCGGCGCGCCGCTCGCCGTCATGGCGGGTCTGCTCGGCTGGCGCGGCGCCTTCCTGCTCTCGGCCGCGTTGATGCTGGTGGTGGGGCTGATCTGGTGGCGCTTCGCGGCGGATGATCCGCCCGATGCGCCGCCGCGCGTGGTGGCGCGGGAATCACTGGGTCAGGTGCTGGCCGGGCAGCTCACCGTCTGGGGCACGCCGGGCCTGCCGCGCATCCTCTCGCTGCACACATTCGCCTATGCGGCGATGGCGACGCTGCTGGCGCTCTGGGCCGGGCCCTACCTGTTCGACGTGCATGGGCTCGATGCGGCGGCGCGGGGCAGCGTGATCCTCGCCATGGGGCTCGCCGTGCCGGCCGGGCAATTGGCGGTGCCGCCGCTGGAGCGGCTGCTGGGGCGGGATGCGGCGGTGCTGACCTCGGCAGGAACGGTGGTCGCGACCTTGCTCGCGCTGGCCCTCTGGCCCGGGCTGCCGCTCTGGCCTGCCATCACGCTGCTGATGCTGTGCTGCTTCTTCTCGGCCTATTCCATCCTGCTGGTGACGCAGGGGCGGGCGCTCTTCCCGGAGGCGCTGGTCGGGCGCGGCGTGACCACGGTGAATCTCGCGCAGGTGCTGGGCTCGGCGCTGCTGCCGGCGCTGGTGGGCTGGGCGGTGGGCGCGGTGGGCAGCGGCGAGGCCGGCTACCGCGCCGGCTTCGCCCTCATGGCGCTGTGCCTGCTCGCCGGCATGGCCGGGTATCGCTGGCTGCCGCGGGGTTAATCCAGCACCGCCACGCACTCGATCTCCAGCAGGAAATTCGGGCGCGGCAGGGAATAGACGATGGCGGTGGTGCGCGCGGGATATTTCCCATCCGGGAAATGCGCCGCGTAGATCCGGTTCATCTCCTCGAAATCCTCGCGCCGCGTCAGCAGCACATTCACCTTCGCCACGCGGTCCCAGCCGGCGCCGACACTGGCGAGGATGCCGGTGATGGTCGCCATGGTCTGCTTCATCTGCGCGGGGAAATCGCCGACCGCGATGGCACCCTTCTCGTCATAGGCGGGGATGCCCGAGATGAACATGAGGTTGCCCACCTTCACGGCGGGCGAAAGCGGGGCCGCGACCTTCCACTGCCCCTCGACGAAGATGTGTTCCAGCGGCGTGCTCATGCGGCCTACTCCACGCGGATGTTGTTGGCGCGGATGACCTGCGCGTAGGTGTCGGTGTAGCGGCGGATCTCGGCGGCGAATTCCGTGCCGGGCTTCGCCAGCACGGTGAAGCCCAACTCCTCCAGCCGGCCCTTTACCTCGGGCCGGTTGAGGGCGGCGAGCCAGGCTGCTTCCAGACGCGCGCGCGCCGGGGCCGGCACATCGGCGCGGGTGATCAGGCCGAACCAGCTATCGGAGAGCACGAGCGGGAAGCCCAGCTCCGCCATGGTCGGCACATCCGGCAATTCCTTGACGCGCCGCTCGGCCGAGATGGCGATGGGGCGCATCTGGCCGGCCTGGGCGGGCTGGATCACATCGGGCAGGTTCGCGAACATGAATTGCAGCCGCCCGCCGATCAAATCCGTATAGGCCTGGGGCGCGCCGTTATAGGGCACATGGGTCGCGCTGATGCCGGTCAACTCGCGGAACTGCTCGCCGCCCAGATGGTTGGACGTGCCGATACCGTAGGAGCCGAAGGCGAGGTTCGCACCCGCCCGGCGCCCGGCGGCGAGGAAGGCCGGGAAATCCCGCGCGACGGAGGGGTGCACCACCAGCACATGCGGCACCACGGTGGCCATCGCGAGCGGCGCGAAATCCCGCAGCGAGTTGTAGGGCATGCTCGGGCGCAGCGTGATGTTCGCCGCGAAGCTGTTCGCGATCATGATCATGGTGTGGCCATCGGGGGCGGCGCGCATCACCTCCTGCGTGCCGATGACCGTTGCCGCCCCCGGGCGGTGCTCCATGATGATGGGCTGGCCGAGATCCTGCTGCAGAATCTGCTGCACGGGCCGCACCACCGTGTCCATCGTGCCGCCAGGCGTGAAGGGGACGATCACCCGGATGGTCTGGGTGGGCGCCCAGGGCGCCTGGGCTCGTGCCAGGCTGGGCGCGGCCAACAAGGCCAATCCAGCGGCGCGGCGGGTGATCTTGGACATCGGGGGTTCCTTGCGAAGAAGCCCCATGCTCCGCCTTGCTGCGCCAAGGTCAATAGGTTTGTCCGGTCCATTTTCGCCAGCAGGGAGAAAGTCGCAGAAAAACCAGCAAAGCCGATCAGATCATGGGCAGGACCCGCTCATGGAACACGCCGCGGCAATCCATCTCGTATTCCAGGTCCACCACCGGCGGGCGGCAGAACTGCCAGGTCAGCCCGTGCCGCGCGGCGCCGCGCGCCACCAGCTCATCGGCCAGGAAGGGATGCAGGTCATGCACGGTATAGGCCTGCACGCCCGTCGTCTCGGCCCAGGTGAAGCCGAGTGCCGCCATCCGCCGCTCCATCTCGCCCAGCACCCATTGCGCCTTCTTGCGCATGCCGGCGGGCGAGAGATCGCCCAGGGCCACGGTGTTGTCGCGGTAGGTGCCCTTGCCCTCGGCCGATTCCCCACTGCCGGCGACGACGAAGGAGGGGGCGGCCGCCGCTTCGGCCACGGTGAAGGTGAAGGCGTGGAAGCTGGGCGAAGCAGGCTTGTGCAGCTCGGGGCAGACATTGCTGCGCGCGATCGGGTTCAGCCCGTCCTGGAAGATGCCCCATTCCGTCAGCACCGCGCCGTATTCGCGGTTGAAGGCCTCGAACCCGGCTTCAGTAAAGGGGGCGGGCGAGCGCAACTCGCAGGCCGCGAAGGCCTGCTTCGGCCGTCCGGCCGCTTCCAGCACGGCGGCGATGCGCGCGAAGCCCTCGGCCATCGGCACGGGCTCGGCGAAGCGCACGCGCTCCAGCCGGAAGCCGGGCTCGGCGGCGACGCCGGCCGAATACTGGTAGACGCCGGGGATGAAGCGAAACCCGCCCGCACGGGCGATTTGCGTGGCCGACATGATCTCTCCTGCAATAGCGGCCGCATGCTGGCCCGCGCCGCGCGGGCGGGCAAGCGGCGGATGGGCAGCGCCGCGAAGCTCGGGCAAGCTTGCGCCCGCAACCCCCGGCAGGAGCCCTGCATGACCCTCTCCGTTCTCGAGCAACGCCGCATCGAAGCCGCCTTCGCCAAGGGCATCTTCGAGGAGATGGCCGCCACGCTGGGCGAGGAACAGGCGACGGAGATCCTCTCCCGCGCCATCGTGAAGCTGGCCCGCCAGGCGGGGGCGGCCATCGCCGCCACGACGCAGACGCCCAGCATCCAGCACTTCGCCGATGCGATGGAGCGCTGGAAGCTGGATGACGCGTTGCGCATCGAGGTGCTGCGCCAGGACGAGAACCACTACGACTTCAACGTCACGCGCTGCCGCTACGCCGAGAGCTATCGCGAGATGGGGCTCGGCAAGCTTGGCGCCGTGCTATCCTGCAACCGCGACGGCGCGCTGTGCGAGGGCTATGACCCCAAGCTCAAGCTGGAACGCACGCAGACCATCATGGGCGGCGCCACCCATTGCAACTTCCGCTACACGCGCGAGGCGTGAGCGCGGCTCAGCCCAGCACGATGTCGAAGCGGGCGCGCGCGCCGTCATCCATGGGCGTGAGCTCGACCATCAGCAGCGCGCGATCCGCGCCGGACAGCGAGCGCAGCAGGAAATCCCGGTCATTGCCGGGCACGTCCGGGAAATAGGCCTGGGTGGTCAGTTCCTGCCGCCCGTCGGGCGAGGTGACGCGCATATGGATATGCGGCGTGCGGCCCGGATAAAGCCCGGGGCGGATGGTGCGGAAGCCGTAGGTCCCGCCCTCGGTGGTCCGCGTGGCGCCATAGCCCTGGAAGCCCGCATCGCGCTCGGCGAAGCGTGCATCGCGGGGATGGAGGTAGATGCCCGTGGCATCGGCCTGCCAGATCTGGACCCGGGCGCCGGCCATCGGCGCGCCGTCACGCCCGCGGACGACGCCGCCCAGCAGCAGCGTCTGCCCGCGTGCCGCGCGCGCCTGGCCCGCGACGCGCAGCAGGTCGTCATCCGCATCGGCGGGGATGGCGCGTGGGTAGTAGGGCCCCTCCATCTGCGCCGGCGTGCGCGCGATCTGCGCGGCGGCAGGCAGCGTGACCACGGCGGGCGCGGCGAGGAAAAGGCGACGGGGCAGGATCAGCTTCATGAGTCCATCCAATCCGAATGGCCCATAGGCCCGCGCGGACCCCGCGCGGGCAAGAAAAAAAGTCCTTCGAATGTAACCGTCAGGCTGCCGGCGGCTTGCGCGTCCAGATGCGGATGACCTGCCAGAGGAAGAGCCCCGCCACCAGCACCACCAGCACCTTGCCGATCGGGTCCACATAACCCTCGATGTGCTGGTAGCCCTCTTCCAGAATGTAACCGAGCAAGGCGAGCGCACCGACCCAGATGGTGCTGCCCAGCGCCGTCCAGGCGTAGAACACCGTGCGCGGCATCTCGATCAGGCCGGCCGGGATGGAGATGACGGTACGGATGCCCGGCATCATGCGGCCCAGGAACACCGCGAGCGGACCCCAGCGGCGCAGCGTCGCTTCCGCCTTGTCCAGGTCCTCGCGCAGCACGCCGATCCAGCGGCCGTATTTTTCGCAAAGGCGGCGCGTGCGCTCGGCGCCGAAGGCGCGGGCCAGTTCGAACCACACCACATTGCCCACCAGCGTGCCGACCACGCCCGCCACGATCACCAGCAGCAGCGACAACTCGCCCCGCGCCGCCGCGAAGCCGGCGAAGGGCATGATGAGTTCGGAGGGGATGGGCGGGAACAGGTTCTCGAGGAACATCAGCCCGAAGACGCCGATATAGCCGGCGGCGGCCACCCAGGAGGTGACGAGATCAATCATGGGGTCGTGACCTTGAAGAGGCTGAGCGTGATGGGCCGCCCGCGCGTGTAGTTGAAGCCCGCGACCTGACCGATCTCGCGCGGCGTGAGGCCGAGTGTTGCGGCCTCGCGGTTGAAATCATCCAGCGCGCGGTTGCCGACGGCGACGACGCGGCCCGGGCGCTCGGCCAGGAAGCGGGCCGCATCCTCGCCCCGGCGCAGCAGGCGCAGCGCGCCGCCGATGTGGAAGAGCGTGGAGGGCTCGGCATGGCTCGTGATGCCGAATTGCGCGGGATCGAGGCCGGGCGCCTCGCGCGCCAGAACCGCTTCCAGGCGGGGCGCGATCCACAGCGCCTCGATGCGCGGGAAGGTGAACTGCATGATGCTGGCATAGAGCGGGATGACCGCGACCACGCCGAGTACCGCGGCGCGCGCCCATTGCGCCCGGCCCATCTCGCGCCAGACCAGCCAGGTGAGAAGCGCCGCGAAGGGCAGCGCGAGCAACGCGCCCAGCGGCTCATGCCGCGTGACGAACCAGGGCACGGCGAGAGCGACAATGCCGATGCCGAAGGCGACGCCCGCCACGGCGCCCTTCATGGCGCGCACCAGCCAGCGCGGCGGCTCGCGCCGCAGCGGGTCCATCGCCCACATGGCACCCAGCAGCATCAGCGCGGGATAGGTCGGCATGGTGTAGTGCGGCAGCTTGGTCGCCACCGCCTCGAAGACGAGCCAGGTCGGCACGATCCAGGCCAGCAGGAAGCGCGTGACGGGCTGGCGGCGCTGCGCCCAGGCGGTGCTGGCGGCCAGCACCACGAGGAAGCCCGCCGGGAAGGCCGCGATCAGGAAGCTCAGCAGATAGAAGCCCGGCGGGCCCCAATGCTTCTCATCGCCCGAACCCACCTTGCCCAGCATGTCGTCGCCGATGGCCTGTGTGAAGAAGCGCCCCTCGGTGGCGAGGCCGATGGCGACCATCCAGGGCAGCACCATCAGCAGCATGAGCGGCAGGCCCCAATGCAGCCGCAGCGCGCGGAACCAGGGCGCGCCCCGGTCGGAGATGGCGAGCGTGAGGCCAGCCAGCAGCGGCACCATGGGTGCGATGGGCCCCTTGAGCAGCACGCCCACGCCCAGGATCACCCAGAAGGCGGCGGCATGGCGGGTGGTGAATTGCGCGGGCCGGATATAGGCCGCACCGAACAGGCCCATGGCGGCGGTGATGGTGGCGAGCAACGCGGCATCGGTCTTGGCGATATGCGCCTCCACCATCACCACCATGCAGCCGGCCAGCATGGCGGCGGCCAGCAGAGCCGCGCGGCGGCCGACCAGGACGCGGCCGAACTGGAAGGTGGCGAGCACCGCCAGGATCGCACCCAGCAGCGAGGGGATACGATAGGCCCAGATATCCCGCCGGCTGCCGAGGCCCACGGCCTCCAGCAGGTGGACGCTGGTCGCCTGCGCCCAATGGATGCCGACGGGCTTCTTGTTCCGCTCCTCGTCGCCCACGCGGATGTGGATGTAGTCGCCCGTCTCCACCATCTGGCGCGTCGCCTGGGAGAAGCGGCTCTCGTCGCGATCCGTCGCCGGCGTCACGAAGAATCCGGGCAGGAAGAGGGCGAGGCAGAGCAGCACCAGCGCGAGGCGCGGCCAGGCCTGGGCGCGGGCGCTGACGCCGCTGATCCAGCGGTCCGTGCGGAGGGCGAGGGTCGACATGTCGCCGCGCGTCTAGCACGGGGGGGCGGGCACGGCCATAAAGCGCCTGATGAGCATCTCACCCGCCCGCCGCGTCGCCGACGCCCTGCTGGAATCCGTGCTGGAACAGCACCGCGCGCTGGAGGAGGCGCTGGACGGCGTGCCCGGCTCGGTCGAGCCGCGCGACAAGGCGGCGGGGCACCGCATCGCGGCGGCCGTGCTGCGCCGCCTGGGCAGCCTGGATGCTGTCATGGAGCCCTTTCTCCGCCGCGCACCGCCCGCCCCGGCCCTGCGCGCGCTGCGGATCGGCGCGGCGGAGTTGCTGCTGCTGGGCACGCCCCCGCATGCGGCCGTATCCGCAGCGGTCTCGCTGGTACCGCGCCCGCTGGCCGGCTTGGTCAATGCCGTGCTGCGCCGCGTGGCCGAGCATGGGGCGCGCGCGCTGGAGGAGCTGGACGCCGAGCGTCTGGACACGCCCACCTGGCTCTGGACCTCCTGGCACGCGGCGCATGGCGCTGCCGTGCGCGCCATCGCCACGGCGCATCGGCAGGAAGCGCCGCTCGATCTCTCGCTGAAGCCCGGCGCCACGCCGCCTGAGGGCGCAATCCTGCTGCCGACCGGCACGGCGCGCATGCCCGCCGGCACGCGCATCACGGAATTGCCGGGCTTCGCGGCGGGCGAGCTCTGGGCGCAGGACGCCGCGGCCAGCCTGCCCGCGCGGCTGCTCGGCGTGCGGGCTGGGGAGCTGGTGGCCGATCTCTGCGCGGCCCCGGGCGGCAAGACGGCGCAGCTCGCCGCCACCGGCGCGCGTGTCGTCGCCGTCGAGCGCGAGGCCATGCGCATGCCCCGCCTGCGCGAGAACATGGCCCGCCTGAAGCTCACGCCGGACCTCGTGAACAGCGACGTGATCGGCTGGAAGCCCGAGGCGCTGTTCGATGCCGTCCTGCTCGACGCGCCCTGCACCGCGACAGGCACCATCCGCCGCCACCCGGACGTGCCGCACCTCAAGCGCGCCAAGGATGTGGCCGTGCTCGCCGCCCAGCAGCGCAACCTGCTGGTGGCGGCCTCCCGCCTGCTCAAACCGGGCGGGCGGCTGGTCTTCGCCACCTGCTCGCTCCAGGCCGAGGAAGGTGAGGCGCATCTGGCGCATATCCCCGACGGGCTGCGGCTCGATCCGATCCGGGGCGAGGAATTGCCCTCCATCGGCGCGACCGAGGGAGGCTACCTGCGGACCCGGCCCGACCAGGGAATGGACGGCTTCTTCGCCATGCGCCTCATCAAGGCCTAACGCGTGCGGGTGGCCGGCGGGTTGGGATCGATGCCCAGCGCCTGCGAGGTCAGCGGATTGACCTGCCCGGTGGGCTGCAGCCGCCTGCCCTGCTGGAAGCGTTCCAGTGATGCCTGGGTGCCCGCACCCCAGAGCCCATCCACGCCGCCCCGGTAGAAGCCGAGCGCGCGCAGGCGCTGCTGCACATTGCGGATGACGCCGGGGCTCACCGGCTCCTGCACCGCCGGTGTGGCGGCCGTGGCCTGGTTGAGCTGCCTCGTCACCTGGAGGTTGCGCGTCTGCTGGAAGCGCTCCAGCGCCGCCTGGCTCTCGGGGCCCCAGACGCCATCGGCGCGGCCGGCATAGACGCCAGCCTGCTGCAACTTCTCCTGAACCATGGCCGTGACGCCGCTGGAGAGCGCCTGGGTATAGGCGAGGCCCGGTGTCGCGAGGAAATGCAGGGCCGCGAGGGCGTGGCGGGTTGGCATCGGGGTTTCCTTGTGAGGTGTTTCACAAGGACGAACGCGGCCCGCTGCCGGGCGTTGCGGCCCTTCAGGCCGGGCGCGGGCCGTTCAGCTGGAGCATCGTGTAGTTCAACCAGCCCGCGAAGGTCACCCAGGCGAGGTAGGGGATCATCAGCGCCATGCCCCATGTGCTGATCGGCGCGAAGACGATGATGCAGGCCAGGATCGCGACCCACAGCGCCATCAGGTCATACAGCGCGTAGTCCGGACGCTTCATGCCGAAGAAGAAGGCGGACCAGAGGAAATTCAGCACGAGCTGCACGCCATAGAGCACCATGGCGAGCCCGAACCCTGCCTCCTGCCAGACCAACCAGCCGCTGAAGGCGATCATGATGAAGAGCACGCCCCAGGCGGGCCCGAAGAGCCAGTTGGGTGGCCGCCACCAGGGCTTCTTCAGCCCCTCATACCAGGCGCCGGGCGTGAAGACGGCCCCCGAGCAGGCGGTGGCGAAGCAGGCCAGGAAAAAACCCCCGAGGGGCAGCCAATCGGTCATCGTCAGCCCTCTTCGAACCCGGCGGCCAGCGCCTCGGCGCATTTCAGCGCCTGCACCGTCTCTGGCACATCATGGACGCGCAGGATATGGGCGCCCTGGGCCGCCGCCGCCAGGGCCATGGCAAGGCTGCCGGCCTGGCGCTGGCCGGCCTCGGCCACGCCGCTGATGCGCCCGATGAAGGATTTGCGCGAAGCGCCGACCAGGATGGTGCAGCCCAGATTGGCCAGCAGCGGCAGCCGCGCGATGAGCGTAAGATTGTCCTCCACCCGCTTGCCGAAGCCCAGGCCCGGATCCACGCAGATGCGGCCGCGTGGAATGCCGAGTGCCTCCAGCGTCGCGACCCGCCCTTCCAGGAAGCGCGCGACTTCGAGTGCCGCATCCTCGTAATGGACCTCCTGCTGCATGGTGCGCGGATCGAGCGTGCGCATGTGCATCAGGATGACCGGGCAGCGCGCCTGGGCGACGATGCGGAGTGCATCGGGGTCATGCCGCAGCGCGCTCACATCGTTCACGATCTCGGCTCCAGCCTCCAGCGCCGCAGCCATGGTCCGGGCATGGCGCGTGTCCACGCTGACCGGCGCGGCCTTGGCCAGGGCGCGGATCACGGGGAGGATGCGCGCCTGCTCCTCCTCCGGGGTCACGGGTGCCGCATCGGGGCGGGTGCTCTCGCCGCCGATGTCCAGGATATCGGCGCCGGCTTCCAGCATGGCGTGGCCCTGGCGGATCGCGGCCTCCTGCGTGGTGCCATCGCCCGAGAAGCTGTCCGGCGTGCAGTTCACGATGCCCATGACGAGGGGGCGCGCGCGGTGGCGTTCGATGCCGGCGAAGGGTTGCAAGGGCCGGGTCAGCCGCTCCAGCGCCGGGTGGTCCTCGGGCGGGGGGATGATGGTGCCGGCGGGGTCACGCACCAGCGAAAACGCAAAGGGCCCGCCCTGCAAAGGCAGGGCGAGCCCATCACGCATCGCGGTGAAGGCCGTCGGCCCTTGCAACAGGGCCAAGGGCTCCAGCCACTCGGAAGACATCACCCCACCGGTTGGGGATTCAGGCCGCCGCCGGTATCGGGGCGCGGATTGCGGCCGGCGCTCGGCACGCTGCCGCGCCCGGCGGAGGTCGGCTCATCGGGGCGGTTGCGCACCACCGGCTCGCCACGCAGGACCGTGCGGATCTCGTCGCCCGAGAGGGTCTCGTATTCCAGCAGGCCCTTGGCCAGCCGCTCCAGCTCCTCGCGATTCTCGGTGAGGATCTGCGTGGCGCGGGCATAGGCCTTGTCGATGATGCCGCGGATTTCGCTGTCGATGATCCGCGCTGTCTCTTCCGAGAGGTTCTTCGACTGGGTGACGGAATGGCCGAGGAAGACCTCCTGGCTGTTCTCGCCATAGGCGACCATGCCGATCTTGTCGGACATGCCCCATTCGGTGACCATCATGCGGGCCATGTTGGTGGCCATCTTGATGTCGCCCGAGGCGCCGTTGCTGACCTTGTCCGCGCCGAACACCACCTCCTCCGCGACGCGGCCGCCCATCGCCATGGCGAGCTCGGCCTTCATCTTGGACTTGTGCTTGGAGTAGCGGTCACCCGCGGGCAGGCTCATCACCAGGCCCAGCGCACGGCCGCGCGGGATGATCGTCGCCTTGTGGACGGGGTCGCATTCCGGCTCATGCATCGCGACCAGCGCGTGGCCCGCCTCGTGATAGGCGGTCATCTTCTTCTCATCCTCGGACATGACGAGGCTGCGGCGCTCCGCCCCCATCATCACCTTGTCCTTCGCGGCCTCGAACTCGGCCATGCCGACAGTGCGGCGGCTGGTGCGGGCGGCGAGCAGGGCCGCCTCGTTCACGAGGTTGGCGAGGTCGGCGCCCGAGAAGCCGGGCGTGCCGCGGGCGATGGTCTTGGGGTCCACATCCGAGGCGAGGGGAACCTTCCGCATATGCACGCGCAGGATCTTCTCGCGCCCGTTCACGTCCGGGTTCGGCACCACCACCTGGCGGTCGAAGCGGCCGGGGCGCAGCAAAGCGGGGTCCAGCACGTCCGGCCGGTTGGTGGCCGCGATGATGATGACGCCCTCATTGCTCTCGAAGCCGTCCATCTCGACCAGCATCTGGTTCAGCGTCTGCTCGCGCTCGTCATTGCCGCCGCCGAGGCCCGCGCCACGATTGCGGCCCACCGCGTCGATTTCGTCGATGAAGATCAGGCAGGGCGCGTTCTTCTTGCCCTGCTCGAACATGTCACGCACGCGCGACGCGCCCACGCCCACGAACATCTCGACGAAGTCGGAGCCGGAGATGGTGAAGAAGGGCACATTCGCCTCACCCGCGATGGAGCGGGCGAGCAGCGTCTTGCCGGTGCCGGGCGGGCCGACGAGCAGCACGCCCTTCGGGATCTTGCCGCCCAGCTTCTGGAACTTCGCGGGGTCGCGCAGGAAGTCCACGATCTCCTCGAGCTCGGCCTTGGCCTCGTCGATGCCGGCCACGTCCTCGAAGGTCACGCGACCATGCTTTTCGGTCAGCAGCTTGGCCTTGGACTTGCCGAAGCCCATGGCGCGCCCGCCGCCGCCCTGCATCTGGCGCATGAAGAAGATCCAGACGCCGATCAGCAGCAGCATCGGGAACCAGCTGATCAGGATCTGGAAGAGCGGGTTGACCTCGCTCTCCTCCGGGCGGGCCACGACGCGCACGCCCTTCTCGGTCAGCTTGGAGATCATCGCCGGGTCTTCCGGCGTGAAGGTCGAGAAGCTGCGGCCATCGGTCAGTTGGCCCGAGACGGTGCGCCCCTGGATCACCACATCGCGGACATGGCCCGCATTCACTTCGTTCAGGAAGTCGCTGTAGGCCACCTGCATCTGGGCGCGGCTGCTCTGGCCCGAGGGCTGGAACAGGTTGAACAGCGCCACCAGCAGCAGCGCTACAATCACCCACAAGGCCAGGTTGCGGCCGAAATTGCTCACGTGTCGCATTCCCCTTCGCCGGGCATTGAGCCGGCACTTGGTGAACATGGTGTCAACGCCCCCCGAGAGAATGCCCGGGGATCAGGAAAATCACCCGGGCGGGTGACATTCCGTGACGGGCCCGGCGAGCGGCGCGAAGTGCAGCGGAAAGAAAGGCGCTGATTCCCAAGCACCGTAGGACAGATGGGGCACCAGGGCCAGCTTTCCATCATGGTCGCGCCGCAAGGCTGGCAGCGCGGCCAGCGCGGCGGCAGGGAGGTGGCGGAACCGGCCACGGAAGCCCGACGCCATGGCGCCCAGCGGGCTGAGGTGAAAGCCCTTGGGCGGGGGCGGGCAGCGGAAGCGCCCATCCCAGAGGGCGGTTGCGGGGTCCCATCCGCCGGTCGCGGCCTCGCGCACCAGCCAGCGGCCACCACCGAGCCAGCGCGCCCCGCCGAGCGTGCCCCTGCCGCGCTCGAGCAGGGCGGCGACCGCGGCCTCGGCAGGCGCATATGCGCCGCCGCCGATGGCGCGGATCAGCGCCGCCATGACCCGGCGCGCCACGCGGTCCCGGCCGAGCGCCGCGGGGTCGATCTCGGCGCAGGCCTCGGGCAGCAGCCGCACCGCGGCCGCGATCCGTGCCGCCTCCTCCGCCGCATGGCGGGCGCGGCGGCGGGCGAAGCCCGTGGTGTCCAGGGGCGCGGTCCCGGCATCGCGCAGGCGGGCGCGGGCGAAGCGGGGGTTGCGATTGGAGGGGTCATCGACCGGGGCGAGGCCCCAACCCTCCAGGCTGGCCGCGAGCCGAGCCTTTGGTTGGCCGAGGAGGGGGCGGAGGATCAGCGCCTCGGCCACGACCGAGACCGGCGCCATGCCGGCCAGCCCGCGTGCGCCGCTGCCGCGCAGGGCGCGAAAGAGGATGGTTTCCGCCTGGTCCTCGGCGTGATGGGCGAGCAGGAGGTGGGGCGTGCCCGCCTCCCGACAGGCGGCCAGGAGGGTGGAGCGGCGCGCGGCGCGGGCGCGTTCCTGGAGGCGCGGTCCAGGGGGAAGGGCGAGCGGGAGGATGCGCGCGGCGATCCCCCGGGAAGTGAGGGCGGCGGCGGTGGCCCCGGCTTCCGCGGCGGCTTCCGGGCGGAGGCCGTGCTCGACGATGAGCGCGAGGATGGCGCCGCCGCGCGCCCCCGCCCAGCGATCGGCGAGGCGCGTGAGGGCGAGGCTGTCCGCCCCGCCGGAACAGCCCACCGCAACCAGCGGTGCGAAGGGCCCAAGCGGCTCCATCAGGGCAGCGAACTCGACATCGGAGATGCAAGAACCCGCGGTTTTTGCCCCAGGAATCGTATAGGGGGTCGAGGGGCAGAGCCCCTCGTTATGCCCTACCGGCACTGCCCTCGCTGCCGCGCCGCGTTTGCGCGCTCCAGCATCGCCCCCGAGAGGTTGGGAAACTGGCTGCGCAGGTCGTTCAGCGTGTCGCAGGCCTCACGGCGGTTGCCGAGGCCCTGGAAGGCGCCGGCCAGGCCGATCAGCGCCTCGGGGGCGCGGGGGCCGGTGCGGGCGCGGGTATAGGCCTCGTTGAAGGCGATGGCGGCATTGCCGAAGTCCCGCTTGCCGGACAGTGCCTCGCCCAGGAGGATCTGGCCCGCGACCACGGGCGCGCCGGAGCGCGCGGCCAGCGCCTCACGCGCCGCGGCCTCGGCGGCGGCGAAGTCGCGCCGGCCGAGGGCGGCCTGGCCCTCCGCCAGGGCACGGTCGGGCGTGCGGGGTGCGGCGGCGCCAGTGCTGGTGGTGGGCGGGCCGGCTGGGGCGGCGGGAGCAGCCGGACGGCCCGCCGGCGCGGCGGCGCCGCCACCGCCTTGGCCAAGCCGGAAATCCATGTCGCCGCGCAGCTTTTCCAGATCCTCGGCGAGGCGGCGGTTCTGGTTCTCCAGCACGTCGACGCGGCCGCGCTGGCGGCGGACCTCCTCCTCCAGCGTGTTCACGCGATCAAGCAGCTGGCCGACCAGCTCGCCACCCCCTGCCCCGCCCCGGCTGACCGGGGCGGCGGGTGCGGCACCGCCGCGGCTGCGCAGCTGCTCCATCTCCTGCCGCAATTGCAGGATCTGGTTCTGGAGCGCGATGCCCTCGCGGCTGTCCATCTGTGCGGCCACCGGGCCGGCCAGGGTGAAGAGCCCCATCGCCACAAGCGCCGCGATGCGGATGCGGGCCCGAAGCCCGCGCTCAGCCGGAAATGCCGACACGCCCCCTCACCCCCCGCGCGCGGTCAGCGAACGACGGTAACGGCGCGGCGGTTCTGCGCCCAGGCCTGCTCGTTGGAGCCGAGCGCCTCCGGGCGGTCCTTGCCGTAGCTGATGGTCTGGATGCGCGTGCCGGCGACGCCGCCCGCCACCAGCACGTCGCGCGCCGCATTGGCGCGGCGCTGGCCGAGGGCGAGGATGTATTCGCGCGTGCCGCGCTCGTCGGCATGGCCTTCGACGGTCACCTGGACCTGCGGATACTGGCCCATCCAGCGCGCCTGGCGCTCCAGCACGGGGCGCTGGTCGGCGCGGATGTTGGTGCGGTCGGTGTCGAAGAGCACGCGGTCGCCGACATTGGCGACCAGATCTTCCTGGCTGCCTGGGCGGATCTGCCCGGCACCGGCACCGGCGCCCGCGGTGTTGGCGGTATCGCTGTCGGACGAGCACGCAACGAGCAGGCCCGCGGCCGCGATGGCGGCGAGGAGGGATTTCGTGGCGGCCATGGTCATCTCCTTCGATGGCTCTCAAGCTTCGCACGGGCCAGCCGGAGCCGTCCGCGAAACAACATGGGCCTGCCTAACGTCGCCGCATGGCGCAATCAAGGCGAAAGCCGTGCATTGGCGGCATGGTCACACTCCGTGACAGGGATTCTTCCCCGCGTCCTCAACTGATGAGCGGCGACCAGCTCGGGTCCGTCGCATCGGTGGGTGTGACGATCTGCCGCTCGTTGAAGCCCGCGATGTCGATCGAGGAAAGCCGCGCCGAATAGCCGGCACCCCGCTGATCGCGCGAGGCGCTCTCGCGGTAGAACATGATGACGCGGCCATTGGGCGCGAAGGTCGGCCCCTCCATGCTCCAGCCCTCGGAGAGGATGCGCTCGCCCGAGCCGTCGGGGCGCATCACGCCGATGGCGAATTGCCCGCGCGCGATGCGGGTGAAGGCGATGAGGTCCCCGCGCGGCGACCAGACGGGCGTGGCATAGCGGCCATTGCCGAAGGAGATGCGCCGGGCGCCACCGCCATTCGCGTCCATGACGTAGAGCTGCTGGTCACCGCCGCGATCCGAGTTGAAGACGATCTGCGTGCCATCCGGCGAGAAGCAGGGCGAGACATCGAGGCCGGGCGAATTGGTCAGCTGCCGCTCGCGCCGCGAGCCCAGGTCCACGACGAAGATGTTCGCATCGCCGCCGCGGATGGCGGAGAGGATCACGCTGCGCCCATCGGGCGAGAAGCGCGGGCTCAACGTCATGCCGCCGAAATTGCCGAGCACCTCCTGCCGGCCGCTCTCCAGGCTGAAGAGGTACACGCGCGGCTCATTGCGCTGGTAGGACATGAACGCGATCTGCGTCGCGTTCGGGTGGAAGCGCGGCGTCAGCGCCTGGAACTGGCCATCGGTCAGGAAGCGGTTGTTCTCGCCATCCTGGTCCATGATGGCCAGGCGCCGGGTGCGGCGATCCCGCGGGCCGGTCTCGGCGATGTAGGCGATGCGGGTGTTGAAATACCCGTTCTCGCCCAGCATCCGCTTGTAGATGTCGTCCGAGATGATGTGCGCGATCTGCCGCCAGTTGGAGGCGGTCGCGTTATAGGCGGTGCCGAGCGCCTGCTGCTCCGGCAGGATGTCCCAGAGGCGGAACTCGACGCGCAGGCGGTCGCCGCTCGCATCCACGCGGCCGGTCACGAGGCCGACGGCGCCGATGACGCGCCAGTCCTGGAAGCGCGGGGTGGCCGCCGCCGCCTCGGCCGACTGGATGAAGGCCGCGCGCTCCACCGGGCGGAACAGGCCGGAATTGCGCAGGTTGTTGGTGATGACCTGGGCGATCTGCGCACCCAGCCGAGCGCCATCACTGCCCGTGCCCGCCATGTTGGGGATGGCGATGGGGATGGGCTCGCTGCGGGCGCGGGTGATGTCCACGATGGTGGGTTGCCCGGATTGCCCGGCGGCCGGCCAGGGCGTGGCCCAGATGCCGGGGCCCACGAGCCCAGCGGCGAGAAACGAACGGCGGTTGATCGTGGTCATATGGGCCTACTCCGAACTTGGAGGGGGTTTTGCCCGATTCTGGCGAAAAGGTGAATCACTCTCGCGCGAGTTCGTGCCGGGGGCGAAGCATCGCACGGACATGCGCCCGCGCGGTACCTCCCCCTCCTGCTCTCGGCCGCCCTTAGAAACGGTATCTGAGCCTGGCGGTGCCTGCCACCTGTGTGACATTGCCGGACAACTCGCTATCCACCCGCGCCCCCAGCGTCATGTTCGCAGCGATGGGGATTTCGAGCCCGCCCGAGAGCAGCGCCGCATTGGCGTCCGGCCGCGCGCCACGCACCGTGAAGCCGGCATTGGGCAGCGAGGCAAACCCCACCCCCACCGCCGCATCGCGCGTGAAGTAATGCGCCCAGCCGGCCCGGGCGAAGCCTTGCACCGCAACGCTGCCCAGCTGGAAGCGGCCATCCACCTGCGCGCCCAATTCTGACCGCAGCGTGGTCTGGCTTTGCCCACCGACCGTCACGCCGAGCGCCGTGCCCGTCATCGTGCTGCTCTCGGTATAGCCCTGGTTGTTCACCTGCTGCCACTGTAGCGCCGCAACAGGCTGCAAGCGCAGGCCGCCGAATGCCACGCCATCCTGCCGCAACTCGGCCCGCAGCGAATAGACCTGCGCATTGAAGCCAGCCCGCTGCTGGTCATTGTCCAGGAAGTACAGTGTGCGCTTGCTGTCCACATCCATGAAGGTGAAGGCACCTGCCCCCGCCACGGTGAAGCTGCCCAGCCGCGTCGTCCCATAGGCGCCGACCTGGCCGAAATTCGCCGTGGAACTGCCCTGCCCGCTGGCAACCGAAGCGCTGCTCTCACCAACAGCGACGGCCACTCCCGCCATGCTCTGGGTGCCGATCAGGTGATCGAAGCCCAGCACGAAGCCCGCCGTGCGCGCCGTGCGGCTGGCAGAGCCATCCGCGGCATCGCCCGTGGTGCGGTTATACGCGCCCGTCGCCGTGCCCCATACCGCGTAGCGATTTCGGTTGGCTTCGGCGCCATCGCCGCTCCCATCGCCCGAGGCAGGCCGCAGCCTTCCGCCCATGATGCTCTCGCGCCCCGTACCCAGGGGGTCGAGCACGGTGGCGAGGAATTGCTCGCCCGAGGCGAAGCCCATCGCTCCCGTGGCCGTCGCCACCTCGCCTGAAAGCTGGTTCACCGCCAGGCCAATGGTACGGCCGGGCTGGCTGTAAACATTGAAGAAGGGCGACAGATTGCCGCCCGCCCGGTTCGCATTGTCCAGCGCGGTGGCCGTGGCGCGCAGATTGTACGTCAGGAAGCCGGAAATGCCGGGGGCTGGCGACGAGATCACGGGCGGCAGGGTCGGTGTCGGTGTCGGTGTCGGTGTCGGTGTCGGCGTGGGCGTGGGCACCAGGATCCCCGGCGTCAGCCTCAGGAAGGCCTGGGTCGCGTTGGTGCCCACACTCGCCGAGACGCCCGCGCCGAAGCTGCCGCTGGTCGAGAAGCTGGCAAAACTGCCGACGACCGAAGCCGCCTGGATGAACACATAGGGCGTGTTGAAGCTGTAGGTCCCGCCCAGCGCGACCAGTTGCAGCGCGCCGCCCAGATTCGCCATCCCCGCCACATTCGCGCGGTCGATCCGCGCCCCCTCCACCTCGATCACCGTGGTGGAGCCGGCGCCCAGCGTCAGATTGCCCGAGAGATTGATCGTGCCAATGGAATTGCCTGGCGCAAACCGGCCGCCGCTGCCGACCGAGACGCTGCCCACCGTGCCGGTGCCGCCCAGCGTGGCCTCCGGCGCGACGGTGAGCAGCGACTCCGGCGCCAGCGAGCCATTCACCGAAAGCGTGCCGGCATTGACCAGCGTCGGCCCGGTGTAGGTGTTGGCGCCGGTCAGGGTCAGGTTGCCGGTGCCCACCTTGGTGAGCCCGCCCGTACCCAGGATGGCACCGCTGAAGGTCGTGCTGGCGTTGTTGCCACCCACCGTCAGGGTCCGCGCGCCCAAGAGCACATCGCCCGCCCCGGCGAGCGAGCCGATGCTGCGATTGCCGTTGGCCGCCGAAATGGAGAACGCCGCGCCGGAGGCCACGCTCACCGCCGTCGTTGCCGAAAGGGCGCCGGAGCCCAAGAGGGACAGCCGGTTCCCCTCGATGCGGGTGTCGCCCGTGTAGGTATTGACCCCGGACAAAGTCATGAGCCCGGTGCCGAGCTTGGTCAGCCCGCCGCTGCCCGAGATCACGCCGCCATATTCGATGAAACCATTGGCGCCGCCCAAGGTCAGCGTATTCGCGCCCAGCAACACCTGGCCTGCGCCATCCAGGGCGTTGATGGCGCGATCGCCGTTGGCGCCGGCAATGGAAAAGATTCCGGAGGAACCAATGCTGACGTTTGTCCCGGCGGGAAGAGCCCCCGCGCCGGAGAGGGCCAGCGTGCCGGCATTGATGGTGGTGTCGCCTCCATAAGTGCTCACCCCCGCCAGCGTCAGCGTGCCGGCGCCGATTTTGGTGAGCCCCCCGAGCCCTGCGATCACGCCGGAGAAATCGCCCGCGCGGATGAAGGTGGTTCCGCTGTTGGTGACCATGCCGGCCCCACGCAGATCATTGATGGCAAAGGCAGCTGACGGCGTATTGCCGGCGAGGTCGAGCGTGGCGCCGGCATCCACGGTGGTGGTGGTGATGCGCTCCATCATCTGCGCCAGGGTGCCATTGCCGTTGATCGCCGTGCCGCCGGCGATGCGAAGCGCGCCGGGCGGGTTGTTCGTCCCCATAACGGCGGGCCGGAAATCCACCGTGCCGGTGTCGGTCGTGCTGCCGAACACCAAGGTGGCCGTCTCCCCCAGGACGAAAGTGCCGGTCAGGGTCAGGGTCTGCCCGGTGGCGGCGCTGATGCCCGCGGTGGCATTGATGGTGAGGGTGATATTGTTGGCCAGCGTGCCCGTCACGTTGGAGCGCAGGGCGCCGCCATTCAGCGTGACATCGCCTGAGCCCAGCGCCGCGATATTGCCGAGCGCCAGGGTGCCGGCCGTGATCGTGGTGCCGCCGGCATAGCTGTTGGCGGCCGCGAGGGTGGTGGTGCCCGCACCCACCTGCGTCAGCCCGCCCGTGCCGGAAACCGCGCCCGTGACGGTCATGGCATTGGACCGGTCGAAGACCAGGTTCCCGTTATTCACCACATCGCCGCTGCCCAGCGTGCCGCTGGTGCCGCCATTGCCGATGTTCAGCGCGCCCGCCGTGACGGTGGTGACGCCCGTATAGGTGTTGTTCGCCGTGAGGATCAGCGTGCCGGTGCCGATCTTCTCCAGAGGGCGCGCGCCGCCCGTCTCCGAGATCACGCCGGTCTGGGTTGCGATGTCCGTGCCCTGCACTTCCAGGCGGGTGGTGTTGCTGTTGATGGTGATGGGGTTGGCGATCACCAGGCCGTTGGCATAGCTGATGACGGAGCCGGTGGTGGTGATGCTGCCCGTCCCCGCCGCGCTGTTATGGCCCAGGCGCAGGGTGCCGGCGCTGACCGTGGTGCCGCCGGCGTAGGTGTTCACCCCCGTCAACGTCAGCGTGCCGCTGCCAGACATGATGACGGCGCCGCTGCCCGAGATCACGCCGCCAAAGCTCAGCGCATCGGAGCGTCCGAAGCGCAGCGTGGCGTTGTTCACGACATCGCCCAGGATCGAGCCCGTGGTGCCGCCGTCGCCGACTTGCAGCGTCCCCGCGCTGATCGTCGTGCCGCCGGTGTAGGTGTTGTCCGCCAGGAGGCGCAGGTTGCCCACGCCCAGCTTGACGAGCTCTCCCGTCCCGGAAATCACACCATTCAAGCTCGCCGGGCCACCCCCGAACGAGATCCCCAATTGGCCGCTGGCGACAGTAATGCCGCCATTCACAGACCCCATGCCGATGAAGGTCAGGCTGCTCGTGCCGCTCGTCGCGAGGGCGGCGGCGCGCGTGACGCCATCGCCGCTCAAGCCGCCCACGAGGCTGGCATTGAGCGTGATGGTGAGGTTGGCGCCGGAGATGCCCACCCCGCCCGCGCCCGCCGTGCTGCCCGCGCCGCCCGCACCACCCGTGACGGCGGAGTTGATCACGAGCGTGGCGTCGCTGGCTGTGATGCCCGCGCCACCCGCACCGCCCACGCCATTGGGTGCGCTGAAGCCGCTCGCGATGCCGGCGTTTCCGCCGCTTCCGCCGGTGATGGCCGCCCCGATGGTCAGGCTGGGCGTCGCGCCGGTCAACGCGAGGCCAAGGCCGCCTGTGCCGCCATTGCCGCCGCCGCTCGTCCCCGAACCACCCGCGCCGCCATTGCCACCGGTGATCGCAACGCCCAAGGCGCCGAGTGCCGCATTGCCGGTGATGACGGCACCCCAGCCGCCCGCGCCGCCACCGCCGCCGCCG
>JAIYCD010000106.1 GCA_027488195.1 Acetobacteraceae bacterium | reverse complement strand
GTGCGCTGCCCGATGGAGCTCAGCACCTATTTCCGCATCAACGCCGCCAACACCGGCCAGTTCGAGCGCACGCTGATCGTGGCCGATGCAGGCAACCACGTGTCCTATCTGGAAGGCTGCACCGCGCCGATGCGCGATGAGAACCAGATGCACGCCGCCGTGGTGGAGCTGGTGCTGATGGACGACGCGACCATCAAGTACAGCACGGTGCAGAACTGGTACCCGGGCGATTCCGAGGGCAAGGGCGGCATCTACAATTTCGTCACCAAGCGCGCCGCCTGCCGCGGCGCCCGCAGCAAGGTGAGCTGGACGCAGGT
Organism: Acetobacteraceae bacterium; assembly: GCA_027488195.1. Taxonomy (GTDB): domain Bacteria; phylum Pseudomonadota; class Alphaproteobacteria; order Acetobacterales; family Acetobacteraceae; genus Roseococcus. The sequence continues at coordinate 27,004 of JAIYCD010000106.1, read as the reverse complement.
GGAGACGGGTTCCGCCATCACCTGGAAGTACCCCTCCTGCATCCTGCTCGGCGATGACAGCGTGGGCGAGTTCTATTCGGTGGCCATCACCAACAACCACTAGCAGGCAGATACCGGCACCAAGATGTGGCATGTGGGCAAGAACACGAAGTCCACCATCGTCTCGAAGGGCATCAGCGCCGGCCAGGGGCAGAACACCTATCGCGGCCTGGTGAAGATCAGCCCGAAGGCGACGGGGGCGCGCAACTTCACGCAATGCGACTCCTTGCTCATCGGCGATCAATGCGGCGCGCATACCGTGCCCTATATCGAAAATCGCTGCGCCACCGCGAAGGTGGAGCATGAGGCGACGACCTCGCGCATCGCCGAGGACCAGCTCTTCTACTGCCGCTCACGCGGGCTCACCCAGGAAGAGGCGGTGGGGCTGATCGTGAACGGCTTCTGCCGGGAAGTGCTCAAGGAATTGCCGATGGAGTTCGCCGTGGAAGCGCAGAAGCTGCTGGCGATCTCGCTCGAAGGGAGTGTTGGTTAAGTGTTGAAGATCGAAGGCCTGACGGCCGAAATTGATGGCAAGCAGATCCTCAAGGGGATCAACCTGGAAGTCCCCACGGGCGAGATCCACGCCATCATGGGCCCCAATGGTTCGGGCAAATCCACCCTCTCCTACGTGCTGAGCGGGCGCGAGGGCTATGAGATCACGGGTGGCAGCGCCACCTTCAATGGCGTGGACATCCTCGCCATGGAGCCGGAGGAGCGTGCCGCTTCCGGCCTCTTCCTCGCCTTCCAGTATCCGGTGGAACTGCCGGGCGTGGGCAATGCCAACTTTCTGCGCACCGCGCTGAATTCCATCCGCAAGGCCAAGGGCGAGCCGGAAGTGGATGCCATGGCCTTCCTGAAGCTGGCGCGCACCAAGCTCAAGGCCTTGCAGATGAGCGATGACGTGCTCAAGCGCAACGTGAATGTCGGCTTCTCGGGCGGTGAGAAGAAGCGCAACGAAATGCTGCAGATGTCGCTCCTGGAGCCTTCGCTTGCCATTCTCGACGAGACGGATTCCGGCCTGGACATCGACGCGCTGAAGATCGTCTCCGAGGGCGTCAACGCCATGCGTGGGCCGAATTTCTCGGCCCTCGTCATCACGCACTACCAGCGCCTGCTGGACTACATCACGCCCGACCGCGTCCATGTGCTGATGGGTGGCCGCATCGTGAAGTCGGGCGGCCCCGAGCTCGCGTTGGAGCTGGAGGCGGAGGGCTACGCGAAGGTGGCGGCATGAACGCCGTGTCCCCCAGCAGCTTTTCCGCGCGCTTCGCGGGGCTGCGCGATCATCTGCCCGGCGGGCGCACCCCATGGGTTGCTGCGTTGCGCGCCGAAGCGGCTGAGCATTTCGCCTCGGCGGGCCTGCCCAGTCGCAAGCTGGAGGCCTGGCGCTACACGGATCTCGGCGCCATCGCCCAGGCCGGCTTCAGCGAAGCGCTGACCCTGGTGCGCGAGGAGCCGGCCCTGCCGCCGATGCGCGCGCCGTTCCGCGCTGTGTTCGTGGATGGGCGCTTCGCGGGGGGCCTCTCGGTGCTGCCCGACTGGTGCCGCTCGCTGGCCGCGCATCTGGGTGAGGCGGAAGGCTGGCTCGGCGCGCTCGCGCAGAAGCTGCCCGTGGTGTCGCTCAACACCATGCTCTTCGAGGACGGGCTGCTGCTCGACCTGCCGGCTGGCGTCGAGGGCGGCGCGTTGGAATTGCTCAGCCTCGCCAGCCATGCCGAACGGCCCATCGCCTTCCACCCGCGCCACCTGATCCGCATCGGTGAAGGCGCCTCTCTCACGCTGATCGAGACCAGCATGGGTCCGAATGGCGCCAGCTACCTGCACAATCCGGTCTTCGAGATCGCGGTGGCAGAGGGCGCCACGCTGTCGCATATCCGCATCCAGCGCGAAGGGCGGGCGGGGTTCCAGCTCTCCACCGTGCTGGCCGACGTGCAGGCCGACGGCACCTATGACAACTTCACGCTGAATGCCGGCGCGAAGCTGGTCCGCAACGAGATCCACACCGCCCTGCTGGGCCCGAAGGCCGCGTGCCACATGAATGGCGCGCAGCTCGCAGGCGATGGGCAGCACGCCGACACCACCACCTATCTGGATCACGCGGCCCCCGACTGCGCCAGCCGCCAGACCTACAAGACGGTGCTGGCCGGGAAGTCGCGTGGCGTCTTCCAGGGCAAGATCCTGGTGCGCCAGGTGGCCCAGCGCACCGATGGCTACCAGATGAACCAGGCGCTGCTGCTCTCGGAAGATGCCGAGATCGACGCCAAGCCACAGCTCGAAATCTACGCGGATGACGTGAAGTGCAGCCATGGCGCGACCGTGGGCGCCCTGGATGAGGCGCAGCTGTTCTACCTCCGCGCCCGCGGCATCCCGGCCGAGCAGGCCCGCGCCATGCTGGTCCAGGCCTTCCTGGTTGAGGCGATCGAGGGCGTGACAAACCCCCTCGCCCAGGCCGCGCTGGCCGAGGCCACGGATGGCTGGTGGGAGAGAGAGGCGGCCTGATCATGGATACGCACATCGCCAGGGGTTTCGACGTCACACGCATCCGGCAGGATTTCCCGATCCTTTCGACTGAAGTGCGCGGCAAGCCGCTCGTGTTCCTGGATAGCGGAGCCTCGGCGCAGAAGCCGCGTGCCGTGATGGATGCGATGACGCGCGCGATGGAGAGGGCCTATGCCAATGTCCATCGCGGCGCCTATCACCTGAGCGAGGTGGCGACGGAAGCACATGAGGCCGCGCGCGGCGCCGTGCAGCGCTTCCTGAATGCGGCCGAGCCGGAAGAGATCATCTTCACGCCCAATGCCACGGGCGCCTTCAACCTTGTCGCCCACAGCTTCGGGCGCGGCTTGCTCAAACCCGGCCAGTGCGTGCTGGTGAGCGAGATGGAGCATCACGCGAACCTCGTTCCCTGGCAGATGCTGCGGGATGCGGGCCTGGGCATCGGCCTGCGCTTCGTCCGCGTGACCGACAGCGGCGAGCTGGACCTGGAAGACCTTGCCGCCAAGCTTGCGGACGGCAAGGTGGGGCTGGTGTCCGTCACCCATATGTCGAACGTCCTCGGCACCGTCACCCCCGCCGCCCGCATCGCCCGCATGGCGCATGAAGCGGGTGCGCGCGTGCTGTTCGACGGCAGCCAGGCCGCCGTCCATCGCGCCGTGGATGTGCAGGCGCTGGATGCGGATTTCTATATCTTCACCGGCCACAAGCTCTACGGCCCCACCGGCATCGGCGTGCTCTACGGCAAGCGCGCCCTGCTCGACGCCATGCCACCCTTCTTCGGCGGCGGCGACATGATCGAGACGGTGACGCTGGAGCATTCCACCTTCGCGGCCGCACCTGCCCGCTTCGAGGCCGGCACGCCCGCCATCATCGAGGCCGTCGGCCTGCATGCCGCGATCGACTATGTGAACGCCGTCGGCATGGGCGCGATCGAGGCGCATGAGCGCACGATGGTGGACCATGCGATGTCCGTCCTCACGCAGGTGGAGGGCCTTTCGCTGCTGGGCGCCGCGCAGGATCGCGGCGGCGTCTTCGCCTTCGCGCTCGACGGTGTGCATCCGCATGATCTCTCGACCTACCTGGACCGCTCCGGCATCTGCGTCCGTGCGGGCCGCCATTGCGCCGAGCCGCTGCATGCGCGCTTCGGGCTGGAGGGTGGCAGCACCCGTGCCTCCTTCGGCCTGTACACGATACGCGAGGAGATCGATTTCCTCGCGCAGAAGCTGACCGACGCGCGAAGGTTCTTCGCGTGAACGCCGCGGCGGGCTTCGACGAGCTGCAGGACCTTTACTCCAAGGTGCTGCGCGACCTCGCCCGCAATCCGGCCCATCGCGGCCGGCTCGAGAACGCCATGGCCACCGCGCGCGGCAACAACCCAATGTGTGGTGACCGTGTAGAGCTTTTCATCAACCTGGATGGCACGCGCATCACGGACGTGATGTTCACGGGCCGCGGCTGCGAGATCAGCCAGGCCAGCGCCGCGCTGCTAACCGAGCTGGTGCGTGGCAAGTCGCCCGAGGAGGCGCGTGCCTTGGGCCAGGCCGTAGCCCGTATGGCCCGCAGCGGCGAGCGGGATGAGAGCACCACGGAGCTGGAGCGCCTTTCTGTTTTTTCCGTCGTCAAGAATTTCCCGAGCCGCGTGAAATGCGCCACCCTTGCCTGGCACGCGCTCGACGCCGCGCTTGCGGGCGTGAAGGAGACCAGCAGTGAGTGAAAACGCAACCCATGGCAGCTGGACCCCCGCGGGCGAGCGGCTCGCCCCCGTGACCGAAGAGGGCGTGATCACCGCCATCAAGACCGTCTTCGACCCTGAAATCCCCGTGGATATCTATGAACTCGGCCTGATCTACGCGATCGAACTCGGTGAGGATGGCAAGGTGAAGGTGGAGATGACGCTGACCACCCCCTCCTGCCCCTCGGCGCAGGAATTGCCGAGCATGGCGGAAGAGGCGATCCGGCAGGTGCCCGGCGTGACGGATTGCGAGGTCGAAATCGTGTGGGATCCGCCATGGGACCAGTCACGCATGAGCGAAGATGCGCGCCTTGCGCTGAACATGTTCTGAGGGAGCCTCGCGATGAGCACCACCACCGCACCACCGCGCGTCAAGCGCGAGCTGCCACCGCTGATGAGCCTCTCCGAGAGCGCCGCCGAACGGCTACGCCGGCTCTACGAGAAGGCCGAGGCGGGCAAGCTGCTGCGCATCGGCGTCAAGACGAAGGGCTGCTCCGGCATGGCCTACGACCTCACCTTCGTGGACGAGGCCGGGCCGGGCGATGAGCGCGTGACCGACAAGGGCCTCTCCATCCTGGTGGACCGCAAGGCCAGCCTCTACCTCATCGGCACGATGATGGATTACGAGGTGAAGGCGATGAGTGCCGGCTTCGTCTTCGTGAATCCCAATGAGAAGGGCCGCTGCGGCTGCGGCGAGAGCTTCCACGTCTGATCACGTGAAGAGGCTGTAGAACATCCGGATGCTCGTCGCCGCCAGGAAGATCGCGAAGGCCCGCTTCAGCCAGAGCGGCGGAATGGTATGCGCCAGCTTCACGCCCCAGGGTGTGGCGATGATCGAGGTCGGCACGATCAGCGCGAAGCCGATCAGGCTCACATAGCCCAGCGAATAGGGCGGCACATTCGGGTCGTTCCACCCGCCCCAAATAAAGCCGATGGTCGCCGGCACCGAGATGATGAGGCCGAAGACGCTCGACGTCGCGACCGCGGCGCGGATGGGGTAGCCGAACATCGAAAGGATGGGCACGCCAAGCGTCCCGCCGCCAATCCCCATCATGGCACTGACAGAGCCCATGCCCATGCCGAGCGCCGCGCGCTGCGGCCCCTCCGGCAGCTTGTCGGCCACGCGGAAATCAACCCCGGTGAAGCCCATGTTCAGCGCCACCAGCATGGCCACCATGCCGAAGACAGCCGTCAGCCCCTCGCCGCGCACCTGGACCGCGAGCGCCGTGCCCAGCGCCACGCCCAGCATCATCGGCAGCCAGATGGAGCGCAGCAGCGCCTCGTCCATCGCACCCGTCGCGCGGTGCTTGCGCGCCGAGACGATCGAGGTCGGGATGATGGTGGCGAGCGAGGTGCCGACGGCCAGCTTCATCTGCATCGCCTCAGGGATGCCAAAGAGCGGAAAGACATTGAACAGCAGCGGCACGATCACGATGCCGCCCCCCACGCCGAGCAGTCCCGCAAGCGTGCCGGAGACCAGGCCAGTCGCCGCCATCGCCGCCGCGAGCGCGACCAGCCACCAGATTTCGTTCATCTCAGGCCCCAGCCATTCCAAATCCTGGGCGGTCGTTTAGCCGTCGTGTCATCCCGCGCGAAGCGCGGGTGCCGGGGGCCACCTTCCCGCGTGACGCATGGCGTTCTAGCCTTCGTGCTGAAGCAATCGCACGGAGGGAAAGCGCCATGATGCTCAAGGACAAGGTTGCCATCGTCACCGGCTCGGGTGGCGGAATCGGACGCGAGATCGCGGTCGCCATGGCCGAGGCCGGCGCCAAGATCGTCATCAACGACATTGGCGCCTCGCTGGGCGGCGAGGGCTTCTCGACCAGCCCGGCCGAGCAGACCAAGGCCATCATCGAACAGAAGGGCGGCCAGGCCGTCATCAACACCGACAGCGTCTCGGAGTGGGAGAACGCGAAGAAGATCGTGCAGACGGCGATCGACGCCTTCGGCCGCGTGGACATCGTGGTCAACAATGCCGGCATCCTGCGCGACCAGATCTTCCACCGCATGTCGCCCGAGGAATGGCTCTCGGTCATCAATGTGCACCTGAACGGCAGCTTCTTCGTCAGCCGAGCCGCGGCCGAGCATTTCCGCAAGCAGGAAAGCGGCTCGATGGTACACATCACCAGCACCTCGGGCCTGATCGGCAATTTCGGGCAGGCGAACTACTCGGCGGCCAAGCTCGGCATCGTGGCGCTGTCCAAGTCCATCGCGCTCGACATGGCGCGCTACAATGTGCGCTCCAACTGCCTGGCCCCCTTCGCCTGGAGCCGCATGACGAGCAGCATCCCCGCCGAGACGCCCGAGCAGAAGGCGCGCGTGGAGCGTCTGATGAAGATGGGTCCGGAGAAGAACGCACCGCTCGCGGTGTTCCTCGCCTCGGATGCGGCCAAGGAAGTGACGGGCCAGATCTTCGCGCCCCGCATGCATGAGCTGTTCCTGTTCAGCCAGAACCGCCCGACCCGCTCGGTGCACAGCGAAAGCGGCTGGACGCCCGAGAAAATCGCCGAGGTCGCGCTGCCGGCTTTCCGGTCGAGTTTCGTGCCGATGGAACGCTCGGGCGACGTCTTCAGCTGGGACCCCGTGTGACGTGAATTTCCAACTGAACGAGGAACAAGCAGCCTTTCAGCAGGTGGTGCGCGGCTTTGCCGAGCGTCACCTGGCGAAGGGCGCGGTGGAGCGCGCGCATACCGTCGGCTTCCCCTGGGATGTCGCGAAGCTGATGGCCGATCAGGGCCTCTTCGGCATCATGATCCCCGAGGAGGATGGCGGCGCCGGCGGCACGGTGTTCGACGCCGTGCTCGCGATGGAGCAGATCGCCCAGGTCTGCCCGCGCAGCGCCGATGTGCTGCAGGCCGGCAATTTCGGCGCCTTCCGCACCTTCGCCGAATATGCGAGCCCCTATCAGAAGGAACGTTTCTTCAAACCGCTGCTGGCCGGCGAGGCCGTGGCGGCCGTGGGCATGACGGAGCCCGATGCCGGCTCCGCGCTGACCGACCTCAAGACCTTCTGCACGCCGGATGGCGAGGGCTTCCGCCTCAATGGCCAGAAGGTCTTCACCACCAACAGCGCCGAGGCCAACGTCTTCGTCATCTATTGCCGCTTCGGGCCTGGCGTGGGCGGCATCGGCTCGGTTCTTGTCGAGCGCGGGATGGAGGGTTTCCGCCTTGGCCAGCCCAGCCTCTACATGAATGACGAGGAGTGGTGCGCCCTCTATTTCGACAATGTCTATATCCCGCCGGAGATGGTGCTGCTCGGCCCCGGCGGCTTCAAGAAGCAGATCGGCGGCTTCAATGTGGAGCGCGTCGGCAACACCACCCGCGCCCTTGCCCTGGGTGAATACTGCTTCAACGCGGCGCGTGAGCACGCGATGCAGCGCGCGCAGTTCGGCCGCAAGCTCATGGAGTTCCAGGGGCTGCAATGGAAATTCGCGGAGATGCGCGTGGCGCTGGATGGCGCGCGGCTTTTGCTCTATCGCGCGGCGATCAATGCGGGGCGCGGCCTGCCTGATGGGCAGGAGGTCGCCATCGCTAAATATGCCTGCAACCAGGCGGGCTGGATGGCCTCCAACGAGTCCATGCAGGTCATGGGCGGCACCGGCTACTCGAAGGACCTGCTGATCGAATACTGCGTCCGCCGCACGCGTGGCTGGATGATTGCGGGCGGCAGCCTGGAGGTCATGAAGAACCGCATCGCCGAGGGCGTCTTCGGGCAGAGCTTCTCGCAGAGGCCGCCCAAGGCATGAAACAAAAAGGGCCTCCGGCGGCTCGGGCCACGGGCCCCAGACCCCATTTCTTCAGGGTTGGGCTTTCTTCTTGAAAGCTCTGCTCGCTCCGCAAAGCATCGCCCTCGTGGGGGCCTCGGGCGATCCGGCGCGCCTCACCGCGCGCGCGCAGATCTACCTCCGCAAGCACGGCTATACCGGCGCGCTGCACCCGGTGAACCCCCGTGCCCCCGAAATCCTGGGCGAGCGCGCCTATGCGACAGTCGAGGACATCCCAGGCGAGATCGACTTCGCCTACATCCTCCTCAACACCGAACACGTCGAAGGCCAGATCGCAGCCGTCGCCGCCAAGGGCGCCAAGGTCGCCTGCATCCTGGCCGATGGCTTCGCCGAAGCCGGCCCCGAAGGCCTGGCCCGCCAGCAGCGCTGCGTGGACGCGGCGAAGGCCGCCGGGCTCAGGCTGCTCGGTCCCAATTCCATGGGGCTGATCAATATCCCCGCCCGCATCGCCGTCAGCGTGAATGCGGCGCTGGAGGCCACATCCCTGCCTGCCGGGCGCATCGCGCTGGTCAGCCAATCCGGCTCCATGCTGGGCGCCATCATGTCCCGCGGGGCCGCGCGCGGCATGGGCTTCAGCCACCTGATCGCCACCGGCAATGAGGCTGATCTCAGCGCTGGCGAAATCGCGGCCATGCTGCTGGACGACCCCGGCGTGGACGCGGTGATGCTGTTTCTCGAAGCGATCCGCCAGCCGCAGCACTACGCCCACGCGGCCTGGAAGGCGCACCAGTCCGGGAAGCCGCTCATCGCATACAAGCTCGGCCGGTCGCCTTATGGGGCGGAACTCGCGACCAGCCACACCGGTGCGTTGGCAGGATCGGATGCGGCCGCGGAGGCCTTCTTCCGCGCCCATGGCATCCTGCGCGCCACGATGCTGGAGAGCTTCCTGGAGCTTCCGGCGATGGCGATCGCCCGGCGCCCCCTCGCCTGTCCGCACCGCGCCGTCTCGGTGCTGACCACGACGGGCGGCGGTGGCGCCATGGTCGTGGATGCGCTGGGCGTCGCCGGGATCGAGGCGCGCGTTCCGGACGGCGCCGCATCCGCCGCGCTGCATGCTGTGAACATGCACAGTCATGGCCGGTTGCTGGACATGACTTTGGCCGGCACCAAGCCCGAGCGGATCGAAGCCGCCATCCGCGCGTTGGATGCGGCGGGCGATACGGATGCGATCATCTCCGTCATCGGCTCCTCCGCGCAGTTCCGCCCGGCGGATGCGGTGGCGGGAATCCTGGCCGCCGCAGGGGATGTGCGGCCGCTGGCGGCCTTCCTCGTGCCCCAGGCCGATGCCTCGCTGAAGCTGCTGGCCGAGGCCGGCATTCCCGCCTTCCGCACGCCCGAGAGCTTGGCGGATGCCATGCGCGCCTACCTCGACTGGCGCGCCCCGCTGACCACGCCGCATGTGGCGCTGCCCGACATCACCATTCCCGATGCCCCCGACGAGGCCGATGCGCGCGACCTCTTTGCCGCACTTGGTCTCGGCAGCGTCTATTCGCGCGATCTGGAGGCGGCGCATCATTTCCCGGTGGCGCTGAAGATCCTCTCGCCCGACATCGCCCACAAGACGGAGGTCGGCGGCGTCGCACTCAACATCCCCGACGCCGCGGCGCTGCGCGAGGCGGCGGCGGCGATGCAGGCGCGCGTGGCCAAGGCCGAGCCCCAAGCGCGCCTCAGCGGGTTCCTCATCCAGCCCATGGCCAAGGGCCTGGCCGAGGTGATCCTCGGCTTCCGGCGTGATCCGGAAGTGGGCCCCGTCGTGCTGCTCGGCGCGGGCGGCGTGCTCGCTGAATTGCACCGCGACGTGGCGTTGCGTCTGGCCCCCCTGCACGAGGCCGAGGCGCGCGAGATGATCGCGGAGGTCCGTGCCCTGCGCGTCATCGAGGGCTGGCGCGGCCTGCCGCGTGGCGATGTCGAGGGGCTGGTAAAGGCCATCGTCGCGGTCTCGCGCCTGGCGGCCCTGCCCGAAATCCATGAAGCTGAAATCAACCCTCTGATGATCCATCACGAGGGCCTGACCGTGGCCGATGCCTGGGTGGTGCGCACATGACAGATCCCCGTTCGCTGGTCGAAGCGCGCTTCGGCCACCTCCCCTTCGAGCCTCCGGCCGAAATCCCGGAGGCGCTGGCCGCCCTGCTGGACCGCCGCGTCACGCGCCGCTTCAAGCCCGACGCCATCCCGGAGGCGCTGCTGAACACCGTGCTCGCCGCCGCGCAGTCGGCACCCAGCAAGAGCGACATGCAGCAATACTCCATCGTGGTGCTGGAGGATGCGAAGCGCATCGCCGCCATCGCGGACTGGATCGGCACCATGCCCTGGATCAAGGACGCGCCGAACCTGCTCATCTTCTGCGCCGACATCCGCCGCAACCGCGAGATCTGCGAGCGCGCGGGGCGCGAGCACGCGAATGACAACCTGGACACGCTGCTGAACGCGACGGTGGATGCCGCACTCGCCATGGGCATGTGCATCGCGGCCGCCGATGCGGCGGGCCTGGGCACCTGCCCCATCTCCTATGTGCGCAACCACATGGAGAAGGTGGCGCCGCTGCTCTCGCTGCCGAAGGGCGTGTTTCCCATCGCCGGCCTCTCGCTCGGCTGGCCCGCGGCGCGGAATGAGCCCAGCGCGCGGCTACCGCCCGGCGTCGTCATCCATCGCGACCGCTACACGAGCGAGGGCGAGGTCCAGGCCCTCGGAGCCTACGATGCCCGGCGAGAGCGCGCCAAGCCACGCTATCCCGAAATCCACGGCCCGGCGCCCGAGGGCTGCAGTTGGACGGAGAATGTGGCGCGCCAGCTTTCCGTCCCCGAACGCGCCGGCTTCCGCGCCTGGCTGCGCTCGCGCGGCTTCGCGCTTGACTAGACATTCTTCCTCCCTTGGGGACGACAACCCGGGCGGCGCCGATGCCGGGGGCCGCAAGCCCAGGCGTGCCGTCCGGCCCAAGGATGCCGCCAGCCTGATCCTCTGGCGCGAGGGGCCGCAGGGCATCGAGGTGCTGATGGGCCGCCGCCACCGCGACATGCGCTTCATGCCGGGCGTGCTGGTGTTTCCGGGCGGCCGCGTGGATCTGGCCGACTATCATGCGCGGCCGATCAGTGACCTGTCCGCCACCACGCGCCGCATGCTCGAGATCAGCTCGCGGCCCACCCAGGCCGAGGCGCTCTGCGCCTGTGCCATCCGCGAGCTGCACGAGGAAGCGGGGCTGGTGATGGGCACGATCGAAGGCCGCAGGGACTCGCTGTTTCCGGACTTCGCGCCCCTGCACTACCTGACGCGCGCCATAACCCCCGCCGACCGCCCGATGCGCTTCCATGCGCGCTTCCTCGTGGCGGAGGCGAAGCACGCCAAGGGCGATATCCGCGGCTCAGGCGAGTTGGAGGAGGTGCGCTTCTTCGCGCTTTCGGAGTTGCACGCCCAGCCGCTGGCCAAGATCACCGGCATGATCCTGGAGGAGTTTTCGGCCTGGCTGGCGCTCTCGCCGCAAGGGCGCGCACGACGGAAGCTGATCAGCATCCAGGGGCGGGACAACCGGCTGCCGGAAAAGGCCTAGAGCCTGCTGCGTTCACATGCGTTCACTTCGCAAGCTCTAGCGTTTGCTGAGAGGATGATTCAGCGTTTCGGCGATTCCGCCTCAACGCATCATGCTCTAGGCGAGGCGCCAGGCCTCGCCTTCGCGGGCCGCCACGCCATCCTCCTCCAGCATGATGAGCTGCGCGAGCAGGCTGCGGCCCGCCGCCGTCACGAGCTTCGGATCGAGCGGCCCATAGACCTGGCCCACCAGGGCCGGGATCACCATGGCCCCGCCTTCGCGCAAGGCCATGATGATCCGCGCCTCGCGCCGGCGGCGATGCTCGGCGAGGCCGTCCAGGAAGGGCATGGGGTCGGGCAGCTTCGGCCCGTGGCCGGGCAGGTAGAGCGTGTCCTGCCCCTCGCGTGCGCGCAGCTTGGCGAGGCTCGTCATGAAGTCGCGCATATTGCCGTCGGGCGGGCTGACCACGCTGGTGGACCAGCTCATCACATGGTCGGCGCTGAACAGGATGCCCGTGCCATCAAGCGCGAAGCAGAGATGGTTGGCGCAATGCCCGGGCGTGAAGATCGGCGTGACGCGCCAATCCCCGCCCTCCAGCGGGACGCCTTCGGGCAGACGGTAATCGGGCTGGAAGGCATGGTCGCCGCTTTCCACACCCGGCGTCGCATGCGGGCCGTGGGCGTAGGTCGCGGCCCCGGTGGCCGCCTGCAACGCGCCGGCACCCGGCGAATGATCGCGATGCGTGTGAGAGACGAGGATATGCGTGATCCGCTCGCCCGCCGTGGCGGAGAGGATGGCGCCCAGATGATCCGCATCCACCGGCCCCGGGTCGAGCACGGCGACGGAAGAACCACCGCCGATCAGGTAGGTGTTGGTGCCGCGATAGGTGAAGGGCCCCGGATTGTTGCACAGCACGCGCCGCACACCGGGCGCGATGACCTCGACCTGGCCATGCAGCAGAGGGTCGTCGCGCAGGAAGGGGATGTTCACGACGGCGTTCCTCGTTTCTGGGCGGCGCGGATGGCTTCCCGCCGCATGATGTAAAGGGCGGCCAGCACGATCAAGCCCGAGCCGATGAAGGTCGCGATCCCCGGCGCCTCGCCGAAGAAGATCCAGCCCAACAGCACCGCCCATAGGATACCCGTGTAGGAATAGGCGCCGAGGGAGGAGACCTGGGCGCTCGCGAAGGCCTCGGTCAACATCACCTGCGCGACGCCGCCGACCAGGCCGATCACCAGCAGCAGCAGCCATTCCTGGCCCGAGGGCGTGACCCAGACGAAGGGCAGCGTGAGTGCCGTGAAGCTCGTCATCAGCAGGGATTGCCAGAGGACGATGGTGGTCGATCGCTCGGTGGCCGAGAGGCTGCGGACCAGCAGGGTGGTGGCGGCGGAGAAGACGCCATGCATCACGGCCACCACCATGCCGAAGACGATCCAGGGGTCCATCGGCCCCATGAAGGCGCCCTTGCCTAAGGCGATGACGAGGATGCCGACGAAGCCGAGGCCGACCGCGCTGAAGCGGTGGATGCCGACCTTCTCGCCCAGCAGCGGGATGGCCAGAAGGGTCACGAAGATCGGCGTGGTGAAGGTCAGCGCCGTCTGCTCGGCCAGCGGCAGCACGGTGAGCGCGAAGAAGGAGCAGGACATGGCCGCCGTGCCGGTCATGGCGCGCATCACATGCTGCGGGAATCGCTGGGTCGCGAGGTTGGGCGCGCCGCCGCCCATCCGCAGCACGATCAGGAAGACGACCGGCAAGGCCAGGATGCTGCGGAAGAACATGATCTCGAAGAAGGGAATCCGCTCGCCCACCACCTTCACCACGGCACTCATCATGGTGAAGAGCGCGGTGGAGGCGAGCATGAGCAGCGCGCCGCGCCGGGCGTCATGCCTGAGCGCCACGATCCGCCCTTTCCTGCGAACGGCGGACGCGCTCGCGATGCAGGTTGTAGAGCCCGGCGCAAATCACGATCCCGGCGCCGGTCAGCGTCGTCCAGGCCGGCACCTCGCGCCAGATGAGGAAGCCGAGGACGAGGCCCCAGAGCAGCGGCGTGTATTCCAGCGGCGCGAGCGAGGCGATGTTCGCCATGGCGAAGCCGCGCGCGAACAGCAGATGCGCCACGGCATTGGCCGCGCCAAAAAACAGCAGCAGAACCAGCCACCAGCCGGAGGGAAACAGGTCCGGGAAACCCTGGGGCGGCCAGAAGGCCGAGATGGGCAGCACCATCAGCCCCAGCGGGATATGCGTGAGCATCAGCCAGAACGAGATACAGACCGGCGTATCCGTGCTGGCAAGAGTGCGCGTCCAGATCCGGCTCAGCGCCATGCCGCAGACCGCTACCAGCAGGACGCCTGCCTCCCACCGCCACAAATCCCCACCGGGTTGCAGCATGAAGAGCACGCCGAAGAAGCCCACGGCACACGAGGTCCAGCGTCGCCAACCCACGCGCTCATCCAGCATCGGGATGGCCAGCAGCGTCATCAGCAAGGGGGCGGCGGCGGCGACGGCGTAGCTGTCGGCCAGGCCAAAGCCCGACATCCAGACGAAATACCAAAGGATCGAAACCGAGCAGTGCAGCAGGGACCGGCCAAACACCAAGCGCTTGTTGCGCGGCCAAAGCCCCCTCCCGCGTGCGATGATGGCGATGCAGATGGCACCCACCCCGCCGCGCCAGAGCATGGCGCCCGCCACCCCAACCAGCGGGAGGGCGAATTTGATGGCGGCATCGGCGAAGGAAATGATGGCGTAACCAATAGCCGCCAGCATGAGGCCTCGTACCGCCGCCTCGCCGCTGGTGGAGCGGCCTGGCGGGTCTCTATCCAAGCACGGCCTCGGCCTGCATGCAGGTGGCGCCTCCGTGGTCGCGCGTCTCGGCCTGGGCCGTGGCCCCTTCAACGCGCGCCAGCACCGATAGCGCATTACCCGCGAAGCAGGGGCGCTTGCCACGGAAGGCGAAGCGCAGGAGGCGCCGGCCCGACACCGCACCCCGGTTCGCCGCATCCAGGATGGCCTGCGCCATCAGCGTCGCCTGCAGGGGCCCGTGGACGATGAGGCCGGGATAGCCTTCCTCGCCGGTCACATAGGGCATGTCGTAATGGATGCGGTGGCCATTGCCGGTCAGCGCCGAGTAGCGGAACAGCAGCAGGGCATCGGGCAGCAGGTCCAGCCGGGCCTGCGCCTCGAAGGCGGGCGCCGCCTCCGCCGCGCGCACGGCCGCACCTTCGGTCCCGCGATAGACGATGTCATGCTCCTCGGTCAGCACCGGGCCGCGCGGCCCCGTGATCTCGTGCCGCACCGTGACGAAGACGAGCTTGCCCGAGCCGCCCGACTTCTCGGAAATCGCGGCGATGGTGGACAGGCGTGAGACGCGGTCATCGGCTTGCAGCGCCTGGTCGTGGAAGTCGAGCCGCCCTCCGGCCCACATGCGGCGCGGCAATTCATGCACCGGGGGCAGGAAGCCGCCGCGCTTGGGGTGGCCGTCCGGTCCCACACCGGAGGGGCGGCGCCAATCCTGGAAGAGCATCCAGTGCCAGAGCGGCGGCACATCGCCCTCCGGCACCGGGCGGTCCAGCGTGGCGGCAAGGCCTTCGATCAGGCGGGGGTCGAGGCGATCCTCACGGGTTTCCGTGCGGCCGAGGAAGTCCTGGTAGCTCATCCGGACATCCTTTCCCGCTTGTGCCCCGCGCCGCAACCGGGTTTTGCGCGCATCTGCCATCCCTTGGCCATGTTCCGGGCTTGCAACTGCCATGGGGGACCGTCAGAACCGCGCCATGGACGCTGCCGAATACGAGCTGATGGACGCGGTCGAGGACCGGATGTGGTGGTATCGCGCCATGCACGGCCACGCGCTGCGGGCCCTGTCCGCGCTGGCGCCCGCCCCGCGCATCCTCGATGCCGGCTGCGGCACGGGCGGCTTTCTGGTGAAGCTGCGCGCGGCCCATCCGGATGCCGAGCTGTTCGGCCTGGAATATGCCGAGGCCGCCGCCGCACGTGCCGCCGCCAAGGCCGGCGCCCATGTGGCGGCGGGCACCATCAATGCACTGCCCTTCCCCGATGCACAGTTCCATGCCGTGGTCAGCCTCGACGTCCTTTGCCACGACGCCGTGCAGGAGGCGACCGCCCTGGCCGAGTTCCGCCGCGTGCTGCGGCCTGGCGGGCTGCTCGTGCTCAACCTGCCCGCGCATGAATGGCTGCGATCGGCGCATGACCTGCGCGTGCACACCGCCCGCCGCTATGACCGCGCCCGCGCCAGCGCCGCGCTGGCCGGGGCAGGCTTTGCCGAGGCCGCGCCGCGCCACTGGAATAGCTTGCTGCTGCCGCTCATGGTGCTGCAACGCAAGGTGCTGAAGCGCGACGAAGGCGCCTCCTCCGACGTGGCGCCCTTCCCGCCCTGGCTCGATGCCAGCCTCTATTCCGTCTGCCGGCTGGAGGCGGCGCTGCTCAGCGCGGGCCTCCGCTTCCCGGCCGGCGGCTCCGTCCTGGCCACCGCAACCCGTCCGCTGGACCCCGCAACATCATGAACGAGCACCCTGTCGGCCTTTCCATCGTCGTTCCCGTCTATCGCGGGGCCAGCACCATCGGGCGCCTCGTCGAAGCGGTCTCGCAGCTCAAGCCCGCCGGCGGCATCGAGATCATCCTGGTGAATGACGGCAGCCCGGATGACAGCGGCGATGTCTGCCGGCGTCTCGCCGAGACCGCGACCGTGCCGCTCACCTATATCGAGCACGCGCGCAATTTCGGTGAGCACAACGCCGTGATGACCGGGCTGCGCGCCGCCCGCGGCGCCTATGTCATCAACATGGATGACGACCTGCAGAACCCGCCGGAGGAGCTGATCCGCCTCTACGATCACGCCCGACTGGGCGGCTGGGACGTGGTCTATACGCGCTACGCCAAGAAGGAGCATGAGGGCTGGCGCAACCTCGGCAGCCACTTCGCGAACAAGGTGGCGGACAGCCTGCTGGACAAGCCGAAGGGCCTCTACCTCTCCTCCTTCCGCTGCATGAGTGCCATGGTGGTGCGCGAGGTCACGAAATATTCCGGCCCCTACCCCTATATCGACGGCCTCATCATGCAGGTCACGCAGCGCATCTCCTCGATCGAGGTCGCGCATTACGCCCGCGCCGACGGCGTCTCCAACTACAACATGCGCCGGCTCGTGCGGCTCTGGCTGAACCTCGCCACCAACTTCTCCGTGCTGCCGCTGCGGCTTGCGATCTTCGCGGGCGTGGCGATGGGCATGCTGGGCTTCCTGGTCGCGATCGTCGTCATCATCGAGGCGCTCTTCTTCGAGACGCCCTCGGGCTGGGCCTCCTCCATGATGCTCATGCTGCTCATCGCGGGCGTGCAGTTCACCATCCTGGGCGTGATCGGCGAGTATGTCGGCCGCGCCTTCCTTTCGGCCAATGGCAAGCCGCAAGGCGTGGTGCGCGACGTGATCCGCCCGCGCGAGAAGGTGCACGGGGAATGACCCTCTATTGGGGCGCGCTCATCGCCGCCATTACCTCCTCGCTGGTGGGCCAGGTGTTGCTGAAGGCCGGCGCCGAGGCGGTGCAGGGTGTCAGCTTCGTCAGCCAGATGCTGCGCTGGCAGACCATGCTGGGCCTTTGCTTCTATGGCAGTGGAGCGCTCCTCTACATCGCGGCTCTCCGTCGCATCCCGATGAGCGTGGCGCTGCCCTGCACGGCGGCGAGCTATGTCCTGATCGCCGCCATCGGCTGGTATTTCTTCGGCGAGACGCTGGGCGCGCAGAAGATCGCGGCCATCGCGCTGATCGCGGCGGGCGTGGTTCTGCTGGCCACTGCCTGAACAGGACAAGCGGGCGATTGCCCCCGCTTCCCGGCCGCGCCCCCTGCCCTTAATGCGGCAACCCATGCTGATCCGTGACGCCCTCGATTCCGACCTTCCCGCTATCGCCGCCATCTACGCCCATTGGGTGACACATGGCCGCGCCAGCTTCGAGCTGGAGCCGCCGGACCTGGCCGAGATGACGCGCCGGCGCGCCGCCGTGCTGGCCGGCGGCTACCCCTTTCTGGTGGCGGAGCATGCGGGCGAAGTGCTGGGCTACGCCTATGCGAGCCTGTACCGCGCGCGGCCGGCCTATCGCTTCACCGTGGAGAACAGCGTCTATGTCCGACCCGGTGGCGCGCGCCGCGGGGCGGGGCGCGCCCTGCTGGAGGAACTCATCGCGCGCTGCACGGCGGGCGGCTTCCGGCTGATGATCGCGGTGATCGGCGATAGCGGGAATGCGCCCTCCATCGGGCTGCACGCGGCCGCCGGTTTCCAGCCCGTGGGCGTGCTGCCCGGCACCGGCTGGAAGCACGGGCAATGGGTGGACACGGTGCTGATGACGCGCGCGCTGGGCGACGGGCGGAGCAGCCCGCCCGCCTAACCCGCGAGCGCCCGCCACACGGCCTCGGGCGTCGCCGGCATCTGCACATCCGCGCCCACCGCATCCCGCACCGCCGCCATGATCGCCTGCGGGGCCGCGATGCAGCCCGCCTGCCCCGTGCCCTTGACGCCCAGGCCATTCGCCGCGGTCGGCTGGTCCTCACGCAGTTCCACCCGCAACTCGGGCAGGTCCGAAGCGCGGGGCATGGCGTAGTCCATGAAGCCGGCCGAGAGCAGCTGCGCGCTTTCGGCATCATAGGCGATGCGCTCCATCAGCGCCTGGCCGATGCCCTGCGCGACGCCGCCCTGCACCTGGCCGCGCGCCAGCATGGGGTTGAGCAGCCGGCCATAATCATCCACGGCGGTGTAGCGCAGCAGCGTGATCTCGCCCGTCTCGGGGTCGAGCTCGATCTCGGCGGCATGCGCGCCATTGGGGAAGGTGACGAGGTCCAGCGCATGCGCCACCTCGCCCTCCAGTACGCCTTCCTCGGCCGCGATCTCGGCCAGCGTCAGGCCGCGCCCATCGGGCAGGCCGAAGCGGCCGGCCGCATAGTGCAACGCATCGGGCATGCATTGCAGCAGCCGCGCGGCGACCGAGCGCGCCTGGCCCAGCAGCACGCCCGCCGCCTGGCGCATCGCCTCGCCCCCCATGTGCAGGCTGCGCGCGCCGCCATGGCCGCTGCCCCGCACCACGCGCGCGGTGTCGGCCTGCACGTAGCGGATGCTCTCGATGGGAATGTCCAGCAGATGGGCGATGTATTGGGGGAAGCTCGTCTCATGGCCCTGCCCGTTCGACTGCGTGCCGATGGCGAGCTCCACCAGCCCGTCGGGCGAGGCCCGCAGCCGCGCCCATTCTCCGGGCGCGCCCCGCGCCGTCTCCAGGAAGCAGGTCAGGCCGAAGCCGCGCCGCTTGCCGCGCGCCTCGCTCTCGGCCCGGCGTGCGGCGAAGCCAGCGCGATCCGCCAGCGTTGCGCATTCGTCGAGGCGGGCCGCGAAATCGCCGTCGCGGATCTCCTGTCCCAGCGCGGAGCGGTGCGGCAGGTCGCGGATCGCATTCAGCGCGCGCAGCGCCTGGGGATCGCGCCCTATGTCATGCGCCGCCGCCTCGATCATCATCTCGATGATGTAGTTCGCCTCCGGCTTGCCCGCGCCGCGATAGGCCTCGATCGGCGCGGTGTTGGTGAAGGCGCCGCGGGCCGAAAAATGCACCGCGGGAATGGCATAGACGCCGGCCAGAGCGGTCGCCGGCGTATGGCTCGCGCAATAGGCGCCATTCGACGAGAGGTAGCCGCCGAGTTCCGAGAGCGAGTCCACCTCCAGCGCCAGGAACCGCCCCTTGGCATCGAGGGCGAGGCGGGCCGTCGCCTCCATGCCGCGCCCATGGGCGGAGGCCGCGAAATCCTCCGCCATCTCGGCCACCCAGCGGATCGGCCGTCCCAGCAGGCGGGCAGCGTGCAGCAGCACGACATGCTCGCCAAAGGCCACGTTCTTCACGCCGAAGCCGCCACCGACATCGGGGGCCAGCAAATGCAGACTCTCGGGCGGCAGGCCCATGGCCGTCCCGATCTGCCCGCGGATCGCGTGCATGTTCTGCCCGTTCAGATGCAGCGTCAGCTGGCCGTCTTCGATGAAGGCCAGCGCCGCGCGCGGCTCGATGGGCGCGCAGGTGACGCGCTGGTTCACGATGCGGCGCGTCGAGACATGGGCGGCCCGTGCCATCGCGGCCTGGACCGCCGCCGCATCGCCCCGTTTCCAGATGAAGGCGAGGTTGCCGGGGGCGGCTTCATGCAACTGCACCGCGCCTGGGGCCAAGGCCGCCCCGGGCATGTTGAGCGCCTCCAGCGGGGCATAGTCCACCTCGATCAGTTCGGCGGCGTCCTCCGCCTGGGCGCGGGTTTCGGCGATGATGCAGGCCACCGCCTCACCCACATGGCGAACGCGGTCCTGCGCCAGCGCCGGGCGCGGAGGGATGATGAGGGGGAGTTCCGCCTCCAGCAGCGGCAGGCAGGGCAGGCTGCCGATGCCGGCCGCGCGCAGATCCTCGCCCGTCAGGATGAGGTGAACGCCCGGGGCGGCGCGAGCTGCCTCCAGCCCGAAGGCCCTCAGCTCGGCATGGGCATGGGGGCTGCGCAGGAAGAAGGCCTGCAAGCTACCCTCTGGCGCCGCCCGGTCGCTCAGATAGCGCCCCTGGCCGCGCAGGAAGCGGTCATCCTCCAGACGCCGAATGGACTGACCGAACATGCGCACCTCCCGAATTCCGGGAGAGCTTACCGGCGAATCGCGTGCCGCGTCAGGCCGCCCGCATCTCGCCCAGCATCACGGAAAGCTCGGCGCGCAGCGCCTCGCCCTGGCCGGCCACCGCATCGGTGCCCCCGCTGAGCTGGGCCACGGCCTCCTGGGCGGCGGCCACATCCTCGCCCACCGCTTGGATCTGGGTGGACACGGCATCCGTGCCCGCCGCCGCCTCGGCCACGTTGCGGGCGATTTCGCGCGTCGCGGCCCCCTGCTGCTCCACGGCGGCGGCAATGGCGCTCGCCACCTCGTTGATCTCCTCGACGACGACGCCGATGCCCTGGATGGAGCGCACCGCCGCCTCGGCCGCCGCCTGGATGGCGCCGATCTGCGACCCGATCTCGCCGGTGGCGCGGCCGGTCTGGCTGGCCAGGCTCTTCACCTCGCTCGCCACCACGGCAAAGCCCTTGCCGGCCTCGCCCGCGCGCGCCGCCTCGATCGTGGCGTTGAGCGCCAGCAGGTTGGTCTGGCCCGCGATGTCGCTGATCAGGCGCACCACTTCGCCGATCTTCTCGGCGGCACCGGTCAGCTCGCGCATGGTCTCGTCGGTGCGCCGCGTCTCCGCGAGCGCCCTGCTCGCGACCGTCGCCGCCTGGGAGACCTGGCGCGTGATCTCGCCGACCGAGGCGGCAAGCTGCTCGGCCGCCGCTGAGACGGTCTGCACATTGCTGCTCGCCTGGCCCGCACTCGCCGAGACCTCCTGCGCCTGGTTCGCCGTGCGGTCGGAGCCCTCGCGCAGCGCATGGACCGCGGCACGCAGCGTGCCCACCTCCTGGCCCAGCCGGCTGGCCACACCGCCGATCGAACCCTCGATGCGCTCGGCAAGGGCGAGCCGAGCCGCGCGTCGCTCCGCCTCCGTCGCCAGGCGTTGCGTCTCGGCGGCCTGATCCAGGCTATCCGCCCGTGCGGCCTCCAGGCGCAAGGCCTCCAGCCCCTGGGAGAGTCGGGCGAATTCATCGGCGCCCTCCGTACCGGGAACGGGCGTCGCATAGTCGCGCGCCTTCAGGCGCGCCGTCGCTGCCTCCAGCCGGGCCAGCGGGTTCAGGACGCGCCGCACCAGCAACCAACCGGACAAGACGAGGCCCAGCAAGGCGCCCAGCAGCACGAGGCCGGCGAGGGCCGCGCGCCGCTCGGCATCGTTCACCACCACGGTCAGCTTCTCCTCGGTGACGAGCGTCGCCGCGTCCCGCACCGCAAGGAGGCTGCCGATGAGCGGCGTGGTCTGTTCGATGAAAGCGGCGCCGGCCAGGCGGTGTGAACCGGGCTCGGCCTGGGCCGCAGCCAGGGTCCGGAAGGTCTGGAAATACTCGGCCTGGGCCCGTGCCATGGCAGCCATCAGCCGCGGCTCCCTCCGGACCGTCGGGTCAGCCTCGACGAGGCGCCAGGCGATATCCACCGCCCCGCGCGAGGCCTGGACGGTGGAGCGCTCATCGGCCGTCAGGGCCCGGGTCGCGGAAACGGCGTTGGCCACGGTGCTGCGCTCCCGCCCCGCCGCATCGCGTGCGAGCCATGAGCCCTGCTTCAACGCGTTGACCCGTGCCACCAGCGGGTCGATCGCGCCGCCCTGCTGGAGCAGGAGGGCCCAGATGCCCTGCTGCAGTTCGACGAAGCCCGACATCTCGCGGAAGAAGCCGCCGCGGGCGAAATCCGCCTGGCGCTCCGCCAAGGGGCGCGCCAGTTCGGCATCGGTACGGTTGCGCAGTGCCGCAAGACGCGTGAGGCCCTGGTCGAGATCGGCCAGCATGCGTTGGACGTCCGGCGCGCCGCTGCGCAACATAGCCTCGCGCGCTTCGGTCAGCTTGGCGTCGAATTGCCGCCGGCTGCGCTCGATGGCGGCACGCGGTGCGGCAGCGATGGCCGCCGGCGCGTTCAGCGCGGCATTGGTGGAGGCGCGCTCGAGCAGCAGTTCGAAGAGCCCCTCGTTCAGGCGGTTCCCGGCCTGGTCCATCTTCAGCGCCTGGTCGGCCGCACCCCACTCCGCCCAGGCCGAGCGTAGCGTGGAGCTGGCCGGAATGATGGCAAGGCCAGCCAGTAAGAGGCAGCCTCCCAAAATGGGCGCGCGGACGGAACGGAGCGAAGCGAGCATGTGGGACACCGGAAATTGCGAGGCATCGTCAGAATCCCAGCTATCCGTGAAGGAAACACTAACGCCCGGGCCGCGTGCTCTCCGCCAGGCCGAACATGCCGCGCAGGAAGCCGGGTGTGACCATGGCCAGCGGGTTCACCGTGATCTCGGCGTCTTCGGGCGGGCCCTGGGCACGGAAGGTTGCGGCGAAGACCCCGCCCCCGGCCTCCGGGCTGAAGAGCCGCCCGACCAGCGGCAGGTTGCCCAGCAAGGTGTTGAAAAAATAGGCCGGCACGATCGTGCCATCGAGGTCGAGGATCACGCGCTCCCGCAGCACGCGCCCACGCGCGGTGATGCCGAGCGAGGCCGAGAAGGCGCGCGCGTCATTCAGCCGCAGCTCGCTGGCCGAGAGGCTGAAGGGCACCACCGCGCGGTTGAACACGAGCCCCGCACCGCCCTGTACCGCCTCCACCAGCCCGAACAGCGTCATGGCCTGCAACAGCTTGCCGAGCGCGGGCGCGTTGCGCACCGTGAAACCTTCCAGCTCCGCCGTGCCGGTCAGCGGCGTGCCGGGGCGGGATTCGGCGTATTCGGCATTGAGCTGCAGGCGCCCCCCATCGATCGTCTCGATGAGGCCGAAGGTGCGCAGCAGCGCGCCGCCATCCTCCGCGCTGCCGCGCAGCTGCCGCGCCTCGCCGCGTGGCGTCATCGTCAGCTCGAAATTGCCGGCCTGGCGGGAGGTGCGAGCGCGCAGACTCGCCTCACGCAGCACGCCCGCCGTGTCGAGACGGCCGCGCGCCTGGGCCGAGAAGACATCCCGCCCCGGTGCGAGCATCACCTGATCAAAGCGCAGATCGAGCGAGAGGGGCGGCTGCGGGCCCTCCGGCGTCGCATCCCGCTCGCGCGCGCCGCCCGCCACATGCCCCGCCGGCCCGAAAACGGAGCGGAGGTCCAGGACCGGGCCGCGCAGCGAAATGGCCCAGGGACCGTTTGGCGTTGTCGGCGCGCGCGCATCGCCCACGAGGCGGCTCGCGCCGAAACCCGTCTCCTGGAGTTCGACGCGCTCGACCCGGCCGGCCCTGGCCACCGCGCGCGCCCGCAGCGCGAGTTCCAGCGCCTCGATCCGGATGCCTTCGATGCTGGTCAGTTGGTCGCCCTGCAGACGAAGCGAGGCATCGGCACGGCCGGGACTTCCGGCGGGCTTGGTCCAGCCGAGCGGGTGGAAACTCAGGACGGAATCCCGGAGGTCGCCGCGCAGGTTGACGGTGTATTGCCCGTTGCGGCGCCGCTCCGTCCGCACCTCCAGCGCGACCGGCCCGGTGACCAGGGCGCCCATGTCGAAGCCGAGCTCCGCGATACGCCTCGCATCGGGGCGGCCGGTGACGGTTTCGCGCGCCACGATCTGATTGGCCGGGCCCGCGCGGAAATCCATCTCGACATTGATGCGCAGGGGCACGCTCAGCACCGCACCCGTGCCGGCGAGGCGCAGCTGGTCGGTATCCACCGTCAGATCGAAATTCCCCTCCTCCAGGTCGCGCTCCAGCAGCAGGCGCGTGAAGCGGGCATTGCTCACCTTCGCCTCGGCACTGAGCCGGACCATGTCCATCGTGAGGTTGGCGACCAGCGGGAAGCCGATGCTGAGGCGGCCTTCCTGCGTGCCGGCCACAGGCTGCACCGGGAGGGGACGCCGCTCGAAGAGCCTCAGGCGCGGATGGCGCAGGATGGCGACCGTCTCGGTCACCGGGCCCGCCAGCTGGATCGCCATCTCCGTGGTCGGCGTGCCGCCCGGCGGCAGCACGAACCGCAGCGTCGAGGGCTTGAGCTCGATCCCGCCCGGCTGGCCCGCGGCATTGTCGAGCCGCCCGCCGGTCGCGTGCACGGTGATCTCGGTGAGGCCGAACTGCACGCGGCCCTGCACGCCGCGCGCCGGCGGCATGGGCCGGAGCCAATGCACCACGCCCTGGCGCAGCTCGGCCGTGCCGGTGAGATTGCTCAGCGCTGCATCCGCGAAGCCCGGGCCGCTCTCGGCCTCGATGCGCCATTTCCCGGCGCTGACCTCGCCGGCCGTGACGTTGGTCGTGATCCAGTCCCGCGCGCCATCAGCGATTCCGGCCGGCCAGAGCGTGGGCAGGTCACCCATCGCCGCACGGTCAAGCGCGAGGTCGAGGGCGCCGCGCCAGCGCCCCCCTTCCAACCGCGCGCCGCCGGTCGCCTCCAGGGTGCTGGGCCCACCCGGCGCAGGCAGGCGCAGCGTGAGGGATTCAAGGGCCAGAACCTCCGTTGACGCGCTCGCGTGGAAGGCGGCGTCCTCGACCTCAACACCGCCGCCGGTGGGCAGGAGCACGCGCACCCCGCCGAGGCCACCCGCAACACGCCCCTCGGTGGCACGCCAGCGGCTCAATTCCGCATCGGCGGCGATGCTCAGGCGCAGGCTGGTCTGGCGAAGCTGGCCGCGCGGCAAGGCCAGGCGAAGGGTTTCCCGGGTCTCGGGCGCCAGTTCGACGGGCCAGAGGGTCGACAGCTCGGCCAGGTCGAGCCGGTCAAGCGAGGCGCGGATCTCGCCAGCCCAGCCATCCTCCGTCCGCCGCAGGTCGCCATCGGCCTCCAGCGTCGCCCCCATGGCCCCAGGGAGTTCAAGACGCGCCTCCTCCAGGGAGAAGCGGGTGTCGCTGCCCGCAAGCCGCGCCGTGAGCCGTTGGAAGGGCAGGCGCGTGCGCGTACCGAGCTGCAGGGCGCCGCCCTGATCGGCCACCAGCGTCAATCCGAAGCCGACGGGGCGCCCGGCCGCGTCGAAATCCCCCGTGGCCCGGATGGCGACCGGCGCGTTGAGGATCGCCAGCGGCTCGAGCGGCGGCAGCAGAGACGCGACCTCAGACGGGCGCAGCACCGGCAGGTCGAAGCCGATCGAGAAGCGCAGCGGCGTCCCCACGACGCCGCCGGTGACATGGACCGGGATGTCCACGCCATTGACCTGGAGCGTCGCCTCGCCATCCGCCTCGATCCCGCCGGCCGGGAGGCGCCGGATGTCGAGGATCGGGTCCTTCAGCGCCCAGTCGAAGCCCAGAAGCGCATCCCGCACCGTGACCGCACCGCCGGTGATACGGATGCGACGGAGCGAGGTATGCCGCGCGCGGTCCTCCGGGGGGCGCATCAGGTCGGCCAGGATTTCGGTGAAGCTTGCCACGTGGCCGTCCTGCGGCTCCCCAGCGGGGCTGTCGGCATGACCGCTTTCCAGCGCGATGCCCCCTTCGGCGTCGCGGCGGATCGTCAGGCTCGGGCCGTGCACCTCGACGCTGGCCGGCGCCACCACGCCGCGCAGGAGCGGCCCGAGCGCCAAGGTGACGCTGGCCTCCGGCACCAGCCCGCGCTCCCGCCCCGCGGAATCGCGCAGCACGATGTCGGAAAGCCGGACATCCAGCGGAGCGCCCTCGCCATGCCAGCCCTGCCAGGCGAGAGTGGCGCGGCCGATCTCGACCCGAAGCCGGTTGGCCGGGAGGTTGACGTTGGCCTCGATGCGCCGGGCCAGGAAGCTGCTCTCCAGCGGACCGGCCGAGAGGCGCCAGGCCAGCACGCCCAGCGCCAGGCCGGCCAGCAGGGGCAGCGCGGCCAGCAGGCCGAGCGTCAGGCGGAGCAGATGCGGCCAGGGCCGACGCGGGGCTTGACCCTGCCTCACGGGGGCGTCTCCCCTGTGGCATGACCACCCAAAGGCCCCTTTACGATCCCCAGGCGATTCTCCTGCTGCGCGGCCGCCTGGCCGAGGGAGATGCCGCCCAGCAGGCGCTGGCCGCGCGCGAGGATGCCGTGCCGCTGCTCGATGTGCTGGCGGCCCACAGCCCCTATCTCAGTGATCTCTGCTGGGCCGAGGCGCCAAGCCTGCTGCGGCTGCTCGACCGTGGCGCCGATGACGCGCTGCAATGCGCGCTGGAGCCGCTGACCAAGGCGGACCCGGCCGCCCCGCGCGAAGCGGTGATGAGCCTGCTGCGCCGTGCCAAGCGCCAGGGCGCGCTGGTAGCGGCGGCGGCGGACCTCGCCGGCCTCTGGCCGCTCGACCGCGTGACCGGCGCGCTGAGCGAGCTGGCGGACCTCACCATCGACTTCGCCTGCGCCCACCTGCTGCTGGATGCCGCCCGGCGCGGGCAGATCCGCCTGCCCCGCACCAAGGGCGAGCCGAAGCAGATCACGAAGGGCTCCGGCCTCATCGTGCTTGGCATGGGGAAGCTCGGCGGGCGCGAGCTGAACTACTCCTCGGATATCGACCTCTTGCTGCTGCATGACCCGGATGGGCCTTCCTATCACGAAGAATTCGGCGCGGCTCCCTACATCCGGATCGCGCGCGACCTGGTGCGCCTGATGGAGGAACGGACGAGCGAGGGCTACGTCTTTCGCACCGATCTGCGGCTGCGCCCCGACCCCGCCGCGACGCCGCTCTGCGTCAGCGTGCCCATGGCGCTCTCCTATTATGAGAGCCTCGGCCAGAACTGGGAGCGGGCGGCGATGATCAAGGCGCGGCCTGTGGCCGGCGACCGTGCGGCGGGTGAGGCCTTCCTGCGCGAATTGCGCCCCTTCATCTGGCGGCGCCACCTGGATTTCGCGGCCGTCGCGGACATCCATTCCATCAAGCGGCAAATCCATCTGCACAAGGCCGAGCGCGGCGCTGGCGGCGAGATTGCCGTGGCGGGCCACGAC
>JAIYCD010000278.1 GCA_027488195.1 Acetobacteraceae bacterium | reverse complement strand
CTGGTCCGCAACGAACGCGGTGAGGAATGGCTGAACCTGCTGGGCGATGAAATCCGCACCGAAGCCCCCGGCAGCAAGGGCAAGCGCGCCGGCGCCGTGCGCGGCTTCCTCGCCAATGTCGAGCGCGCGGCGGGCGGCCTTCCGCTGCGGCGGATGCCGGACTGGGTGCGCCCGATCGTCGGCTGGCTGATGCCTCGCATCGGCCCGCGCGGCCTGGAATTCGCCCGTACCCGCGTCGAGATGAAGGCGTGCGAGACCGTGGTCCATCTGCGCCGCGAGGAACCGGCCAGCCTGAAGAACATGGTGCCCGCCCATGTCTGGACGCTGGTGGAACCCTATGGCGTGACGCCGCGCGAGGGCGAGCGCCGATCAAGCATGTTCCGCTGAGGTGGCTTCACCGAAGCGGTGAATCATTCCCTCAAGCGGATCACGGTCCAGGGGTTCAGAAGAACATGTCGGTGTGCGTCACGCGCAGCACCAGGTCGTTGAAATCGCCATCGCCGAAGGGCAGCCGCGTATCCTCGAAGCCGATGACGAGGGATCCCGCATTCTCCTGCCGCGACAGCGCCTGGAGGTGGCCGCCCGTGTTCAGCGGATTGAGGAAGTCGAGGCGGCTTGGGTCCAGCGCGTGGAAGATGTCGCCCTGCACCACGCGGCCATCCTCGTCCCGCACCAACTGGGGGGCCTGGCTGCCGAAGCGCGCCTCGGCGCCACCGGCCCGCTCGCGGAAATGGAAGGTGCCGGAGAGAACCTCGTTGCGCGCCTGCCCGTCCGCCACCAGGAAGAGCCCGAGCCGCACGCCCTCGCCGAGGAGCTGGATGTTCAGCACCTGGCCGTTCAGCGCGGTCAGGTCCAGGAAGCGCGCCGGGCCCATCCGCCCATCCGCCTCCATGGTGTAGTAGCCCAGCGCATTGTCGCGCACGGTGTTGCCGCCCAGCAGCGTGACGGTGGCGGACTGGCTGCCCGTGCCCGTCATGAAGCCGAGGCCCACGCCGTTGATGGCGCCGTCCGGCACGCGCTGCCGGTCGACCAGCGTGAGCTGGGCGAGGTCGGTCGTGGAGCCGGTCGTGTTCTCGTAGATGTAGAGGTGGTCGTCGCCGTTGTAGCCGCTCGCGAGGTCGGGCTTGCCGTCGCCATTGTAGTCGAAGCCGGCGACACCCAGGATATCCGTGCCGAAGATGAAGCCCGGGGCCGGGATCACGTCGCCCGTGCTGCCCTGCCAGTCGTAGCCGAGCAGGATGGTCGAGCTCTCGCCATCCACCGAGACGATGTCCGTCAGCCCGTCCAGGTCGTAGTCGAGCAGCCGGCCGAGATTGCCGCGGCCGAGGCCGGTGATCTCATTGTCCTGCTGGAGCGTGCGGTCCGGATTGAAGCGGGCGATATGCGCCGAGCTGTTGAAGGTGATGACGAACTGGTCCGTCGCGTCGCTGGCCTGGCCACGCACGCCCTGGACATCCTGCGGCTGGAGCCAGCCATTGTCGAACTTGTTGGAACTGGCGGTGTTGAGCAGGCCGGTGGTGGCCGCATTCGCATCGCCCCAGATGATGAAGGCAGGCGGCGCCGCGCCGGCGCTCGTGCCGTCATCCCCATGCATCGCCATGCCGACATCGACATAGCCATCGCCGTCGAAATCGCCGGTGGTCACGCGCGGCGTGATCAGGGCGTCCCGGCCGCTGATGATGCTGGAGGCGGTGCCGCCGAAATTATTGCCGGTGGACTGCCAGCCATTCCCGAAGGTGAACACGCCCCCGCCATTGCCATAGCCGATGGCGTAGCAGGTGGTCGTGACGACCGAATCGCCGTCCGACTGGTTGGTCGAATAGGTGTTCGCGCCGACGACGATGACATCCAGGAAGCCGTCGCGGTTGAAATCCGCCGTCGCGATGTCCGAGGCCTGGATGACCGCGCCCTCGATGCTCAGCTGCATCGAGCCGGCGCCGATATAGGAGACGATCTCATTGTCGGTGACGAAGGGCAGGGCGCCATTGGCGGTGGCCCCGGCGGAGCGCAGCGAGGTGATGTAGGTCGCGTTGGGGACGCCGACGGTGGACTCCGTCGGGTTGATCGTGATCAGGTCGGCATAGCCGTCATTCGTGAAATCGGCCGAGACGACGTAGTAGTACTGATGGGCGCCGAACACGATGGAGCCGTCGAAGCTCGCATTGCTGGGGTTATAGGCGCGATAGTGCAGCTTGTCGGGCTGGACAAAGACGAGATCCGCCGTCTGCAGCGAGGCGTAGTTTCCGCCCGTCGTGCTGTAGATGTCCGCGTTCTCCTGCAGGCGGAACATCAGCGGGGCGTAGAAGTCGCTGCTGGTTTCCACCTGGCTTCCGATCGTCATGCTGCGGGGCAAGGTGTTCAGTCCCGATCCCATGCGTGGGCTCCAGTTGATGGCGAAGATAATGCCTTAACCTGGATCGCCGGAGGGCGGCTGGCAAGCATCCCCACCACGTGGGCAGGTTACGCCGGGGCGTAGCGCGCCGGCGCCAGGTCCATCGCCTCGATCTCGGGCTTGCGCGCCGACATCAGGTCGGCCAGCACGCGGCCCGAGCCGCAGGCCATGGTCCAGCCCAGCGTGCCATGGCCGGTGTTGAGGAACAGGTTCTCGTAGCGCGTGGCGCCGACGATGGGCGTGCCATCCGGCGTCATGGGGCGCAGGCCCGTCCAGAACTGCGCATGCGCGATGTCGCCGCCATCGGGGAACAGGTCCCGCACGGAATGCGCCAGCGTCTCGCGCCGCGGCCCGCGCAGCTTGAGCGAGAAGCCCGCCAGCTCCGCGGTGCCGCCCACGCGGATGCGGTCGCCCAGGCGCGTGATCGCGACCTTGAAGGTCTCGTCCATCACGGTGGAGACCGGCGCGGCATCGGCGTTGGTGACGGGCATGGTCAGCGAATAGCCCTTCACCGGATAGACCGGCACATGCACGGCGAGCGGGCGCAGAAGCGCGGTGGAATAGCTGCCCATCGCCACCACATAGCGGTCGGCCGTGAACATCCCCTGGTCGGTCTCGACGCCCGTGACCTGGCCAGCCAGGCTGTGCAGCCGCTTGATGGTGACACCCTGGCGGAAGGTCACGCCGGCCGCCTCGGCCATGGCGGCCAGGCGCTGGGTGAACAGATGGGCATCGCCCGTCTCGTCGCCCGGCAGGCGCAGCCCGCCGACATATTTGCCCGCGACGCGCGCCAGCGCGGGCTCCGCCGCCACGCAGCCGGCGGCATCCAGCACGTCATAGCGCACGCCGAACTGCTCCAGCACATTCGTGTCGGCGCCCACGGCATCGAGCTGCTTCTGCGTGCGAAAGAGCTGCAGCGTGCCCTGCATGCGCTGGTCATAGGCGATGCCGGTCTCGGCGCGCAGGTCGCGCAGCGCGTCGCGGCTGTATTCGGCGAGGCGCACCATGCGCGCCTTGTTGGTGGCGTAGGCGGCCTCGGTGCAATTGGCGAGCATGCGCGCGAGCCAGCCATAGAGCCCACCATCGGCCTGGGGCCACACCACGAGCGGCCGGTGGCGCATCATCATCCATTTCAGCGCCTTCATCGGAATGCCGGGCGCGGCCCAGGGCGCGGAATAGCCCGGCGAGACCTGGCCGGCATTGGCGAAGCTGGTCTCCATGCCCGGCGCCGATTGCCGGTCGAGCACCGTCACCTCATGGCCCGCGCGGGCGAGATACCAGGCGCTGGTCACGCCGACGACGCCGGAGCCGAGAACGAGGATGCGCATGGAAGCCTCCGCCATATGAACGCATCCAGGATAGGGGCGGGCCTGCGCCATTTCCGCCGATTCAGCCGTGGATCATGCGAAGCTGACGCCATCCTTGCACGATCCTGCGAAGATATCGCAGATTACACGCATGCACGCACTTGACGACATCGACCTCGCCATGCTCCGCGAACTCCGCCTCGATGCGCGGATGAGCAATGCGGCGCTGGCGGCCGCGGTCGGCCTCTCGCCCTCCGCCTGCCTGCGCCGCCTGCGCCTGATGGAAAGCCGCGGCGTCATCCGCGGCTACACCACCGTGCTGGACGAGCCGGCCGAGGCCGGGGGTGTCACCGTCATCGTCCAGATCACGCTCGACCGGCAGACCGACCAGCACCTCAACCGCTTCGAGGCCGCCGTGCGCCGCTGCCCCGAGGTGCGCGCCTGCTACCTGATGACCGGCATCGCCGACTACCAGCTCCGCGTCGAGGCGCGGGATGCGGCGGATTACGAGCGCATCCACAAGGAACAGCTCAGCCGCATGCCCGGCGTGGCGCGGATTCAGTCAAGTTTCGCGATCCGGGCCGTGATTCGCGGCTGAACCCCGCGTTTTTTGCTGGCAGCCGCGTCCTTCGCAGGTGCAGCATAATTCCATGCCAGACGCCGCGCCCTCGCCCTCGCTTCTCGATGACCTGCTGGCCCGGCTGCAAGCCGCCCGCGCCGGCGCCGCCCAGGACCCCTTCGGCGATCCCGTCCTGCTCATGGCGCTGGGCATCAGCCGGCGCGTGGATGACGGCGCGCTCGACCTCCCTTCGCTGGAGGCGCTGCTGCAGAACCTGGCCGATGACGCGGCGGCGGGGAGGGCGCGGCGCCTCGCCGCCTATCTCGGCCATGAGCCTGGCCAGGCGCCCGCCCAGGCGCTGGGGGGCATCGCGGCCCGCCTCGTGCGCCCCGATCCGCTGGACAGCCCCGTCCCCTTCGCCGCCTATCGCGAGGCGGTGGAGCGCACGCGCTTCTCGGCCGTCTTCACCGCGCACCCCACCTTCTCGCTGCCCGCCAGCACCGGCGCAGCTTTGGCCGAGGCCGCCAGCGCGGGCGTCGCCCCACCGCGCGGCCTGCCGCATCGCCCCGCGGCCATCGACCTTGCCAGCGAATTCGCCCAGGCCAATGCCGCGATCACCCGCGGCCGCGATGCGCTGGATGCCTTCGCCCGCGAGATGCTGGAAGCGGCACGCGCCGTCTGGCCGGATCGCTGGGCCACATTGCGCCCCAGCCCCGTCACGCTGGCCACCTGGGTCGGCTATGATACGGATGGGCGCACCGATATCGGCTGGTGGGACACGCTGCGCCTGCGCCTCCACATGAAGCGCCTGCAGCTGGAGCGTCTCTCCGCGCAACTCGCGCCCCTGGGCGACGTGGCGGCCCCGCTGGTGGTGCGCCTGGCCGAGGCGCTGGAAGCGGTGGCGGCGCAGATCGCCGCCGTGCCGGAAAAGCCCGACCCCGCCTCCGTCCAGGCGCTCTCGGCCGAGATGGTGACCAGGCGCGAGGCGGCGATGACCGAGCTCGGCCCCATCCTGAACCTGTTCGATGCGGCGCTGTCCGAAGCTGATGAAGGCACGCGCCTCGAACTCGCCGTGGCGCGCGCGGGCTTCGCGGCCCACGGCCTCTCGCTCGCGCACACCCATGTGCGGCTGAACTCGCTCCAGTTGCACAACGCCCTGCGCCAGCGCCTCGAACTCAGCACCGCGCCCGATGACATGGCGATGCGCCGCGGCCTGCTTGCGCAGATCAACGCGGCACTGGCCAGCGTGACACCCCGCCCGGTGGATTTCGGCGCGCTGCTGGCCGAGCAGGCTTCCGCCGCCAAGCTCATGATGAACATCGCGCAGATCGCGAAGCATGTGGATGGCTCCGCCCCCGTGCGCTTCCTGATCGCCGAGACCGAGACGGGCTACACGCTGCTGGCCGCCCTCTGGCTCGCCCGGCATTTCGGCGTGGAGCGGCATGTGGAGATCTCGCCGCTCTTCGAGACCGCGAGCGCGCTCGAGCATGGCGAGCGCGTGCTGGACGAGGCTTTGCGCAGCCCGCATTTCAAGGATTATCTCCGCCTGCATGGCCGCCTCTGCCTGCAATTCGGCTATTCCGATTCCGGCCGCTATGTCGGCCAGCTCGCCGCCTCCTACCTGGTCGAACGCCTGAAACTGCGCCTCGCCGAACTCCTGCGCCGGCACGGCCTGTCGGACGTCGAACTCGTCCTCTTCGACACGCATGGCGAGAGCATCGGCCGCGGCGCGCATCCCCAGAGCCTGCGGGACCGGCTGGAATACCTCTTCCCGCCGCAGCAGCGCCTCTCGCTGGCCGAGGCGGGCTTCGCCGTGCGCGAGGAATCGAGCTTCCAGGGCGGCGACGGCTATCTCCTCTTCGGCACCGATGCCCTGGCCCAGGCCACCATCGCCCGCATCGCCGAGCACGCCTTCGCCCGCCCGCCGCGCGCGCCCGACCCGATCTACGCCGAGGCCGATTACGGCGCCGATTTCTTCGCGACCCTCCGGCGCGAGGTGCAGGCGCTGGTGGAGGACCCCGGCTATGCCGCCCTGCTCGGCGGCTTCGGCCCGGGCCTTCTGGAGCGCACCGGCTCCCGCCCCGCCGCGCGGCAGACCGATGGCATGGGTGGGCCCGCGCGCATCTCCCACCCCTCGCAACTCCGCGCCATTCCGAACAACGCGATCCTCCAGCAGGTGGGCTGGCTCGCCAACACCATGCATGGGCTGGGGGCCGCCGTCGCCGCCAACCCCGAGGCCTTCAACGATCTGCGCGCCCGTTCGCCGCGCTTCGCCCGCGCACTCGCCATGGCGGCCCGCGCGGCCGAATGCTCCGATATCGGCGTGGTCCGCGCGGTGATCGGCACGCTCGATCCCGGCACCTGGCTGGACCGCGCCGCCGCCACGTCACGCCCCGGCCGCGCGCAGCAACTCCTCGCCGTCTCGGTGCCGCTCGACGAACTCAACCTCCAGGCGCCGCTGCGCCGCCTCTATCGCCGCTTCCAGTCGGACCATCTCGCCCTCCGCGCCGCCTGGCCCGAACTGCCGGTCATGCCCGGGCGCCTCGTGCTGCTGCATGCGCTCCGCCTCGCCCTGATCCATCGCCTCTGGCTGCTGGCCGTCAGCATCCCCGAATTCTCGCCCCGCCATGGCGCGACGCGCGAGACGGTGATCAGCCGCATCCTCGCCCTCGATGTGGAACCCGCCCTCGCCTTGCTGGAGCAGGTCTTCCCCGCCGCACCCGACCCCATCGCGGGGCTGGATTTCCACGAACCCTCCGCTCCCGGGGAAGTCGCCAGCTATGCCCGCGAACACGCCGAGATCTTCACGCCAATGCGGCAATTGATCGGACTGGTGCGGTTCTGCTCGGCGGCCGTTGCCGAGGAGGTTGGGTTCTTCGGTTAGAGAAAAGGGGCCTCCGGCGGCTGGGGCCATTGGCCCCAGACCCCACAAGTTGGCTACTCTCCGCGCATGGACATCCCGACCCGACTTCACGCCGAAATCCCCGCCGCTCTCCGCCGGGCCGTCGTCACCGAATGGTCCCGCGCCAACAAGCGCGGCGAAGCGGTGCCGAGCTTCCTCGAAGGGCCATGCTTCGACAGCCAAGGGCGCCTCTACGTCACCGATATCCCGCATGGCCGCATCTTCCGCCTCGACGCGCCCGATGACTGGACCCTCATCGCCGAATATGACGGCGAACCCAACGGCCTGGCCCTCCACCCCGACGGCCAACGCATGTTCATCGCCGACTACAAGCAAGGCATCCTCTCCCTCGACCTCGCCTCCGGCCGCATCACGCCGGCGCTCGCCCGCCGCAACAGCGAGCGCTTCAAGGGCCCGAACGACCTGGTCTTCGCCCGCAACGGCGACCTCTACTTCACCGACCAGGGCCAGTCCGGCCTGCATGACCCGACCGGCCGCGTCTATCGCTGGCGCGCGGGTGGCGGGCTGGACCTGCTGATCCACAACGGCCCCAGCCCCAATGGCCTGGTCCTCTCCGCCGATGAGGAGGTGCTTTTCGTGGCGATGACGCGCGACAACGCCATCTGGCGCGTGCCCCTGCTGCCCGATGGCAGCACCGCCAAGGTCGGCCGCTTCGCGAGCTTCCACGGCGTGAGCGGCCCGGATGGCCTGGCGATGGATGGGGAAGGGCGGCTGATGGTCTCCCACGCCTCGCTCGGCTGCGTGATCGTGCTGAGCCCGCAGGGCGAGCCCGTGGCGCGGCTGCGGTCCTGCCGGGGAACCACGGTGACGAACCTGGCCCTGCGCGGTGGGCAGGCCTTCATCACGGAATCCTCGACCGGCGCGGTGATGGTGGCCGACTGGCCAGGCTGAGCGACTGATTCACGCCTTTGGCGATGCCGCCAAAGGCGATCAGACGCGACCTACCGCCTGAGCCCCGGCGCCTCCACCGGCATCCCCCGCGCGCGATGCGCCAGATAAAGCTCCAGCGTCAGATACTCCCGCGAGCCCAACGGGAACTGCGTGGCCCGCACCCCCAGCGAGCAGGCCCTGAGCCGCCGGTGCAGCGAGCCCATCATGTTCCACTCCAGCCGATAGGCCGGATAGCCGGTGCCCAGCCCGTTCGAGATCACATCGCCGCGCAGCCGCCGCCCCGCATTCGCGTCATGGCACTGCCCGCAGGAAAGGTTGAGCTGCCCCTGCCGCGTCTCGTAGAAGGCGCGCCCCTCCTCCAGGAAGGCCGCCGCCCGCCCCTCCACCGGCACCGACATCGCCATCCCGCGCGACTGCCGCGCCACCGCCGCCGTCAGCCCCAGCAGCGCCTCGCTCTCCAGTCCAAACGCAGCCTGGCCCTGGTTCTCCACCCGGCAGCGCTCGATCCGCCCTTCGAGGTTCAGAAGCTGGCCATCGCTCGCCACCGCCGGATACCGCGTGGCGACCCCGCGCATGGCGGCGATATCCCCATGGCAGGATTGGCAGGAGCGCTCGCCCCGCCGCCAGATCGCCTCGCCCTCATCCACCCAGAGCCAGCCGGGATGGCGCGACGGGTCCTCCTGCTGCGCGCGCAGCATGGGCGAGAGGAACTCCTGCGAGGGCCGGATCTCCTGCGCCGACGCCGCCAGCGGCAACAGCGCGAGGAGCAGCCACCTCATGTGACGACCAGCCGCGCTTCGCGCCGATACACCGCGCCGCCATCCTCCTGCCATTCGAACACCATCTCGCCCGTCTCCACCGCGATGGTGGTGAACTCCACATAGGGATTGGCCGTGATGCCCGGCGAGAGCGCCATCCGGAACACCTCCTCGCCCGCATAGGTGACGCTGAGCGTGTGCAGGATTTTCCGGGGCAGGGGCGTCAGGCCCGGCCCGTCGAAGCCGCGCTCCATCGGGTGGCGGACGATGACGCGCACCTGCACCACCTCGCCGCGCCGGGCGCTCTCGGGCAGGGTGATGCGGGCGATGATGTCGGACATGGCTCAGCCCCCATCCACGCAGGCGCCGAGGATGACGATCACCTCCCGCGCCGCGCGATGCACCTGGCCGCGGCTGGTCTCGGCCAGCACCAGGATGGTCTGCGTGGTGGCCAGCCGGATCCGCGTCGCGACCTCGGCCCGGCCGGAGCGCGGCCCGAGCGTGAAGCTCGCCACGCGGGGTATGGGGTTCTTCTCGGCCAGGATATGGATGGCGGTGATGTGGTCCGCCCGCGTGCTGGGGCTCTCGACGCGCACCGCGATATCCACGGAATTGCCATTTTCCGAGAGCACCGGCATTTCGATGCTGATGCCGGTGGGCGAGGCCAGGCGCCCGGCCAGGATGGACTGCTCCGCCCCCTCATAACTCTCGCTCTGCGCGAGCGCAGGAAGCGGCAGCAGCGGCAGGGCAAGCAGGCTTCGGCGATGCATCAAGTCACTCCTTCAGCCCCGCCAGATACGCCACCACATCCTCGATTTCCACCGCCGTCAGCACCGGCCGGCCGCGATACCGCGCATCCACATGCCGCAGGCCCGCCACCCGGTGATAGGCCGGCATGATCGCCTCGGGATTGAGCCGCGTCGGGTCCACCAGCCGCAACCGGATCTGGCCGGGCGTGAGCCGCGCGCCGATGCCGGCCAGCGGCGGCCCGATATCGCCCATGAACCGCTCGCGCGCATCGGGGATGGAATGGCAGATCAGGCAATTCGCCGTCTCGCGATTCCTGACGATGGCCTCGCCACGTGCCGCATCGGGGGCCGTGGCGACGAGCGGCGCCTCGATCGCATCGCCCGTCACGCTGAAGCGCGCCACCTCCGCCAAAGCGGGCGTGGCGAGCAACAGCAACGCCAGCGCGAACCGCATCAGGCGCGGCGCAGATCCTGGTCCTTGATCGGCAGGTCGCGGATCCGCTTGCCCGTGGCCGCGAAGATCGCGTTCAGCACGGCGGGTGCGGCCACCATGATGGTGGGCTCCCCCACGCCGCCCCAGAAGCCGCCGGAGGGCATGACGATGGTCTCGACCTTCGGCATCTCGTCCAGGCGCAGCACGGGGTAGCTGTCGAAGTTGGACTGTTCGATGGCGCCGTCCTTCACGGTGCATTCGCCGTAGAGCAGCGCGGAGAGGCCATAGACGAAGCTGCCCTCCACCTGCATCTCGATCTGCTTCGGGTTCACCGCCACGCCGCAATCCGTGGCCGCGACGATGCGGTGCATCTTGAGGCGGCCCTGCGCATCCACCGAGATCTCGGCCGCGGCGGCCACATAGCTGCCAAAGCCCATCTGCTGCGCGATGCCGCGAAACACGCCGGCGGGTGCGGGCGTTCCCCATCCGATGCGCCCGGCCACCGCGTTCAGCACGGCCAAATGTTTCGGGTGGTTGCCCATCAGCTTGCGGCGGAGCGCCAGCGGATCCTGGTTGGTGGCATGCGCCACCTCGTCCAGGAAGCATTCCAGGTAGATGGCGTTCTGGTTGTGGTTCACGCCGCGCCAGAAATGCGGCGGCACATGCGTGTTGCGCATCGCATGGTCCACCAGCAGGTTCGGGAAGCTGTAGCCGATGGCGCTCTCGGCACCCCCCGCATTCAGCCCCTGGAACTGCACGGGGTCGCGCCCGTTCTGCAACGCCGTCGGGAAGACGAAGGAGAGGATGGACTGGCCCGAGATGCGCATATGCAGCCCGGTGATCTCGCCATTCGCATCGAGGCCCGCCGTCATCCTGGCCTTGGTGACGGGGTGGTAGCGCCCCTGCACCATGTCCTCCTCACGCGTCCACATGGTCTTGATCGGCACGCCCGGGATCTGCTTCGCGATCAGCACCGCATCGATCAGCCAGTCATGCGTGGTGCGCCGGCCGAAGCCGCCGCCGAGGTCCATGCGGTGCACGTCGCACTGGGTCTGCGGCAGGCCGGCGGCGGTGGCCGTCGCGACCAGCGCGGCCTCGCCATTCTGCGTCGGGCACCAGACGTCGCAGCGGGTGGGCGTCCAGACCACCGTCGCGTTCATCGGCTCCATCGGCGCGTGGTTCTGGAAGGGGTAGGAATAGACCGCCTCCACCTTGCGCGGCGCG
This sequence comes from Acetobacteraceae bacterium, assembly GCA_027488195.1. GTDB lineage: Bacteria > Pseudomonadota > Alphaproteobacteria > Acetobacterales > Acetobacteraceae > Roseococcus. The sequence continues at coordinate 6,481 of JAIYCD010000278.1, read as the reverse complement.
GCGGCGATGGCGGCACGCGCATCGCCATTGCTGTTGCCGACGAAGGCTTCGGCCGCATCCAGCCCCTCGGTCAGGCGGGCATCGATATCGGCCTGCTGGATGCGCGCATTCTCGCCGCCATCCCACTGCACGGGCAGCGCATCGAGCGCGGTCTTGGCCTGCCAGAAGGTATCGGCCACCACGGCGACGGCGCTGTCGCCCACCTGCAGCACATGCTTCACGCCGGGCATGCCCGCCACACGCGCGGCGTCGAAGGACTGCACCTTGCCGCCGAAGACCGGGCAGCGCTTCGGCACCGCCACCAGCATCCCGGGCATCCTGAGGTCCGAGCCGTAGATGAGCTTGCCCGTGGTCTTTTCCGCCGTGTCGATGCGCGGAATGGATTGGCCGATCAGCGTCCATGCGCCCGGCTCCTTGAGCGGCACCTGTGCTGCGGCGGGTGGCGAGAGGCGCGCGGCCTCGGCCGAGACGGCGCCATAGGTCAGCGTGCGGCCGCTTGGCCCATGCGTGATGACGGAATCCTTGGCGGTGCAGGTCGCGGGCTCCACGCCCCAGCGCGCGGCCGCGGCCTGGATCAGCATGATGCGCGCGACGGCCCCGCCCCGGCGCACATAATCCTGGCTCTGGCGGATGCCCAGGCTGCCGGCCGTCAGGAAATTCCCCCAGGCGCGGTTGCGCGCGAGGCTCTGCCCCGGCGTCACATATTCGGTCGTGATCTTCGACCAGTCGCAGTGCAATTCCTCCGCGATCATCTGGCAGAGGCCGGTGCGCGTGCCCTGGCCCATCTCGGTGCGGGCCATGCGCAGCACCACGCGGTCATCGGGGTGGATCACCACCCAGGCATTGATCTCGGGGGTCGCGGCGGCTTGGGCGAGCGCGCCACGCGGTGCGATGTGGAAGCCCACGACAAGCGCGCCCGCCGCCTGCAGGAGGGAACGGCGCGAGGTCCGGATATGGTTCATGATCCGCGTCCCCCTCAGCCGGCCAGGCCGCGCGCGGCACGATGGATGCCCTCGCGCACGCGGCTATAGGTGCCGCAGCGGCAGATATTGGTCATCGCCGCGTCGATATCCTCATCGGTCGGGCGCGGCTTTTCGGCCAGCAGGGCGGCGGCGGCCATGATCATGCCGGATTGGCAGAAGCCGCATTGCGGCACATCCAGCGCGCGCCAGGCGACCTGCACCGGGTGGTTCCCCTCGGGCGAGAGGCCTTCGATCGTCACGATCTTCTGCGCCTCGGTGACGGAACCGAGCGTCACCCCGCAGGAGCGCGTGGGAACGCCATCCAGATGCACCGTGCAGGCGCCGCATTGCGAAATGCCGCAGCCATATTTTGTGCCGGTCAGGCCAACATGATCCCGGATCGCCCAGAGCAGCGGCGTATCGGGCGCGGCATTCACCTCCACCACGCGTCCATTGACGTTCAACTTGGCCATGGTGGCTCCTCCTCGTAATCCTGTCGCAACCTTACCGTGTGTCAAAGAGTGCGGGCAATGATCTCGCGCATCACCTCGGAGGAGCCGCCATAGATGCGGCCCACGCGGGCATCCGCCCAGGCGCGGCCGATCTCGTATTCGGCCATGTAGCCATAGCCGCCATGCATCTGGAGGAAATCATCCAGCAGGCGGTTCTGCATCTCCGTGCCCAGCAGCTTGGCGGCCGCCGCATCCTCGCCCGAGAGTTCGCCCTTCAGATGGCGCGCGATGCAGTCATCCAGATAGACGCGGAACATGGCGATCTCGGCCTTGGCCTGGGCCAGCTTGAAGCGATGCACCTGGAAGTCGAAGACCGAATGGCCGAAGACCTGGCGCTCCTTCGTGTAGGCGATGGTCTTCTCCAGCATGGTCTCCATGCTGGTGGCGGCGCGCACCGCGATCACCAGGCGCTCCTGCGGCAATTGGTGCATCAGGTGGCGGAAGCCGGCGTTTTCCTCACCCACCAGATTGTCCAGCGGCACGCGCACATCCTCGAAGAACAGCTCCGACGTGTCCTGCGCGTGCATGCCGATCTTCTCGAGCTTGCGGCCCTTGGTGAAGCCCCGCGTGCCTTCCTCGACCGCGATGAGCGAGACGCCGCGCCGCCCGCCCTCGGGGTCCGTCTTGCAGACGACGATGACGAGGCCCGCATTCTGCCCGGACGAGATGAAGGTCTTGGAGCCGTTGATCACCCAATGCTCGCCATCGCGCACCGCGCTGGTCCTGACGGCCTTGAGGTCGCTGCCCATGCCGGGCTCGGTCATCGCGATGGCGCCGATGATCTCGCCCGCGGCCATTTTTGGCAGCCACTCGCGCTTGCGCGCCTCGCTGCCATAGGCCGCGATATAGGGCACCACGATGTCCGAATGCAGCTGGAAGGCGACGCCCGAGGCATTCACCCGCGCCAGCTCCTCGATGACGATGGCGGCATGGCCGAAATCCCCGCCCGCGCCGCCATATTCGGGGTCCAGCATGGTGCAGAGGAAGCCTTGCGCGCCGGCCTTGCGCCACAACTCGCGCGGCACGATGCCGGCGCGTTCCCAGTCGCGGTGGTGGGGCGCGATCTCGCGCTCCACGAAGCGGCGGAATTGCTCCCGGAACATCTCGTGCTCGGGCGTGAAGACCGTGCGCGGGCGCGACGGGCGGGCGGCGTTCGTGTCCATTTTGGTTCCTCCTTGGGGCGAGGCTAGCGGGTTGCCGACGCGGGCGCGAGCGCGGCGATCTCGGCCTCCGAGAAGCCGAATTCCGCCAGCACCTCGCGGCTGTGCTCGCCGCGCAGCGGCGGCGGTGCGGCGAGCGCGCCCGGCGTGCGGGAAAAGCGCGGCGCGGGGGCGGGCTGCATCGCGCCATCGCGCTCCACGAAGCTGCCGCGCGCGGCGTTGTGCGGGTGGTGCGGCGCCTCGCTCATCGAGAGGATGGGCGCCACGCAGGCATCGCTCTCGGCGAAGATCGCGGCCCATTCGTCGCGGCTCCTGGTCGCGAAGGCGGCGGCCAGCAGCGCCTTGTGGGCGGGCCATTTCCCAGGCTCCATCCGGCCTTCGAAGAGCTTCGGGTCCAGGCCCATCTTCGCCACCATCTCGTCGAAGAATTGCGGCTCGATCGGCCCGACAGCCACGAAGCCGCCACAGGCGCAGGCGTAGCTGTCGTAGAAGGAGGCCGCGCCATCCAGCAGGTTGGCCGCGCGCTCATCCCCCCAGCGGCCGCGCGCCTTCATGCCGAAGATGGGCGCCATCAGAAGTGCGGCGCCATCCACCATGGCGGCATCCACCACCTGGCCCTGGCCGCTCTGCACGCGCTCCAGCAGGGCGGCGAGGATGCCAAAGGCCAGCAGCATGCCGCCGCCGCCGTAATCGCCCACCAGGTTCAGCGGCGGCGCCGGCGGCTCGCCGGCGCGGCCCATGGCGTGCAGCGCGCCGGTCAGCGCGATGTAGTTGATGTCATGGCCCGCGAGCTTGGCCATCGGCCCGTCCTGCCCCCAGCCGGTCATCCGGCCATAGACCAGGCGCGGGTTGCGGGCGCGGACCACCTCGGGGCCCAGGCCCAGGCGCTCCATGACACCGGGGCGGAAGCCTTCGATCAGTGCGTCCGAGGTCTCGGCCATGCGCAGCACGGCCTTGATGGCCTCGGGCTGCTTGAGGTCCAGCGCGAGCGAGCGGCGGTTGCGCAGCGAGACATCCTGGCGCGAGCCGGGCGGGCCATCGCCGCGCTCGATGCGGATGACCGTCGCACCCAGATCCGCCAGCAGCATGGCGCAAAAGGGGCCGGGGCCGATGCCGGCGATTTCCAGGATTTTATGGCCGTGCAGCGGACCCATGCGCTTCCTCCCGTGTTTGGAAGGAAGGCTAGGCGGGGAGGGCGCGGGCGTCGAGGTCAGCCTGTGGGCAGCCCGTCCGCGCCGGCATAGCGCTGGATGCTGGCCTCGGCCGCCACATGCGGATAGGCGCGCGCGCCCTTGGGCCAGGCGCGCGCAAAGGCCGCGACCTCGGCATGGTCCATCCGGCGGATGGTGCGGACCAGCGCGCGCGCCGCCTTGGCCGGCTTCAGCTTCTCGCGGCGGAGCAGATGGACATGCCATTCCCGCGCGCGCAGCGGGCACCAATCCACCAGCGATTCCCGGAGCGCGGCACGCACCTCGGGCGGCAGCGCGTCATAGGCGCGCCAGGCATCGCCCTTCAGCGTGCTGCGGGGTTTGGTGGCGGTGTTGTTGTCCATGGTCCGGCGGGCTTTAGCCCAGGGCGCGCGGGTTTGTCACTTCGCAACGCAGGCGCACCATCTCGCGCAGCAGGGCGGCCGCCCCCGCATAGGCCGGCGTGCCGGGCTGATAGGCGCCGGCGCGGATGCGGGCCGCGAAATGCGCGCTGTCATCGGCGAAGCTGGCGATGCGGGCTTCCAGCGCCCGCGGCTCCACCGTGCCGGCGCGGGCGGCGATGGCCATGGCATTGGCCACCATCCGCGCCTCGTAATGCAGATGCGCGGGCAAGGCGGGCAGCAGCTTCTCCAGCAGGGCCGCCCGGGCGGTCGCCAGCAGATCCGCCGCGTCAGGCTGTTCCAGCATCGAGCGCCTCCACCTGGGCCAGGATGTCCATTTCCAACTCCGGGATGATCTGCGCGGTCAGCGCCAGCTCCAGGCTGCGCTCGACGCCCGAGAGGTGCCGCGCGCCCTGGTCGGCCGCGATCACCGCCCAGCGGATGGTCGCCGCCAACTCCCAGAAGGGCAGGCGCGATGGGTCGGCACCCGCGCCATAGCCCTCCAGGAAGGCCGCGCGGGAGCCAAGCCCACCCGCCTCCAGCCCGCGATTGCCGAAGCGCCAGCAGGGTGCGCAGAACCAGCCGAGATCGGCGTGGCGGTCGCCCCAGGCGGCGAATTCCCAGTCCAGCACGGCGGTGACGGAGTGCCCCTCGACCATGAGGTTGCCGGTGCGGAAGTCATTGTGGTTCAGCACGGGCGGCAGGGGCGGGGGCAGGTGCCGCTCCATCGCGGCCAGTCCCCATTCCACCGCCGGGCGTGGGGTGCCGGCCTCATCCAGCCGCGCGCGCATCGCTCCGATGAACGCGGCGCCCGCATCGGCCGGCGGCTCACCCAGGAAATCGAGGTCCGCGCGCGGCGGCGTGATGCGGTGGATGCGCGCCAGTTCCGCCCCCAGCGCCCGCACCAGCGCGTCATCGCCGCCCTGCGCCGCCGCCGCCTTGGCGAGCCGGAAGCCCGTCGCCGTGCCGCCCACGCGCCGCATCACGAAGAAGGGCGTGCCGATCACGCTCCGATCCTCGCAAAGCCTGAGCGGCTCCGGCACCGTCACCCCTTCGGCATGGGCCGCGCGCAGCAGCGCAAACTCGGCCGAGCGCGGCAGCGAGACGGCGAGGGTGGCGGCATTATCCGTCCGCAGCACCCATTCCTGCCCATCGGCCAGCGTCAGCGCCCAATTCTGCTGGATGGCTCCCCCCGAGAGCAGTTGTGCCGCCGTGATCTCGACGCCGAGCCAGGCATTCAGCGCCGCGCGCCTGGCCTCATCCATGCGTGCGCCAGCCGAAATACTCGGGCCCCTCGCGCCGCAGGAAATTCGCGATCACCATGCGATGCACCTCGGAAGCGCCATCCACCAGCCGCGCCTGTCGGGCATAGCGGTACATCCACTCCACCGGCGTGTCCTTGGAATAGCCGCGCGCCCCCAGCAATTGCAGCGCCGTGTCGGCCGCGCGGTGCAGCGCATCGGCCGCGATGATCTTGGCCGTGCTGACCTCCTTCCGCGCGAAGTCGCCCTGGTCGAGCTTCCAGGCGGCCCGCATGGTCACGAGGCGCGAGATGTCGAGCTGCATCGCCGCCTCGCCCACCATCATCTGCACGCTCTCCTTCTCGGCCAGCTTCTGGCCGAAGGCGTGGCGCTGCTCGATGCGCGCCATGGCGATTTCCAGCGCGCGGCGGCCCATGCCGGTCCAGCGCATGCAATGGGTCAGACGTGCGGGGCCCAGGCGGATCTGCGTCATCTTCAGCCCGTCGCCGACGCCCATCAGGATGTTCTCATCGCTGACTTCGAGGCCGTCGAAGGTGATCTCGCAATGCCCGCCATGTTCTTCCGGGCCCATGATCGGGATGCGGCGCTCGATCTTCCAGCCGGGCTGGTCGGCGTGGAACAGGAAGGCCGTCAGCCCCTTGCGCGGATCATCGCTGGTGCGGGCCATGACGATGAAATGCTTGCTCTCGCCGGCGCCGGTGATGAACCACTTGCGGCCATGAATGCGCCAGCTGTTGTTGCCCGCGCGCTCGGCATAGGTCTTGGTCATGCCGGGGTCGCTACCGGCACCCTCGGGCTCGGTCATCGCGAAGCTGGACTGCACCTCGCCGCGGACGACGGGCATCATCCACCACTCTTTCTGCGCGGCGGTGCCGACCTTGTTCAGCACCATCATGTTGCCGTCATCCGGCGCCGCCGAATTGAAGCAGACAGGGCCGAAGATGGAGCGGTTCATCTCCTCATAGCAGGCGGCCATGCCGGTGAAGGGCAGGCCCTG
>JAIYCD010000286.1 GCA_027488195.1 Acetobacteraceae bacterium | reverse complement strand
TCGCGCGCGGCATTGGCGCGGCGCTCGGCTTCGGCGCGGGCGCGTTCGGCGGTCTCGAAGCCGGTGCGCGCCTGCTCCAGCGCGGCCTCGGCCGAGATCAGCCCGGCATCGGCCGTATCCAGCGCGGCTTGCGGCACGGATTGCGCCTCGGCCGCCGCACGCTGGGCAGCGATCTGCGCCAGCTGCTCGGCAAGGCGCCGGGCGCGCTGGTCGCTGAAGGCCAGCTCCGCCGCCAGCTGGTTGGCGCGGGCGGCGAGTGCCGCGGCGGCTTCCGTCGCCGCCTCATTGGCCGCCTCGGCGGCGGCGAGTTCGCCCTCCAGCCCGGCCGCCTCGGCCTCGGCGGCGGCGATGCGGTCGGGGAGCTGCGCCTCGGCCGAAGCGAGGCCGGCGGCTTCGCGTTGGGCGCGGGTCTCGGCGGCGCGGGCGTCGCGCTCCACGCCCGCCGCATCCTCCAGATCGGCCATCAGCTGGGCATAGGTGGCTTCCGCCTCGGCCAGGGCCTGGGCGGCGCGGCCGGCCTCGGCGGCGGTGTTCTCCGCCTCGACGCGGCGGCGTTCCAGCAGGGTGCGGGCCACGCCCTCCTCGGCGCGCGGTGTGTCGATGGCCGCGAGCGCGGCCGCATGCAGGCGCACCGCCTCCTCGGCCGCGGCCTCGGCATGGCGCAGCGCCTCTGCGCGGCCCGCCTGGTTCTCCCGCGCCGCCTCGATCGCCGCCTCGGCGCGCGCGACGAGGATGGCGAACCACTCGCCCTCCGCATCGCGCACCAGGCCCGAGAGGTTGCGGTAGCGGTTGGCCTGCCGGGCCTGCTTGCGCAAAGCTTCCTGCTGGACGTTCAGCTGCGCCAGCAGATCCTCGCTGCGGGCCAGGTTGGTCTCGGCCTGGCGCAGCTTCAGCTCCGCCTCATGCCGCCGGGCGCGCAGGCCGGCGATGCCCGCCGCCTCCTCCAGCACCGAGCGGCGTTCCTCCGGCTTGGCGCCGATCAGCTGGGCCACACGGCCCTGGCTCACCATGCCCGAGGCGCGCGGGCCGCTGGCGAGATCGGCGAACATGGTCTGCACGTCTCGCGCGCGCACCTCGCGCCCGTTGATCCGGTAATGGCTGCCCGAGCCGCGCTCGATCCGGCGGATGACTTCCAGTTCGGCCGCCTGGTCCATCGGCGCGGGGGCGACGCCCTCAGCTTCCTCCAGGCTCAGCACCACCTCGGCGAGGTTGCGGGCGGGGCGCGTCGCGGTGCCGGCGAAGATGATGTCATCCATCTCGCCGCCGCGCAGGCTGCGGGCCGAGCTTTCACCCATCGCCCAGCGCAGCGCCTCCACGACATTGGACTTGCCGCAGCCATTGGGGCCGACAATGCCGGTCAGCCCGGGCAGGACGGGAACCTGCACGGGCTCGGCAAAGCTCTTGAAGCCGGCGACCCTGAGGCCGGTCAGGGTCGCGGAGAGCCGCCGTGGGGTGGGAAGTTCGCCGGCGAGTTCCGGCGCGGCGTCGCTCACGTCCCCATCATTCAAGTACGCGGAGCGTCCTGCACCAGGCGGACGAATTGCGCGAAGGGCAGGTTGCCGCTGTGCATGCGCCCGTTGAAGGCGAAGGAGGGTGTCGCGCGGATCTGGAATTCCCGCTCGGCCGCGACCCGCTGCTCCAGGATGCCGCGCCTGAGCGCCTCATCGGCCAGCACGGCGTCGAAGCTCGCACGGTCCATGCCGGCCAGGGCCGCGATACGGGCCAGTTCGTCGATCTGGCGGCCCTGGGCGAAGGCCCAGCGGTCCTGTGTCTGGAACAGCGTGCCGATGAAGGCCTCGTAGCGCTCCTCCGGCAGGGCGCGGGCCACGGCGGCGGCGGCGAGTGCCACGCCATCCAACGGGAAATCGCGCCAGACCATGCGGATGCGGCCGGTGTTGATCAGTTCCAGCTTCACCTGGGGCCAGACCTGGTTGTGGAAGGCCGCGCAATGGCCGCAGGTGAGGGAGAAGAACTCGATGACGGTGACCGGCGCGGTCGCCTGGCCGGTGCTGCGGACACCGAGGCGCGGATCGGCGGCTTGGGCCGCACCTTGAGCCTGGGCCAGGCCCGGCGCGGCAAGGGTGGTCCCGAAACCCATGATTCCGACATTGCGGCGGGTGATCTGCATGGCCTGCCTCCGGCTCTGTTTGATGCCCCTAGAGATGGCGCAGGGGGGGCGGGATGTCCACCTTTGCCACGCCCGGGGCTACGGCTTCCGGGCGAAGACGCCCTGGGCCAGCCGCTCCAGGGCCAGCCGCAATTCCTCGCCCGGCACGGTCTCCAGGCTCTTCTCGACGCGCGGCGGCAAGGGCCCGGGCGCCGGGCGGGTGGGGCGCACCGCCTCGACGCGCGGCGCGCGCTGGATGAAGGCGAGCTTGCGGACGGCGATCCGGCCCAGATGGCTGTTGATGCGCTGAATCAGCGCGGGGCCGCCCATCGCCAGCTCCATCGCCGCGGGGCCGGTGCAGGCGAGCGTCAGCGTGCCGGCCGAGATCCGCACGGGTTCCGCCATGCGCGCCACCTCGGGCCCCACCACCTGCGGCCAATCGGCCAGGATCTGCGCGGCATCGGGGCTGCGCTTGCGGAAGGCCGGGCGCGTCAGGCGCGGCACCAGCGCCCCCAGTTCCTGCATGCCCCCCCTGGACACCCACCCACTGGACAATGGGGGGGCGGGCGTCTCTGACTTGGCCAATGAACTCTCCCTTGGGGCAATACCCCTCCGCCGCCGAATTGCTCGCCTGGTATGACCGCGCGGCCCGCCGCCTCGCCTGGCGCGACGTGCCGCGTGATCCTTACCGCATCTGGGTGAGCGAGGTCATGCTCCAACAGACGACGGTGGCCGCCGTCGGTCCCCGCTATGCGCGCTTCCTGGCCCGCTTCCCCAATGTGGGCGCGCTGGCCGCGGCCGATTGGTCAGAGCTGGCGGAGGAATGGGCGGGCCTCGGCTATTATGCCCGCGCGCGCAACCTGCACGCGGCCGCGCGCGCCATCGTGGCGGCGGGTGGCTTCCCGGCCCATTCCGGCGGATGGCGAACCCTCCCCGGCATCGGCCCCTATACCGCCTCAGCCATCGGCGCCATCGCCCTGGGCGAGCCGCTGGTGCCGCTGGACGGCAATGTGGAGCGGGTGGTGGCGCGCCTGTTTGCCATCGAGACCCCCCTGCCCGCCGCCAAGCCCGAGCTCGGCCGGCTGGCCGATGGCTTCACCGCCCAGCCCGAAATGCGCGCCCGCCCCGGCGATTTCGCCCAGGCGCTGTTCGATCTGGGGGCCACCATCTGCACCCCGCGCAGCCCCGCCTGCGCGATCTGCCCCTGGCGCGAGGCGTGCCGCGCGGCGGCTCGGGGCATCGCCGCCGAATTGCCCCGCAAATCGCCGAAGGCCGCGCGCAACCCGCCGAACGGCATGCGCAACGCGCGGGAGAGC
>JAIYCD010000333.1 GCA_027488195.1 Acetobacteraceae bacterium | reverse complement strand
ATGTTCGCGATGAAAGCGGCGCCGTCCACCGGGCGGATCACCCAGTCGCCGGTCTTGGGATCATAGGCGGTGTGCAGCTTGGCCAGCCGCGCATTGGCCATGAGGCAGGCGAAATTGGTCTTGCGCATCCAGACCGGCACCGCCGTATCGAAGCCGGAATCGGCCTGGGCCAGGGCGAAGCGGCGGTCATGCGGCAGGCATTCGCCAGGCGTCAGGGTCACAGCCTCCATCGCCTCGGCGGAGAACCCCTTCACCGGGTAGCGGTAGATGTGTTCGACGCGCATGGCTCAGCTCCCGTTTGCCCTTGAATCCCAGGCTCGCGCGTTCCCACAATATGGGCAAGGCGGCGTTGCCCGATTGGGGACGCCAGCCGGATCTGTCGCCTCAAGGAGGGACTAAAATGGATATCGAGAAATTCACCGAGCGCGCCCGGGGTTTCATCCAGGCCGCCCAGACCATCGCAATTCGCGAGTATCACCAGCAGCTTACGCCTGGGCACCTGCTCAAGGCGCTGCTCGATGACGAGCAGGGGGCTGCCGCCGGGCTGATCGCGGCCGCGGGCGGCGATGCCAATGCCGTGCGCGGCGCCATCGAGGCGGAGCTGCGCAAGCTTCCCGCCGTGCAGGGAGGGGGCGCTGCCCAGGCGCCGCAGCTGACGCCCGATCTGGTGCGCGCGCTGGATGCCGCGCAACAGGCGGCGACCAAGGCGGGCGACGCCTATGTCGCGCAGGACCGCATGCTGCTGGGCCTCGCCATCGCGGATAGCGTGGCATCGCGGGCCTTGAAGGCCGGCCGTGCCACGCCCGAGGCGCTGGAGGAGGCCATCACCCGGCTCCGCAAGGGCCGCAAGGTGGATGCGCCCGCCGCCGAGGAAAGCTTCGACGCGCTGAAGAAATACGCCCGCGACCTGACCGAGGCCGCGCGGACCGGCAAGCTCGACCCCGTGATCGGCCGCGACGAGGAGATCCGCCGCGCCATCCAGGTGCTGGCCCGCCGCACCAAGAACAACCCGGTGCTGATCGGCGAGCCGGGCGTGGGCAAGACCGCCATCGTGGAGGGGCTGGCCATCCGGATCGCCAAGGGCGACGTGCCGGAGGCCCTGAAGAACAAGCGCGTCATGTCGGTCGATCTCGGCGCCATGGTCGCCGGGGCCAAGTATCGCGGCGAATTCGAGGAGCGGCTGAAGGGCCTGCTCAAGGAAGTCGAAGACGCGGCGGGGCAGGTGATCCTGTTCATCGATGAGCTGCACACGCTGATCGGCGCGGGCAAGGCGGATGGCGCGATGGATGCGTCCAACCTCCTGAAGCCGGCGCTGGCCCGCGGCGAGCTGCATTGCATCGGCGCGACCACGCTCGACGAATACAGAAAGCACATCGAGAAGGATGCGGCGCTGGCACGTCGTTTCCAACCCGTGATGGTGGGTGAGCCAAGTGTGGCCGACACCGTCAGCATCCTGCGCGGCATCCGCGAGAAGTATGAGCTGCACCACGGCGTACGGATCACCGATGGCGCGCTGGTGGCGGCCGCCACGCTGAGCAACCGCTACATCACCGACCGATTCCTGCCGGACAAGGCGATCGACCTGGTGGATGAGGCGGCGTCCCGCCTGCGGATGGAAGTGGACAGCAAGCCCGAGGAGCTGGACGAGCTGGACCGGCGCCTGCTGCAGCTCAAGATCGAGCGGGAGGCGCTGAAGCGCGAGGAGGATGCGGCCTCGAGGGAGCGGCTGGCCAAGCTGGAGGCGGAGTTGGCCGAGCTCTCCGAGAAGAGCGCGGCCATGACCGCGACCTGGGAGGCCGAGAAGGGCGTCGTGGTGGAGAGCCAGAAGCTCAAGGAGCAGCTGGACCAGGCCCGCACCGAGCAGGAGCTGGCCGAGCGCCGCGGCGACCTGAACAAGGCGGCCGAGCTGCGCTACGGCACCATCCCGACGCTGGAGAAGCAGATCGCGGAGGCGGGCGGCGGCGGCGCCAAGCTGGTGAATGAGGCGGTGACCGAGGAGGGCATCGCCCAGGTCGTCAGCCGCTGGACCGGCATCCCCGTCGAGAAGATGCTCGAGGGCGAGCGCGCCAAGCTGCTCCGCATGGAGGATGAGCTGCGCCACAGGGTGGTCGGGCAGGAGGAGGCGCTGGAGGCGGTGTCCAAGGCCGTCCGCCGTGCGCGGGCCGGTTTGCAGGATCCGAACCGGCCGATCGGGAGCTTCCTGTTCCTGGGGCCGACCGGTGTCGGCAAGACGGAATTGGTCAAGGCCGTTGCTTCCTTTCTATTTGACGATGACCGCGCGATGACTCGCATCGACATGAGCGAGTTCATGGAGAAGCACGCCGTTGCCCGGCTGATCGGCGCGCCCCCCGGCTATGTCGGCTATGAGGAGGGCGGCACGCTGACCGAGGCGGTGCGTCGCCGGCCCTACCAGGTGATCCTCTTCGACGAGGTCGAGAAGGCCCATGAGGACGTCTTCAACATCCTGCTTCAGGTGCTGGATGACGGACGGCTGACCGATGGCCAGGGGCGGACGGTGGATTTCCGCAACTGCATCATCGTGTTGACCAGCAATCTCGGCTCCCAGGCGATCTCGGAATTGCCGGAAGGCGCGGAGGTGGAGCAGGCCAGGCCCGCGGTGATGCGCGCCGTGCGGGAGCGGTTTCGCCCGGAATTCCTGAACCGGCTGGATGAGGTGGTGCTGTTCCGGCGCCTGGCCCGCGAGGATATGGGCCGGATCGTCGAGATCCAGTTGGGCCGCCTGCGGGAGTTGCTGGAGGATCGCAAGATCACGCTCACGCTGGATGAGGCGGCGCGGGATTGGCTGGCGGAGGCAGGGTATGACCCGGTCTATGGGGCGCGGCCGCTCAAGCGGGTCATCCAGCGGAACCTGCAGGACCGCTTGGCTGGGATGCTGCTGGAAGGGACTGTGAAAGCAGGGGATTCCCTGGAGGTGACCGAGGGGCTCGAAGGTCTTGAGGTCCGCGTCCTGACGGAGGTCACGGCCTGAGGAATCGGAGGCGTGGTCCGCGCGTGCGGGCCACGCCTCGGGCCGGGGCGCAAGGTCTGCCTGAGGAATAGGCCGCTCATGGCTGCCATGCCGTTGTCACATGCAACGGGGGTTTACAGGAACGGCCGCCCCCCATAGAAACCGCCCCACGACGAACGGGGGCAACCCCGCCGGTCGGGCCGAGAAACAAGCCGCTTGACGGCTCCGGGGTGACCCGGTAGGAAGCCCGCCCACCACACAGGGAAACCTCAGTGGTTCGGTTGGCCGGATGCAAGTCCGGCCAAGTTGTTTCACAATTAAATCTGTTGTGCAGATGGTTATGATTTGCTGTCTGGATTGGGATGCGTGGTTGGCGCTGCGGGCTGAGAGGTCTGTTGGTGT
>JAIYCD010000163.1 GCA_027488195.1 Acetobacteraceae bacterium | reverse complement strand
GGGAAGGGGATGATGAGCTGGACGGCGCGGCTCGGGTAATCCTGTGCCACGGCCGGCAGGGCCAGCATCGCGGCCAGCATGAGGGTGATCCAGCGCATTCGTGCCTCCCGGGGATTGTTGCGTGGCAGGCTACTCCAGAAGCGGCGCCGTCGTCATGTCGTCCTTCAGCGCGACGCCGGTCGCTCCCAGCGCGCGGGCGCCGCGCAGCAGCCAATGCACCTTGGCCGCGGCATCCTGCGGGCTGATGCCGCCAGGGCGGACATTGCTGATGCAGTTGCGCTCGGCATCGGTGCGGCCGCGGCGCGGCTGCCAGGTGAGGTAGATGCCCATGCTGTCCTGGGCTGAGAGGCCCGGCCGCTCGCCGATCAGCACGACCACGGCTTCCGCGCCCATCGCCTCGCCGATGTCGTCGCCAATGGCGACGCGCGCCTGCTGAACAATCACGACCGGCCATTCGGCGGCGAGGGCCCGGACCATCGCCGCCGCTTGGCGCTGCACGCCGGAGGCGCAGAGACCGTCCGCCACCACGATGACCGTGCCGCCGGTGCGCGGCACGGATTCGCGGTCGGCGGCGCGGAGCCGGCGGCCGAGGTCGGGGCGGAGCAGATAGGTGCGGCGATCCTCGGCCTCGCTGTGCAGCACGGGCACGGGGCCTAGCTCGGCGCGCAAGGCGTCCACATCGATCGCGGACCAGACGGCGTCGCGCGCTGCCGCATGCGCCTCCTGGAAATCGAGATGCGCGCCGGTCGGCACCGCATTGCCGGCGCGGCCGATGCCGACGCGGGCCTGAGTGAAGCGGCGCAGGTCACTCCAACGCGCGATGCTCATGACAGGCCGATCAGCGCGGGGGACATGGCCGCCGGAATCGCCTCGCCATGCCCGATCCCCATCCGCTCCAGCCAGGCGGCGAATTCCGGCGCGGGCGTCTTGCCCAGGGCCGCGCGGGCATAGAGCCCGTCATGGAAGGAGGTGGATTGGTAGGCCAGCATCACGTCATCGGCACCCGGCACGCCCATGATGTAGGTGACGCCGGCCACGCCCAGGCTGGTCAGCAGCGTGTCCATGTCGTCCTGGTCGGCCTCGGCGTGGTTGGTGTAGCAGATATCCACGCCCATCGGCAGGCCGAGCAGCTTGCCGCAGAAATGATCCTCCAGCCCGGCGCGGATGATCTGCTTACCGTCAAACAGGTATTCCGGGCCGATGAAGCCCACCACGGAATTCACCAGCAGCGGCGCATAGGCGCGCGCCACGCCATAGGCCCGCGCCTCGATGGTCTGCTGGTCCACGCCATGATGCGCCTCGGCACTCAGCGCGCTGCCCTGGCCGGTTTCGAAATACATCACGTCCTGGCCGAGCGTGCCGCGCTTGAGGGACAGCGCTGCATCCTCCGCCTCGCGCAGCAGGGCGAGCGTCACGCCGAAGCTCTCATTCACGCCCTGCGTGCCGCCGATGGATTGGAAGACGAGGTCCACCGGCGCACCGCGCTCGATGGCCAGCAGCGCGGTGGTGACGTGGCAAAGGACGCAGCTTTGCGTTGGGATGTCGAAGCGCGTCCGCACCTCGTCCAGCATGGTCAGCAGGCCCAGCACCTGCTCGATATTGTCGGTGGCGGGGTTCACGCCGATCACGGCATCACCCGCGCCCATCAGCAGCCCGTCCAGCGTGCTGGCGGCCACGCCGCGGAGGTCATCGGTCGGGTGGTTGGGCTGCAGGCGGATGGAGAGCGTCCCTGGAAGCCCGATGGTGTTGCGGAATCGCGTCACCACCCGGCACTTTTGCGCCACCGCGATCAGGTCACTGATGCGCATGATCTTGGAGACTGCGGCCACCATCTCGGGCGTCAGGCCGCGGCGGATTCCAGGCAGCGCCTCCGGCTCGGCCGCCAGCAGCCAGTCGCGGAAGCCGCCCACCGTCAGATGCGCGATGGGCCCGAAGGCGGTCGCGTCATGGCTGTCCTGGATCAGCCGCGTCACGTCATCCGCCTCGTAGGGGATGACCGCCTCGTTCAGGAAATGCTTCAGCGGCAGGTCGGCCAGGGCCCGTTGCGCCGCCACCCGCTCGGCCGCGCTGGTGGCGGCGATGCCGGCCAGCGCATCGCCCGAGCGGAAGGGGGTGGCGCGGGCCAGCAGCATCCGCAGGTCGTCGAAGACATAGGAGGTGCCGGCGATGGCGTGGCGGAATGGCATGCCTCTCTCAATCATGGGGGATGCACTGAAATCAAGGGTGCATGTCTTGTCAGCCGCCCCCATGCGGCGGAAACTTGACCCAACGGAGGAAATTCATGGACCAGCACCCAGTGGAAAGCGCGCCCGATGCGGCGGCCGATTGGCCGGATCGCATCTATGACCTGCTCAAGCAGTACAATGTGCGCCAGGTGGCGCTCGTGCCCGATGCAGGCCATTCGCGCCTCATCAAGCGCTGCCTCGCGGACAACACGCTGCGCGTCGTGACGCTCACCACGGAGGAGGAGGGCATCGCCCTCATGCAGGGCGCCTGGCTGGGCGGGGACCGCTCGGTGCTGCTCATGCAGTCCTCGGGTGTCGGCAACTGCATCAACATGCTGTCGCTCTCGGGCATCCACCGCACGCCGATGCCGATGATCATCACGATGCGCGGCGACTATGGCGAGTTCAATCCGGCGCAGATCCCCATGGGACAGGCGACGCAGGCGGTGCTGGAGGCGATGGGCACCATCGTCCATCGCGCCGACGCGGCGGAAGACGTGGCATCCACCGTGGAAGCCACGCTCAAGCTCGCCTTCAACACGTTCCGGCCGACGGCGACGCTGCTCGGTCAGCGCCTGCTCGGCGCCAAGACCTTCGGGAAGGATTGATCGCCATGGTGGGTGTAGGCGCTTCCGGGAAGATCGACCGGCGGGATCTGGCGCGCGTGCTGCTGGAGGATCGCGGCGGCATGCTGGTGGTGGCGGGCCTCGGTGCCCCCGCCTGGGACATCACGGCGGTCGGTGACGGGCCGCAGAATTTCCCGCTCTGGGGCGGCATGGGGGGCGCGGCCATGATCGGCCTCGGCCTCGCGCTCGCGCAGCCCGATCGGCAGGTGCTGGTGCTGACCGGCGATGGCGAGATGCTGATGGGCATCGGCAGCCTCGCCACCGTCGCGCACCAGGCGCCGAAGAACCTCGCCATCGTCGTGCAGGACAATGAGCATTACGGCGAGACGGGCATGCAGGAGACGGCGACGCGCCACGGCACGGACCTCGTGAAGATGGCCGAAGGCGCGGGCATCAAGCGCACCATGCTGGTGACGGAGCCCTCGCAGGTGGCGGCGCTGAAGGCGGCGGTCCACAAGGGCGAGGGGCCGTTCTTCGCCGTGGTGAAGATCGATCCGGCCAGCAAGCCCTTGGTCCTGCCGCCGCGCGAGGGCGCCATCCTGCAGGCGCGGATGCGCGAGCATCTGATGGGGCCGGCGGCGCATCTGGCCTAGTTGCGAGGGGCTTTGCCCCTCGCGCTCCCCAGCAGGAGGCGAGCCTCCTGCACCACCATTTGTCGAAGGTGCAGGAAACTGAGTTTCCTGCCGGGGTCTAAGGGGCGGAGCCCCTTATCTGAGGAAACAAAAATGCCACACGTCGTCCTGCTGCGCTCCCTCCACCCCGACGCCGAAGCGGCGCTGAAGGCCGAGCCCGGCTTCACCGTCGAGACGGTGCATGACACCAAGCGCGAGAACCTCGTGAAGGCGATGGAGCGCGCCGAGGCGATCATCGTCCGCGCCACGCCGATCAACGCGGATTTCCTCAGCTTCTCGCCCAAGCTCGCCATCGTGGCGCGGCATGGCGTGGGCTATGATCAGGTGGATGTGCCGGAACTGACCAAGCGCGGCATTCCCCTCACGGTCACGGCGGATGCGAATGCGCTGAGCGTGGCCGAGCACGCGATGATGATGATGCTCACCATCGCGCGCCAGGTGCAGACCTATGACGCCAACACCCGCGCCTTCAAATGGAGCAGCACGGACGCGCCGGTGACCTGGGACCTCTCGGGCATGACGCTGCTGGTGGTGGGCTTCGGCCGCATCGGCGGGCGCGTCGCGCGGCTGGCCGCGGCCTTCGGGATGGATGTGGTGGTGCATGACCCCTTCGTGGCCATGAACACCGTGAAGGGCGCCGGTTTCCGCTACGCCAAGACCATGCAGGAAGGCCTCGCCCAGGCCGATTGGGTGACGATGCATTGCCCGTCCAATGCCGAGAATCGCGGCATGGTGAATGCGGAATTCCTCGCCGCCATGAAGCCCGGCGCGCGCCTGGTGAACACGGCGCGCGGGACGCTGGTGCAGGAGCAGGCGCTGGCGGCCGCTCTCCGCAGCGGGCATGTGGCCGCGGCCGGGCTGGACGTGTTCTGGGATGAGCCCCTGGCCAAGGACAACCCGCTGCTCTCGGCGCCCAATGTGGTGATGACGCCGCACACGGCGGCGGCGACCGTGCAGGGCATGCGCCGCATGGGCCTCTCCTGCGCCGATTCCATCATCCGTCACTTCAAGGGCGAGATCGACGTGGACATGGTGATCAACAAGGAAGTGCTGCGGAGCAACCGTTGAACCCGCTGCTGGCGCTGGCCGATCACGCGGCCGGCTGGCGCAACGCGCCGCTCACGACCGAGGTGGAGCATGCGGCGCGGCGGGCGCTGATCGATTGGTTCGCCTCGCTCCTGCCCGGCTGCCGCCTGGCGCCGGCGACGTTGATGGCGCGCGCCCTGGCGGCCGAACGCGGCGCGGGCCGCGCCATCTCCTATGTGGATGGCGCGCGCACCGGGCTGCGCCACGCGGCGCTGATCAACGGCACAGCGAGCCATATCGTCGAGTTCGACGATATCTGGCGCTGGGGCGTGTATCACCCCGGCTGCCCGACCATCGCTGCCGCACTGGCCGCCGCGCAATCGCATGGCGCGGATATGGCGGCGCTGCTGCGCGCGATGACGGCGGGCTATGAAGTCTCCTGCCGCATCGCCCAGGCGGTGCAGCCCAGCCATTATGATTTTTGGCATACCACCGGCACGGTCGGCACCTTCGGCGCCGCCGCCGCTGTCGCTGTCTTGCTGGATTGCGACGCGACGCAGACGGCGCACGCCATCGCCACCGCCGCCACCATGGCGGGCGGGTTGCAGCAGGCCTTCCGCGGCGATGGGATGAGCAAGCCGCTGCACCCCGGCCATGCGGCCGAAGCGGGCGCGCTGGCCGCCATGGCCGCGCGCGAGGGGATGACCGGCGCGCTCGACGTGCTGCACGGCCCGGCCGGCTTCGCGGCGGCGACGAGCGAGGACACGGGCAAGTGGGGGAAGGCCATCGGCGCCATCGGTCACCCGCTGACGATCACGCAGATGACCATCAAGAATCACGGCTGTTGCGGGCATATCTTCGCGGCGCTCGACGCCACGCGTGATTTGCAGCGCGAGCACGGCTTCGCGGCGGATGACGTCGAGAGCCTGCATGTCGGCGGCTATGCCGCGACCAAGAACGTCTGTGACCGGCCGGCGATCACGACGGAGCAGGAGGCCCGCTTCTCCACACAATTCACCATCGCCAGCATCATGCTCTACGGCGGCGTTCGGCTCGATGCCTTTGCCGCGGAGCGCCTGGCGGATTCCGCGATCCGCGCCATCATGCCACGCATCACCGTCAGTCTCGATCCGGAATGCGAGGCGGCTTTCCCCGGCGCGCGCAGCGCCAAGGTGACGATCAAGCTGCGTGATGGGCGGGAACTGTATCGCCACCAGCCGACCCGCAAGGGCGACCCGGACGCGCCACTTTCGGATATCGAGCTGGACGAGAAATTTCTGGAACTGGTCGGCCCTGTGCTGGGCGCGGCCGAAGCGTCGGACTTTCTGGCACAATTGCGCGGCAGCCCGGCACTGCCGGGCGAGCTGAAGATCCGCTAGGGGGCTACTGCCGCGCCTGCATCTGCTGCAACTGGCCGCGCATCGCAGTCAGCAGGGCCGAGACCTGATTGCCGCCGCGCTGCACGACCGCGCTGTATTCGCTGCGCTGCGTGAGGCGGAGCGAGGTGCCCTCCGCCACCAGATCCACGATCCGGGGCTGGCCGTTCACATCGGCCACGCGCCAGTCGAGGTTGATCGGCGGCGTGCCAGCGCGCTCTACGACGGTGGTGACCAGCACATCTTCCTCGGTGCGCTGCTGGCTGCGGCCGAGCGTGAAGCGAACGCCCTGATAGTCGCCGAGGCGCGTGGCGAGGTTGCGGATCAGCGTCTCCTCGAAGAGGCGCAGATATTCCTGCTGTTCCGCCGGGCTCGCGGTGCGCCACCAGCGGCCAAGGATGAAGCGGCCCGTGCCCTCCATGTCCACTGCCTGGCGCAGGATGTTGGCCACGCGCTCGCGCCGCTGGGCGGCATTGAGCGCGGTGCTGTTCAGCGCCTCGACCAGGGCGTTGCCGGTGGTCTGGATGAAGTTCATCGCCCGCGTCGCGTCCATCTGCGCGGTGGCGGGGCGGGTGAGGGCCAAGGGAAGGGCGAGCGCGAGGCAGCCCATCAGGGCGGCGCGGCGACCGGTGGAGTTCATCTTCATCCTGGTATCACTTAACGTGGGGGTTGGGGTGTGGCTGGCGGCAGCGTCACGCCGATGCCCACGCCGAAGCCCGTGCTGCCGGCGGCATCGGGCGCCACCGGGCCGGTGTTGCTGATCTCGTTCTGCCGGCGCTGGCGATAGGCGCTGCGCAGCGTGGAATAGGGATCGAGCGAGGTGGCGTAGAGGGTATCCAGCGTGTCCAGCACCCCCTCGCGCGCATCGAGCACGGTCATGCCGGCGCGGACATAGCGCAGGATCTCGACCACCTCGCCCTGGCCGAACCAGAACCAGGGGCTCGCCACCGCATCCACGCCCGCCCCGGTGAGGTCGCGGATATTGGAGGGGCCGAGCACAGGGATGAAGAGATAGGGGCCTTCGCCCACGCCCCAGCTCGCCATGGTCTGACCGAAATCCTCGCCGTGGCCGGGAATGCCGAACTGCCAGGCGGCGACGTCGACCAGGCCGCCAATGCCGAGGGTGGAGTTGATGAGAAAACGGGCGGCGGTTCTGCCGGCGCGGTCCATCTCGCCCTGGAGAAGGTCGTTCATCAGGATGGTGGGCCCGCGCAGATTGCCCAGCACGTTGCGGACGCCCTCCCGAACAGGCGGCGGCACGGCGGCCCGGTAGACCACGGCGGCCGGGCGGAGCACCGCGGCGTCAATCACGTTGTTCACGTCGTAGAGGCCGCGGTTCAGCGGCTCCAGCGGGTCATTATTCGCCTCGTATTCGGCCAGCGCCTCCGGATCGGACGCGTCGGGGCGTGTGGCGCACCCCGCAAGCCCGATCACGATCAGAGCGGTAGCCAGGAGAGGGCCGAAGCGCATGGGTTGAACCGGACCTTTCTCGACGATGCCGAATTGGCGGCGGCGAATATGAACGCCGGGGGATACACCCCGTCTAAGAAGCACAACCTGCCCCCTTGGGGCAAGTTCCGGCCATGTCACGAAAAGTCACTCTCTGCCGAATCCCACCCTTGCGAAAACCGTAAGCCGACGCCAAACCCATGTACCATGGACACCGCCCCGAATAACACGCTCGAACGCTGGCTGACCGGCCCGCGCTTCGGCACCCTCCCTTCGCCCAGCAGCCTGCCGGCGCCGAAGCTCTCCTTCGAATTCTTCCCGCCGAAGAACGAGAAGCTGGAGGCAGACCTCTGGACCTGCATCCGCCGGCTGGAGCCCCTCGGGCCACGCTTTGTCTCGGTCACCTATGGCGCGGGCGGCTCCACCCGGGCGCGCACGCATGACACGGTGGCCCGCCTGGCGCGCGAGACGAGCCTGACACCCGCCGCCCACCTGACCTGCGTGGGCGCCACGCGAGATGAGGTGGACGAGGTGGCCCGGGCCTATTGGGAGGCCGGGGTCCGCCACATCGTGGCGCTCCGCGGGGATCCGCCGGCCGGCGCAAGCCAGTACACCCCGCATCCCGGCGGCTACGCCCAGGCCGAGGACCTGGTCCGTGGCCTGCGCCGCATCGCGGATTTCGACATCAGCGTGGGCGCCTATCCCGAGGTGCACCCGGCCGCACTCTCCGCCGATGCCGATCTCGATTTCTTCAAGCGCAAGATGGATGCGGGCGCCAACCGCGCCATCACGCAGTATTTCTTCGATACCGACGTTTATCTGCGCTTCCTGGACCGCTGCCACGCTGCGGGCATCACGCTGCCCATCGTGCCGGGCATCATGCCGGTGACGAATTTCGCCAGCGTGAAGCGCTTCTCGGCCATGTGCGGCGCCTCGGTGCCGGCTTGGTTGGAAAAGCTCTTCGAGGGGCTGGACGATGACGAGGCGACGCGGCGCATGGTGGCGGCCACGGTCGCCGCCGAGCAGGTGCGCATCCTGCAGGCGAACGGGGTGGATGAGTTCCACTTCTACACGCTCAACCGGCCGGACCTGACCTACGCAATCGCCCATATCCTCGGCGCGCGGCCCGCGGCCGCGGCCTGAGGCCGCCGCCTCAGACAGGGGCGCGGTCCGCTTCAGAACTTCAGGCCGGCCAGCCAGAAAATGAGGATCAGGAAGGCCAGGCAGGCCATGCCTGTCCCCCAATAGGAAAGGGCCGAGGGTTGCTCTTCCTGGCGGCGCTTCCGGCGGGCTTCGGCGTAGCTCGTTGACATGGTCCCCTCCTGCTCGTTTCAGGTCGTGACCATGTCTTGCAGCCGCCGTGCCAGCCGGACTCAGCCCCGCGCGGCGGCGATCAGACCCTTCATGCGCGCGACGGCGGCGGGCAGCCCCTCGAAAACCGAGGTCGAAATCAGGAAATGGCCGATCGAGACCTCGCTGATTTCGGGGATCGCGGCGATCGGCGTGATGGTCTCGTAGCTCAGGCCATGGCCTGCATGGCATTGAAGGCCAATGGTTTTGGCATGGCGCGCCGCCTCGGCCAGCTTTGCCGCCAGGGCCGGGCGGGCCACGGCGGGCGCATCCGCGTAGGTGCCGGTATGCAGTTCGATCGCCTGCGCTCCCAGCTCTGCCGTCCTTGCGATTTGCAATGCATCCGGCTCCACAAAAAGCGAGACCTCGATGCCGAGGCCCGCGAGGCGGCGGATCGCCTCGGCCAGGAAGGGGCCGGCGCGCAGCACGTCGAGGCCCCCCTCGGTGGTCAGCTCGGCACGCTTCTCGGGGACGATGCAGACGGCCGGCGGGCGCAACCGCTCGGCCAGCGCCACCATCTCCTCGGTTGCGGCCATTTCGAAGTTCAGGCGGGTCTCCACCTCGGTCGCCACGCGCTCCAGGTCGCGGTCGCGGATGTGGCGGCGATCCTCGCGCAGATGCATGGTCACGCCATCGGCGCCGGCAGCCATGGCCAGGCGCGCGGCCTCCACCGGGCACGGGAAATGGCCGCCACGCGCGTTCCGCAACGTCGCCACATGGTCCACATTCACGGAGAGGCGCATCAGGAACGGTTCCTTCGGTGTTCGGCGAGTTGAGCGGCCAGGCGGATGGCGGCGATCAGGCTTTCGGCGCTGGCCACGCCCTTGCCCGAAATATCCAGCGCCGTGCCGTGGTCGGGGCTGGTGCGGATGATGGAGAGGCCGAGTGTGACATTCACGCCGCCGGCCATGTCCAATGTCTTGATCGGGATGAGCGCCTGGTCGTGATAGAGGCAGATGGCGGCGTCATAGAGCGGACGGGAGTGAGCCGTGAAAAGCGTGTCGGGAGGCCAGGGCCCAGTGGCGGCGATGCCCTGCGCCTGGAGCCGCGCGACGGCGGGCGCCACGATGGCCTGGTCCTCATGGCCGAGCGTGCCGGCCTCGCCCGCATGCGGGTTCAGCCCGGCGATGGCCAGGCGCGGGGCGACGATTCCGAAGTCCCGGGCCAGCGCATCATGGGTGATGCGCGCGTGTTCGACGATCAATTCGGGTGTCAGGCGCGCAATGGCGCGGGCCAGCGGCTCATGCACCGTGACGGGAACGACACGCAGTTGAGGGCACGCCAGCATCATCACGGGCGGCACGCCGGTGCCGGCCAGTTCGCCCAGGAATTCGGTGTGGCCGGGATGGGGGAAGCCGGAAGCGGTCAGCACCGATTTCTGGATGGGGTTGGTGACCACGCCATCGACCGCGCCGGAGAGCGCCAGCGCCACCGCCTCGCGGATCGCGCCCAGCACGGCGCCGGCCGTTGCCACCTGCGGCTGGCCAGGGATGGCCGCCACCGGCAGGGGGCGGTGCAGGACCGGCAGGGCTTGGGCGAAGCGAGCCTCGGCAGGGTGGGTGATGCGCTGGACGGGCGCGCCCGTCAGCCGGTCCGCGTCGTCCAGGAGCAGGAAGGCGGGGCCGGTGGCGTGCAGCGCGTGCCAGGCCTTCACGGCAATCTCGGCGCCGATGCCGGCGGGTTCGCCCATGGTCAATGCAAGCATGGTCCTGCTGTAGCAGAGCGTGGCGCGGCGCACGATAGCCGGGCGGAAGGGCGCGACGGGCAGGTGCGAATCCGCCATGATGCCGCGATGGATGAAACCGCTCGCGAGGCGCGCTGCTTGCGGCGGCGCAAAGCCCGGCGCCGCGTGCGGCGTTAGAAGCGGACCGTGCTCGCCAATTGCCTCCATGATCTGGCTGCCCTGGGCCCTGCCGGGCTGCCCGCCCTGATGGGCGCGCTCTTTCTCGCAGGGCTCGCCGGCGGGCTGTCCCATTGCGCCGCGATGTGCGGGCCCTTCGTGCTCGCCCAGGCGGCGGCGACGGCCGATGCGAGCCTGGGCGGCGGCATGCTGCGGCGGCTCGGCGGCGCGGCGCTGCTGCCCTATCACCTCGGGCGCGGCCTCGGCTACGGCCTGCTCGGCACATTGGCCGGCGGGGCCGGCGCGCTTCTGGCCCAGGCCAGCGGATTGCGCTGGATGGCGGCGCTGCTGCTGCTGCTGGCGAGCCTCCTGATGCTGGCCCAGGCTTCCAGCCGCCTGGCCGCCCTGCTGCCGCGCCTGCCCGCGCCACGCCTGCCGCGCGTGCTGGAGGCCCGGTTGGGTGGCCTGCTCGCCGCACCCACCGGCTGGCGGGGCGTCCGGCTCGGCCTGCTGCTCTCGGCGCTGCCTTGCGGCCTGCTCTATGCGGCGCTGGCGGCGGCCGCCGCCTCGGGCAGCGCGCTGGCGGGCGGGCTCGCCATGCTGGCCTTCGTGCTCGGCACCGCGCCGGCACTGGTGGGGGTCGCGTTGCTCGGGCGCTTCTTCGGCCAGGCCGTGGGCCCGCGCTGGCGTGCGGCGGGCGGGCTGCTCTTCCTGCTGAACGCGGCCGTGCTGGCCGGTCTCGCGGTGCAGCTCCTCGCCTGAGGGCGGCGCTTCACGCTTGCTTCACCATGGCCATGGCACTGAGCCGCGGGGCCGGAATGGCGCGGCCTGAAGCTGGAGGATGGCGGAGCATGTCGGGTGTCGCGGTCACGGGTTCTCTGCCCCCCTCGATCAACGAGAACACCCCGCTTTGGGACTGGACCGGCCAGTTACGGATCAGCATGAACCCGGCCCTGATCCGCTTCGTCGAGGTCACCGGGCTGGGCAGCAACTTCTTCGATGTCTCCATGAACCGTAGCACTGGCGTGCTGACCATCACGCCGCTGGCGCGGGTGGACTTCGAATGGTTCGTGGCGAACAGCCTGGTGCCCAACATCGCCTTCGCGCTGCAATTCTTCATGATGGATGGTACCATACTGCAAAGCCTGACGAACTGGTCGGTCACTGCGCTGAACCTGGATGACACGCCACCCCAGGCTCTCTCCTTCGCCAGCGGAGG
Organism: Acetobacteraceae bacterium; assembly: GCA_027488195.1. Lineage (GTDB taxonomy): Bacteria > Pseudomonadota > Alphaproteobacteria > Acetobacterales > Acetobacteraceae > Roseococcus. The sequence goes on along the minus strand of JAIYCD010000163.1, from coordinate 2,980 downwards.
CTTGGTCGCCGCGGGTGCGGCGGGGGTCAATATCGGCCGGCTGCGCGTCACAGACCCCGATACGACCACCGGCTTCACCTTCACCATCCGCGAGGATGACCAGTGGCTTTTCGAGGTGGTGGGCGACATGCTCCGCCTGCGTTCCGGCGTCTCCATCCCCCTGGCCGACGGGCCTGAGCGTGAGGTGGTCATCACCGTCTCGGACGGGCTGCAATCCGCGGCGCTGACGCTCTCCATCGGGGTCACCGCGCTCGGCATCAACAGTGGCGGCACGGTCGACTTGCTGGAGAGCCACGAATCCGCCCATGGCTTCCGCTGGGCGGGACCGGGCAACCTGTTCTCGATGCGCATGAGCCATGAGATTTCCTCGATCCGCGACTATGGCTCCCTCATCCATATCCAGCTGCGCGACGGCGGCGGCGTGACCTTCGAGCAGCCCACCGTGATCGACCTGATGGACGGCTACATCACCTTCGCGGGGAATGGCCTGGCGGGCCGGGTCTGGGCGATCTACGAGACGGTGCTGAACCGCGATCCGCGCCATGGCGAGATGGCCGCCGGCGTCGCACGGCTCGCGGCTGGCACCACCACCCAGGGGCTCGCTGGCGATCTGCTGGCCAGCGCCGAGTTCGCCAGCCGATTCGGCGATCGCAACAACACGCGCTTCGCGGAACTGATGTACACCAACAGCGTCGGTTGGACCGATGCGGGTGGCATCACCTTCCATAGCGGGCGCCTGGACCAGGGCCAGAGCCGGGCCGCGCTGGTCGAAAACTTCGTGACGTGGCGCATCGACGCGCTGGGGCACGCCCGGCAGAGGGCCGAGAATGGCGGGATCTTCGTGCCGCGCGACTGGGTGGAGCAGGTGGATAACCTGTCGCCGCGCCAGCTGGATGCGGCGACCTTCGGCTTTTGGTGGGCGGAGCAGATCATCGCGGGGCAAACGCTTCATATGGAAATGATGAACGTCTTCGCCCCCGTGCAGGGCCTGCTGCCCGAGCTGCGCCTGGGCACTTCCGTCCTGGAGCGGCTCTTCACCGCCGCCACACCGGGCGCGCCCGGGGAGTCGCGCTGGGCGGAGAGCTTCGCCGATGCCCTCCTCAAGCGCGGCGTTTCCCCCGTCGCCTATCTGCAGGACTTCGTCCGCGGACTCGACCTCGACGAGACCCAGGCCCACATGCTGCCACAAGGCATCACCTTCCAGGCCGGCTGGTAGGCGCCCTCAGCGCACCACGAGATCCCGGTAGGCGTGCCAGGTGGCATGCCCGATCAGCGGCAGCGCGATGACAAGGCCCAGGAAGAACGGCACCAGGGCCAGGCCGGTGAAGACCACGATCAGCGCCGCCCAGAGCGCCATGGCGCGCCAATTCTCCATCACCGCCTGGATCGAGACGGTCACCGCCTCGAGGAAGCTCATCTCCGGCCTGTCGAGCAGCATGGGGACCGACACGGCGGCGACCGAGAAGGTCACGGAGGCCAGGACGAAGCCGAGGCCGGTGCCGATCGCCAGGAAGGCGAAGAGGTCATCGCTGCGGAGCATGGCCAGCGGCAGCTCGGTCAGCGAGGGGGCGAAGTTGATCCCGAAGAACAGCGCGAAGAGCAGCCCCGCGACGCGCACCCAGAACAGGTGCAGGACCAGCAGCAGCACGCCGATCATGGCGATCTGCGTCGGGTTGCGGCGGAAGCCCGCCATCGCCTCGGCCAGCGTTGTGCCCTCGCCCAGCTCCCGGCGGCGGCTCGTCTCGTAGAGGCCGGCGGCGAGCAGCGGTGCCAGGATGAAGAAGCCGGCGGTGGCCGGCAGGATGGCCCAGGCGGTGCCGACCTCGAACATCAGCCAGGTGAAGATCCAGCCCGCCAGCGCCAGCACGGCCCCGTAGGAGAGGCTGACGGCCTTGTTGGCCATCATGTCCTGCCAGCCCAGCGTCAGCCACGTCCAGGGCCGATCCGTGCTGACCCGCCGGACCCGGCTGGCGGGGAGGGATGTGCCTGGGTCGCTGCCAGGTGTGCTGATCAATTCGCTGTTCATGCCATCGCCTCGTGCTCTGATGCGGCCTGCGCAACTTACCATCGTGTCCGGTGCAACGCGCATTGATCCTGATCAAGGACTTTGCCCTCTTGGGATGCTTCCTTCCGCCCATGAATCCGGCTGGGTGCCGCGCCCAGCCCACATGAGGAAGGACGAAGATCGATGGCCCTGGCAGGTGCCGCCCCATCTGGAGCCCAATCCGGTGCAATGGCTGTCCGCAGCCCCCCCGACTATGTGGAAGCGCCGATCCGCGCCTTCGCCGTCGCCACCATGTTCTGGGGCGTGGTGGGCTTCCTGGTGGGCGTGGTCATCGCCTCCCAGCTCGCTTTTCCCTTGCTCAACCTCGACCTGGAATGGACGAGCTTCGGCCGGCTGCGCCCGGTGCATACCAGTGCGGTGATCTTCGCCTTCGGCGGCAATGCGCTGATCGGCACCAGCCTCTTCATCGTCCAGCGCACCTCCCGCGCGCGCCTGTTCGGCGGCGAGGAGATGGGCTGGTTCATCTTCTGGGGCTACCAGTTCTTCATCGTGACCGCGGCGCTGGGCTATGTGCTCGGCGTCACGCAGGGCAAGGAATACGCGGAGCCCGAGTGGTTCTCGGACCTGTTCCTGACGGTGCTCTGGGTGATCTACCTGGTGGCCTTCGGCGGCACGCTGGTGCGGCGCCAGGAGCCGCACATCTATGTGGCGAACTGGTTCCTGCTGGCCTTCATCATCACCGTCGCCGTGCTGCATATCGGCAACAACATCTCGCTGCCGCTCGGCTGGGGCAGCACCTTCTCCTACTCCGCACCGGCGGGCGTGCAGGGGGCGATGATCCAGTGGTGGTATGGCCACAATGCGGTGGGCTTCTTCCTGACCGCCGGCTTCCTGGGGATGATGTACTACTTCATTCCGAAGCAGGCGGAGCGGCCGGTCTATTCCTATCGCCTCTCCATCGTGCACTTCTGGTCC
>JAIYCD010000009.1 GCA_027488195.1 Acetobacteraceae bacterium | reverse complement strand
GGCGGCCAGGATCATGGGGCCGGCGCCGATGATGGCGTAGTCGAACTGACCCTGGGCCAGCGCCTGGGCGGCGGCGACGGAGCCGAAGCCGCGCGTGACTTCCACATTCAGCCCGCGGCGCGAGAAGGCGCCCATCTCGCGTGCGATGAAGGCGTAAGCCGTGGAGCCCTGGGCCAGCCAGGGCAGGGTGAGGCGAAGGGCGGCCTGGGCGCGGACCACATTCGGGCTCGCCAGGATGGCGGTGCCCGCGGCGAGGGCGGAACGGCGGGACAGCGTGACCATGGGGAGAGCCTCCGGGCGGGATGTGAACGCGCGGTCATATGCGCGGGGCGGGCGCCGGCTGCAAGCACCCGGATGGGCCAGCCGGGCGGTGCCATCCCCCTCCTGCCCGAAATCCGGGCAGGGCCGAGGGGCCACGCCCGCTTTGACGCCAGCTTGGCCTCGCCAGCCCGCCAGCCAGCGGCAGCTTTGCCTTGGCGCGCGGATTGCTAGGCCGTCGCCATCATCCGGCATCACGCCCAGGAGGCTTCCTTGACCCATCTCCCTCGCCGCGGCTTGCCGCTGCTCGCCGCCTCGCTCCTCGCCGCTCCCGTGGTCGCGCGCGCGCAGACCATTCCCGCCGGCACGGTGCGGATCATCGTGCCCTTCAATCCCGGTGGCATCAGCGACATCCTGGCGCGCAGCCTGGCGCAGGGGATGACGACCACGCTCGGCCAGACCGTGGTGGTGGAGAATCGCGCCGGCGCCAATGGCAGCATCGGCGCCGGCGTCGCCGCGCGCGCCACGCCGGATGGCACCACGCTGCTCCTCGGCGTGACCGACACGCATGCGGTGAACCCCGCCGCCATGCGCAACATCCCCTACAACGCCGATACCGATTTCGAGCCGGTCAGCCTGCTGACGCGTGTGCCGCTGGCGCTGGCCGTGGGGCCCAGCCAGCGCGAGATCGCGGATCTGCGAGCCTTCGTTGCCGCCGCAAAGTCGCGGCCGGGCGCGCTCACCTATTCGAGCTGGGGCGTCGGCAGCACCTCGCAGATCGCCATGCTGCGGATCGGCATCGCCGCCGGTGCGGAGTTGTTGCATGTGCCCTTCACCGGCGCCGCCCCCGCCCAGCAGGCGCTGGCCGCGGGGCAGGTGGATGCCATGGTGATGCCGGCGGGTGCGGCCGAGGCGCTGTCGCGCGATGGGCGCGTGCGCGTGCTCGCCACCCTGTCGCCCGCGCGGCTGCCGCTGCTGCCCAATGTGGCGACGCTGCAAGAACAGGGCGTGCCGCTGACCACCAGCATCATCCAGGCGATCTTCGCGCCGGGGCGCACGCCCGCGCCCATCGTGGCGCGGCTGAACCAGGCGATGGCGGCGGCGATGGCGACACCCGCGATGATCGACGTCTTCCGCGCCCAGGCCGCGGTGCCCGAGCACACGACGCCGGCCGCACTCGCCGCGCTGGTGCGCACCGAACAGGAAGCCTGGGGCAACGTGGTCCGCAGCGAAAACATCCGGCTGGACTGACGCGCCAGCGCCGCGCGCGCTATCGTGACGGCGCGATGAGGGAGTGTGGCGCGTGACGCATCTGGAAGCCGATGTCCTGATCATCGGCGCGGGCGGGGCTGGCATGTACGCCGCGATCGAGGCGGCGCGGCAGGGTGCCGCGCGCGTGCTCCTGCTGGACCGCAGCCTGATCGGGCGCGGGGGTGCCACGGTCATGGCGCAGATGACCGTCGCCGCTGCCGTCGGCGCCGGCGATCACTGGGAACGCCACCTGGCCGATACGCTCACCGCCGCGCGCGGCCTCGCCGATCCGGCGCTGGCCGCGCTGCTCTGCGAGGCGGGGGCCGAATGCATCCTGGAGATGGATGAGTGGCGCGTGGGCTGGGCGCGGGCGGGCGAGGGCTTCGCCGCCGTGCAGGCGCCGGGGCATGACCGCGCGCGCTGCGTCTATGTGGATTTCCTCAACACCGGCCCCGCCGTCTCCCGCACGCTACGCGCGCAGGTGCAGCGCGTGGGCCCGGCCATCCGCCGCCTGGGCGAAGTGGCGGTGACGGACCTCGTGGTGCAGGACGGCGCGGTGACGGGCGCGGTCGCGCTGCATGTGGCGAGCGGCGAGGCGCTGACCATCGCAGCACCGGCCACCATCATCGCGACCGGCGGCCTCACGCGGCTTTACGCGCGCAACAGCGCAAGCGCCAACATGTCGGGCGATGGCTATGCGCTGGCGTTGCGCGCGGGGGCCACGCTGGTGGACATGGAATTCGTGCAGTTCTTCCCGATCGGCCATCTCGCGCCGCGGCTGATCGGCATGGACCCGATCATGTGGGACCCCTTCCGCTACAAGCTGGGAGGCCGGCTGCTGAACGGCGCGATGGAAAACTTCCTCGATCGCTGGGGCGGCGATGCCGAGGCGGGGCGCTACAGCACCACGCGCGACCTCGCGACCTACGCCATCACCAAGGAAAACGAGGCCGGCCGCGGCTCGCCGCATGGCGGCGCCTGGCTGAGCTTCACCCACATCCCGGAGGGCGAGCTGCGCGCCGCCTTCGGTCCGGTGGTGGACAAGCTGGCGGCCAATGGCATCGACCTGACGCGGGATTGCGTCGAGGTCTCGCCCATCGCGCATTACCACATGGGCGGCGTGCGGGTGGATCAGCGGATGCAGACCGGCGTGCCCGGCCTGCTGGCGGCGGGCGAGGCGGTGGGCGGTGCCAATGGCGCGAACCGGCTCTCGGGCAATGCCATCACCGAGGCGCTGGCCTATGGCCGCACGGCGGGGCGGGAGGCTGCGCGGATTGCGGCCGCTGGTCCGGTGCGTGGCTACGCGGCGGGCGTCGTGCTCGACCTGCTGCGCGCCGCCGGCCCTGCGGTGAACACGGCGGCGATGGTGGCGCGGTTGCAGGCCGTGATGTCGGCTGATGTCGGGCCCTTCCGCACGGCGGCGGGGCTGGATCGCGCGGCGGCGGCCATCGCGGAATTGCAGGCGGAACTGGGCGCTGCGCCGCCGGGTGTGCCGGGCCAACCGCATGACCTGGCGCGGCTTGACTGGCTGGACTTGCGACAGATGCTGCTGGTGGCGGCCGCGGTGATCCGCGCGGCCCGCGCGCGCGAGGAAAGCCGGGGTGCCCACCAGCGCGAGGACTTCCCCGAGATGCGCGACGAATGGCGCCTGAACCAGCTGCTGCGCGGCGAGGGCCTTGCGCTCACGCGCCAGGCGGTGCCGGCATGATGCGCGCGAGCTTGCTGATCCAGCGTGGCGGGGCGGGCGAGCCTCCGCGCGAGGAGCGCTTCGAGCTGGATTTCGAGCCGGGCGAGTCGGTGCTCGACGGGCTCAGGCGCCTGCGGGTGAGTGCGGATGCGACGCTGGCTTTCCGCTATGCCTGCCTGAACGCCAATGCCTGCAAGGAGTGCATGATGCTGCTGGATGGCCGCGTCATCTATGCCTGCACGGCGCGGCTGGAGCCGCGCGAGATGCGCCTAGGCCCCCTGCCGAACAAGCCCCTGCTGCGCGACCTCGCGACGGTCATCGCACCCCCGGACGAAAGGCTGTAGCGCCGATTGGTGGGGTCTGGGGCCTTTCGGCCCCAGCCGCCGGAGGCCTATTGCTTTTGCAGCCCAAGGCTGCGCGCCACCTCGCCCGGCGCGTTGTATTCCGCCTGAATGGCGCGGCCCATCGCCTCGCCCACCAGCAGTTCCGAGATGGCGCCCTGGGCCTGCATCACTTCCTGAAAGCGGGGGGTGCGGGCGGCGGCGGTGAAGGTCTCGGTCAGCTTCGCCATGCGGTCGGCCGGAATGCCCTGTGGCGCGATCATGCCCCACCAGATGGTGATGGCCATCTCGGGCAGGCCGAGGCTGCCCACACCCGAGCCCTCCGGCGCCGAGGGGTTGCCGCCCACCGTCGTCAGGAAGTAGCAGCGCGCGGTGCCGGCACGCACCGCCGGCATGGCGCCGACCAGCGATCCGCCGAAGAAGGTGATGTGCCCGCCGAGGAAGGCTGGCAGCGTCTGGCCCGCACCCTGGAAGGGCACCGTCGTCATCTCGAGGTTGAGCCGGCGCAGGATGCGCTCGACGCCCAGATGCATGACGCCGCCCAGCCCCTCATTGCCCCAGGTGTAGGTGTTGGGCCGCGCGCGGATGGCCGCGACCATGCTGGCGAGGTCGGTCGCCGGGAAGTCGGGCCGCGCGCAGAGCGCGAAGGGCGAGTAGCCTACCTGGAAGACCGGTGCCACGGCCTGGATCGTGTAGCGCGTGCCCAGCGTGTGCGGCGCCGAGGTGAGCGGCGTGTTCCAGATGAAGCCGAGCGTGTGCCCGTCGGGCCGCGCCTCCACCACCTGCTGCACGCCGATGGTGCCGCTCGCCCCCGGCCGGTTCTCGACGATGATGGGCTGTCCGAGCGAATTGCCCACGATCTCCTGCAGCGCGCGGGCGAAGATGTCGGTGCCGCCGCCGGGATTGACGGGGACGATGATGCGGATGGGGCGGTCGGGGAAGGTCTGCGCCGCGGCGGGAAGCGCGAAGCAGGCCAGCAAGGCCAGGAACCAGCGACGCATGGGCTCTCTCCTTCGGCGTGGACGGCTTGAGCTTCGCATGGCTGGGCCGGATCGCAAGCTCCGGGATTGTCCCATGCCGTGGGAGTCGCATAGTGGCGGTCCACGCCGCGGAGGAATTCATGAAGCTGATCGATTTGAGCCGGGAGCTGCACCACAAGGCGCAGCGCCTGCCCAACCACCCGACCATCGAGGTCTATCCCTTCAGCACGCATGACGAGAAGCGTGTGGTGGATGGCTACGAGTTCTCGTCTGCGACCATGGTGCTGCACATGGGCGATCATGGCGGCACGCATGTGGATGCGCCGGTGCATTTCGACGAGACGCCGGGCGCCTTGACGATCGACCAGATGCCGCTCGAGACCTTCTTCACGGAAGCGATGTGCCTCGACCTCACGCATGTGCCGGACAAGACGGACATCACGGTGGCCCATCTGGAGGCGGCCGAGAAAGCCTCGGGCGTCAGCATCCAGGCGAAGGACACGGTGCTGCTCTACACCGGCTTCTACAAGCGCGCGGCCGGCACCGAGGGCTACATCACCGACTTCCCGGGCCTGACGAAGGAGAGTGCGACTTGGCTGGGTGCCAAGGGCATCACCGCCTTCGCGGTGGAATCCGTGAGCCCTGGGCGGCCCGGGCGCAACAATTTCGAGGTGCACCACGTCTGCCGCGACATGGGCTTCACGCATTACGAGGGCGTGGTGAACATGGACAAGGTGGTGGGCAAGGGCCGCTTCCGTTTCCTGGCGATGCCCTTGAAGATCCGCGGCGGCACCGGCAGCCCCGTCCGCGCGGTGGCCATCCTGGAGGAGTGAAGGGGTCTGGGGCCTGAGGCCCCAGCCGGCGGAGGCGCTTTTCCCTTTACGTCCCGACGGAGCGGCGGGGCAGGCTCGAGAGATCCTGCGCCGCCATCCAGGCCGGGCCCCCATGGGCCACCCAAAGGCTGGCGGCCAGCGCCGCGAAGCCGCGATGGGCGATGAGATCAGCCTCGCCGAAGGTGTTGCGGGCGGCATTGGCGCAGATCAGCACGCCCAGATAATCGCCCTGCCAGAGGATGGGCGCGAACATCGAGGAGCCGGCGCGGAAGGTCTGCAGGATCTTCACGAAGCTCGCATGGAGCGCGGTGTCGCGCAGCAGCATGGGCATGCGCGTCCTGGCGACTTCACCCGGGTGGCCCAGCCGGATGTCCACCAGTTCGTGATACTGTTCGGGCGCGAAATTCACGGGTGCGGTGATCATGTGGTGCTGGCGGTCGGCCGTTGCCATGAAGGCGACGGCCGCAGCGCCGATGGCGGGCGGCGGCGATTCGCGGAAGGCGTTAGGCCGCAGCGCGGCCGAGGGGTCGCCCAGGAGCGTCGGAAGGGCGCGGGTGATGGCATAGAGCGCCTCCTCCGCGCCGTGCGCCGCGGCGCCTTCGGCCGCGATGCGCGCAAAGCCTGCCAGGTGTTCCATGCCCATGCTGATCCTTCTTCAAGGGTGTCCGGTGTGTGTCGCGGCCGCGTCACGCCAGAGCATGGCATGTTAGCCGGGCCAGCCCCAGCCGGTGTGACCGTCGAATCCCGCGGTCCCGAAGAGAAGGGTTCGCTCAGGGGCGGGCCGGGCGTCCGCTCACCGTGGCCAGGAAATGCCCCAGACCTCCTCGATCAGTGCGGCCTTTCCGAGAGCCGCCCCTTCCACCTTGCGGCGCGGGAGATATGCCGTAGCCGCGACCATCTCGTGCGAGGTCGGCCCCAGGGGATAGGGCACAAGACGCCGAAGCGCGAAGCCTTACCCATCCAGCAGGTCAGGGTCGGCAGCCGCGTGCAGGCTGCCATCGCGCCCAAAGCGAGCGAGCAGCTTGCCGTCCCGGCGGAGGAGCCAGAAATCTGTGCGGGCGCCGTCGAAGGGGCGTAGCTCGACGCGCAGCCGCAACACGGCGCGCGCGAGATCGGGATGGGGGAAGTCAACGGCTTGCGTGCCCTTGCTTGCCCCGTCGACCATGATGAAGCTTCCATCCGCCGCCGCGGTCAGGCGTGCCTTCTGGCGTTGAACGAGAAGGCTTGGCTCCAGTGAGATCATCATGGCGGTGTCTGTGCGCTCCGGCGTTGCAGGCGGCTATCGGCGCTGAGCCTGGGCCACTCCACGGCTACGCCCAGACTCGGCCCGGGGCACAACCTATCCGAGTGCTTCCGCCAAGGAGGGATTTACGTAATCCATCAGATTTTCACGCTTCGGCGTCACTCCGATGCCGCAATTGCGTGGAATTCGTGCGGAACCGTTGGCGACCGTGAGGCCATTCTCGGTGATGTCGCCTGCAATCATGCCGTGTGTCAGGCTGAGCCCCCATTCCACAGCCGGCGCCAGCATTGCCAGATGCAGCGCGGCCGCGTTGCCGATGGCTGTCTCCGCGATCTTGCAGGCGAGGGTGGTGCGCAGGCCGGCTTCCTGCGCCAGCGCCTCGGCGGCCAGCGTCGGCAGCAGACCGCCGAGCTTGATCGATTTCAGCCCGAAGCCTGCGGCAATGCCGCGATAGGCGGGGATGTCGGACAGCCCGTGCAGGCCCTCGTCGATGCAGATGGGACAGCTTGTCTGCGCTGCGAGCTGCGCAAGGCCGTGCGTGTCGTCATCCGGCAGCGGCTGCTCCAGGTAATCGAGCGTATCCGGCGGCAGATCGGCCAGGAAGGCGAGCGCGGCGGGCAGTGTCCAGGCCATGTTCGCATCGCCCGAGAGATGCGCCGAGGGACCAAGGGCGGCGCGCAGGCGGCGGATCATGGCCGCGTCCTCGCGCGGGTCGGGGCGGAGGCCGAGCTTGACCTTGATGTGGCGGAAGCCCTGGGCCTGGGCGGCCAAGGCGGCTTGCAGCACCGCGGCCTCGGTCGCGCCGCCGATCATGGCGATGCAGGGGGCGGCGTCGCGTCGGCGTTGGCCGAGGAAGTCGCAAAGGGGCAGGCCGGCACGGCGGGCTGCGAGGTCGAGCAGGGCGGCCTCGGCCGCACATTTGGCGCCGTTATTGCCGCGGATGGCACGGTCCAGCCTGTGGGTGATGTCGGCCAACGCACCGAAGGACGCAGCGAGGAGAGCGGGTGCCAGGTACCGGCGCGCGACCTCGGTCATCCCGGCCAGGACCTCGCCCGTCATGGTGGGGGCGGCGGAGGCCTCGCCCCAGCCGGAGCGGCCCTCGGCGTCGCTGGCCTCGATGAGAAGCGTTTCGGCGTGGGTGATGGTCTCGCTGGCGAGCATGAGCGGCTGGCGGAGCGGGATGCGCAGCGGCCAGACATGGATGGCGGCGAGGGAGAGCGGCCAGGGTGAGGTCATGCGGCGAGCCTAGCAACAAAAAACCCGCCGCCAGAAACTGGCGACGGGTTGGAAGGATCCGGCCGCGAATGCGGCCGGCGCGTCTGAGGGCATCAGACCGAGTAATACATCTCGAACTCGACCGGGTGCGGCGTGTGCTCGAAGCGGTACACTTCGCTCCACTTCAGCTCGATGTAGCTCTCGATCTGGTCCTTCGAGAAGACGTCGCCGGCCAGCAGGAAGTCGTGGTCGGCGGCGAGCGCACCCAGCGCCTCGCGGAGCGAACCGCAGACGGTCGGGATGTCCTTCAGTTCTTCCGGCGGCAGGTCGTAGAGATCCTTGTCCATCGGGTCGCCGGGGTGGATCTTGTTCTTGATGCCATCCAGGCCCGCCATCATCATCGCGGCGAAGGCCAGGTAGGGGTTCGCACCCGGATCCGGGAAGCGAACCTCGACGCGCTTGGCCTTCGGGCTCGTCGCGTAGGGGATGCGGCAGGAGGCGGAGCGGTTGCGGGCCGAGTAGGCCAGCAGCACGGGGGCCTCGAAGCCCGGGATCAGGCGCTTGTAGCTGTTGGTCAGCGGGTTGGTGAAGGCGTTCAGCGCCTTGGCGTGCTTGATGATGCCGCCGATGTAGTAGAGCGCCATGTCCGACAGGTCGGCCTAGCCATTGCCGGCGAAGGCCGGCTTGCCGGCCTTCCAGATCGACTGGTGGACGTGCATCCCCGAGCCGTTGT
>JAIYCD010000179.1 GCA_027488195.1 Acetobacteraceae bacterium | reverse complement strand
CGGGCCTCCGACATAAAAGAAAGGCCCGCGAACCCATGGGATTCGCAGGCCAAGTCGAACAGGGAGGCTTCACGTCTGGGAGACGAGGGGGGCCGGGACCAGCCCGGCGCACCCTGCCGCGACGTTGCCGCCGCGACATGGAAACCATAGGCCGAAGACGGACATGACGGATTGGCTAAATGGCCGGACCCGCCATGCGGCAGACGCATGGATCGGCGGTCAGATGCCCCAATCCTGCCTTATGTGATGCGGCCCGACGGGGCGCCGCGGCCCTTATTGCGCCGCCAGCCGGTTCGGCGCGGCGAGTTCGGACACCAGGAAGTCCCGGAACACCGCCACACGCTTCGAATGGCGCAGTTCCTCGGGGTAAACGAAATAGGCTTCGATCCGCGGTGCCTTCAGCTCCGGCAGCACCTGCACCAACCCGTCCAGCTGGTCGCCCATGTAGTCGGGCAGCGCCCCGATGCCGAGGCCGCTGCGCACCGCTTCCAGGATGCCGGGCAGCGAATTCATCTCCAGCACCGCGCGGCGCGGCGTGCCGGGGCGGCGGCCGGCCTCGGTCAGCCAGTTCACGCTTTCGACCGGTGGGCGGTAATCGCCATAGACGATCATCCGATGGGCATCGAGATCCTCGGCCCGCTGGGGGATGCCCGCGCGCTTCAGGTAATCCGGCGCGCCGCAGACCTTCCAGGCGAAGCTGCCGAGGTTCCGCTGGATCAGGTCCGGCTGTCGCGGCGGGTGCATGCGGATCGCCACATCGGCCTCTCGCATCGCGAGGTCCAGATCGGCATCGTCCAGCAGGACGGTCAGCGTCACATCGGGGTGCAGTTGCAGGAAGCGGTGCAGGCGCGGGGCCAGCCAGACGCTGCCGAAGCCCGTCGTGGTGGTGACCTTGAGCCGCCCAGTCGGTTTCTCCCGGCTTTCGGTCAGAAGCGCCTCTGTCATCGCCAGCTTGGCGAAGACTTCCCGCACCGCGCGGTTCAGGGTCTCGCCCTGTTCGGTCAGGATCAGGCCGCGCGCATGGCGGTGGAACAGCGGCACCTGCAGCGCTTCCTCCAGCGCCTGAATCTGGCGGGAGACGGCGGATTGGCTGAGGTTCAGCGTCTCTCCGGCATGGGTGAAGGACCCGGCCTCGGCGACCGCGTGGAACACGCGCAGCTTGTCCCAGTCGAGCGGCATGCCCGCGGCGTCTCCCTCAATACCTATCGAATCGGGTCAGGGTGCCACGAAAGATGGCAGTCTGAACAGATATTTAGTGCGGTGTGCTACGATCTTGCGTTCAGATATGCGCTTCGGCGGGGGAATGAGCGAGGAATTTCTCCGCCTCCAGCGCCGCCATGCAGCCGGTGCCGGCGGCGGTGACGGCCTGGCGGTAGATCTTGTCGGCCACGTCGCCGGCGGCGAAGACGCCCTCGACGCTGGTGCGGGTGCCACCGGGGGTGACCATCAGGTAGCCTCCGTCATCCATCGTGAGCTGGCCGCGGAACAGGCTGGTCGCGGGGTCATGGCCGATGGCGACGAAGATGCCATCCACCAGCAATTCGCGCCGCTCGCCGGTGCGGGCGTGGCGGAGTGCCAGGCCGCGGGCCACGGGGCGCGGCGCGTCGGTGCCGAGCATTTCCTCGGTCACCATGTCCCAGAGCACGGTCACATTCTCCTTGGCGAAGAGGCGCTGCTGCAGGATGCGCTCGGCGCGCAGGCTGTCGCGGCGATGGACGAGGGTGACATGGCGCGCGAGGTTGGCGAGGTAGAGCGCTTCCTCGACGGCCGAATTGCCGCCGCCGATGACGGCGACATCCTTGCCGCGAAAGAAGAACCCGGCGCAGGTGGCGCAGGCCGAGACGCCGAAGCCCGAGAGCGCCTGCTCGCCGGGGTTGCCGAGCCAGCGCGCCTGGGCGCCGGTCGCGATGATGATGGATTGGGCCGAGTAGACGTCCCCGCTGTCGCATTCGGCGCGGAAGGGGCGGCGGGAGAGGTCCACCTTCGTGACGAGGTCGTATTTCAGCTCGGTGCCGACATGTTCGGCCTGGGCGCGCATCTGCTCCATCAGCCAGGGGCCTTGGACGGCCTCGGCGAAGCCTGGGTAGTTCTCGACATCGGTCGTGATCGTCAGCTGGCCGCCCGGCTGCATGCCGGCGACGAGCACGGGCTTCAGCCCGGCGCGGGCCGCGTAGATCGCGGCGGTGTAGCCGGCAGGGCCGGCGCCGATGATCAGGAGACGGGTGGGGATGTTGGCGGGCACGGGCGATTCCGGGGGATGGCGTGTGGGACACGCGCGGTGGTGGCGTGTGTGGGACGCATATCTGCCCATCTTGGCATGCGGAACAAGACTGCGGCTTGCATATCGCAGCATCCGCAAGGATATTGCGCCGCATGGCACCCCCTGGCAACGAAACAACGCGCGATCGCATGGCCGAACTCGACGCGATTGACCTGCGCATCCTGGCCGAGCTCCAGGCCGATGGGCGAATCACCAATGTGGAATTGGCCAGCCGGGTGGGGCTTTCGGCGCCGCCCTGCCTGCGCCGGGTGCGCCGGCTGGAGGAGTCCGGCGTGCTGCGCGGCTACCACGCCGATGTGGAGCCCGCCGCCCTCGGATTCGAGGTCACCTTCTTCGCCATCGTCGGGCTGGAGAGCCAGAAGCAGGTGGTGCTGGACGCCTTCGAGGCCGAGGTCATCGGCTGGGCGGAGGTGCGCGAATGCCACATGATCCGCGGCGGCGGGGATTTCCTGCTGCGCCTGGTGGCGCGGGACACGGCGCACGAGAACGCGCTGACGGCGCGGCTGACCAGCGCGCAGAATGTGCTGCGGGTGCAGACGCTGCAGACCATCCGCACCGCCAAGAACGCGGCGGGCGTGCCCTTCTAGGCGGGATCGCCCAAGGCCCGCTTTGGCCATGGCGCGAATCGGCCCGGCAAACGGCCCCTTCCCTTAGGACCTTCCCAAGGCATAGGCTTCGCATCGCGAGCGGGCGAACCGCCGTGAGACGGAACCACAGGGAGGATCCGCATATGTATCGCAGAACGCTTTTGGGCGGCGCTGCCGCCAGCCTGCTCGCCGCCCCCACCGTCGTGCGGGCGCAGGCGCCCATCACGCTGAACGGCGCCGTGCAGTTCAACGACGACCATGTCTTCAACCGCACGCTGCTCCGCTTCGAGGAACTGGTGAAGCAATATGCCGGGCGGCCGGTGAATTTCGTCCTGCACCGCAACAGCAGCCTCGGGCTCGAGAAGCAGTATTTCGAGTACATGTCGGCCGGGCGCGCGGTGGATTACGGCATCGTCTCGCCGGCGCACATGTCCACCTTCAGCCGGGCCGCGCCCTTCATCGACGCGCCCTTCCTCTTCCGCAACCTGGCGCATTGGAACCAGGTGATGGACCAGGACCTGCTGTCGCCTGTCGCGCAGGAAGTCGAGCGGCGCGCGCGCGTCATGCTGATCGGCTATGCCGGCGGTGGCATCCGCAACATCTTCGCGAACAAGCCGGTCTCGAACATGGCGGAGATGCGGGGCCTGCGCGTGCGCGTGCAGGGCGCGCCCATCTGGAACCGCACCTTCGCGGCGGCCGGCATGGCGCCGCAGGTCATCGCCTATAACGAGATCTACAACGCCATCCAGAACAACGTGCTGGAAGCGGGCGAGAACGAGGCGGCGGGCGTGCTGGCCATGCGCTTCTTCGAGGTGGCGCCGCAGCTCGCCATCACCGAGCACGCGATCACGGTGCGGCCGATCTGCTTCTCGGCCCAGACCTTCGCGCGGCTGCCGCGCGAGGTGCAGGAGGCGGTGCGCCGCGCGGGCCGCGAGGCGGGCGTCTTCGGCCGCAACGCCGAAAGCACCGAGGACGGGCAGACGCTGGCGCGCCTCGAGGGCGAGGGCCGTCTGCGCCGCATTCCCTTCACCGACCGCGCGGCCATGCTCGCCGCCGTGGCCCCGGTGATGGCGGCCTATGCGCGTGAGATCGAGGCCGAGAACATCTTCGCCCGCATCAATGCGCTGAACAGCTGAGCCGATGTCGCACCACCAGCCACGCGGCGCCTTTCGCCGCGCCACCTTCCTCTACAGCCGCTTCCTCGATGTGCTGGTGGTGCTCACCGTCTTCATCCTCATCATCCCCGTGACGCTGCAGATCTTCGCGCGCTTCACGGAGTGGATCCCGCGCTACATCTGGACCGAGGAGGCGGCGCGCTTCCTGCTGGTCTGGATGGTGATGATCGGCGCGATGATCGGCGTGCGGGAAGGCAGCCACTTCATCGTGGATTTCTTCCCCTCGGCCACCGGCAAATTCAAGGCGGTGCTGGACCTCATCGCCAATCTCTTCATGCTGGTCTTCGGCGCCGTCTTCCTCTGGTGGGGGATCGAGTTCACGGAATTCGCCTGGTTCCGCATCAGCGAATTGGCGGAATTGCCGCTCTGGACCATCCACATCGCCTGGCCGATCGCGGGCTTCTCCTGGCTGCTCTTCACCGGCGAGCGCATGTGGGACAGCCTCCAGGTCCTGCGGGGGCGCGGCTGATGGGGGCGAGCACGCTGTCCTCCGCACAGGCCGCCTGGATCCTGTTCGGCGGCTTCTTCGGCATGCTGGCGCTGCGCGTGCCGGTGGCGGTTGCGATCGGCCTCGCCTGCCTGCCCATCCTGCTGATCGAGGACCGGCTCTGGCCGATGCTGCTGCTGCAGGAGACCTTCAACGCCTATAACAGCTTCATCCTGCTCGCCGTCCCCTTCTTCCTGCTGACGGCGAATTTGATGAATATCGGCGGCATCACCGACCGCCTGGTGCGCTTCTCCCGCGCGCTGGTCGGGCATTTCCCGGGCGGGCTGGCGCAGGTGAATGTGGTGCTGTCGATCTTCTTCGCGGGCATCTCCGGCAGTTCCACGGCGGATGCGGCGAGCCAGGCCAAGCTCTTCATCGAGGCGCAGCGCAAGGAGGGGTATGATGACAGCTTCTCCGTCGCCATCACCGCCGTTTCGGCCGTGCTCGCGGTCATCATCCCGCCCTCGATCCTGATGATCGTCTGGGGGGGCGTGCTGACGGTCTCGATCGGCGCGCTGTTCCTGGCGGGCGTGCTGCCCGGGCTGCTGATCGGGCTGGCGCAGATGGGCACCGTCCATGTCTATGCGAAGATGCGCGGCTATCCGACCTATCCGCGCTCCACGCTGAACGAGATCTTCGCCTCCTTCCTCGTCTCGATCCCGGCGCTGCTGACGCCCTTCATCATCATCGGCGGCAAGATCTTCGGCTGGTTCACCGCGACCGAGAGCGCCTGCATCGCCGTGCTCTATGCGGGGTTCCTCTCGATCATCGTCTATCGCGAGATGAATTGGCGGGGCCTGTGGAACGCCTTCAGCGAGACGGGCAAGCTCTCCGCCATCGCGCTGTTCTGCGTGGGCACGGCGAGCGCCTTCGGCTGGCTGCTCGCCTTCTACAAGATCCCCGAGGCGCTGATGGCGGGCGTGGGCGCCTGGCAGATGGGGCCGGTGCTGACCGGCTTCTTCATCGCGGGCGTCTTTCTCGTCGTGGGCTGCTTCCTGGATGCCATCCCGGCCATCATCATCGTGGGCGCCATCCTGCAGCCTATCGCGGAAGCGGCCGGGCTGCACCCGGTGCATTTCGCCATGATCGGCATCGTCTCCCTCGCCTTCGGGCTGGTGACGCCGCCTTACGGGCTGTGTCTGCTGATCACCTGCGCGGTGGCGGAGATGCGGGTGGTGGATGCGCT
>JAIYCD010000119.1 GCA_027488195.1 Acetobacteraceae bacterium | reverse complement strand
TTCATCAGCCATGATCTGCGCGTGGTGCGCGCCATGGCCCACCGGATCATCGTGATGAAGGATGGCCGCATCGTGGAGTCTGGCGAGGCCGAGGCCCTTACGCAAAACCCGCGTGAGCCCTATACGCGCGCCCTGATGGTCGCCGCCTTCGAGCTGCGCGCCGCCCATGGGAATACGGAAACTTGAGCGAGACGGAAGAAGCCCCAGCCCATCCCTGGGCCGGCCAGGAGCGCCAGAAGCTCCAGGCGCTGATGGATATCGAGCTGGTGAAGCTCGGCATCCATATCCGCAAGATGAATTCGCCGGGCAGCCCGGTCTATCGCTATGGCGAGAACATCATCCCCGCCGGGCTGATCCTCACCAGCTCCTTCCTCGCCACCGCGCTGATCCATTTCTATGTGGGCGCCGTTGTGCTGGCCGCGGGCTGCTGGTGGTGGCTCGCCAAGGTCCAGCCGAAGATCAAGGAGGATGTGTTCATGCGCACCGCCGCCTTCGTGCTGCTGACCGACGTGAATTTCGACGTGATGTGGGCGCGCGGCGTGCTCAGCCTCTACGCCAAGCTGCCTGACGGCACCGAGCGCGTGGCGACGCGGCGCGATGACTGGCGCGCCTATGTGCGCAGCTTCCACGGCACCGAGGGCGTGACCCTCCCGGATACAAGGCAGAATTGATGGCCATCCTTCTCTCCACCAAGGCCAATGCCATGCAGGATTGGCGCGAAGCGCTGCTGGCAGAGGATGCCACGCTCGACATCCGCCTCTTCCCCGATGCGGGCGACCCCCAGGACATCGAGGCCGCCGTCTGCTGGACGCAGCACGACATGGCAGAACTGCGGCGCTATCCGAACCTCAAGCTCATCGTCTCGATGGGGGCGGGCGTGGATCACCTGCTGCGCGCCCCGGGCCCGCCGCCCGGCATCCCCGTGGCGCGGCTCAAGGATGAGCGGCTGACCAGCGGCATGACCGAATGGATCCTGCTGAACGTGCTGCGCTTCCACCGGCAGGACCTCGAATACCGCGCGCAACAGGCCGCCCGCATCTGGGATGAGCTGCCTGCACCTGACACGGCGAAGCGCCGCATCGGCATGCTGGGCCTGGGGCAGCTTGGCAATGCCTCGGCCCAGGCGTTGCGGTCCTTGGGCTTCCCGGTGATGGGCTGGACGCGCAACCCGCGCGAGGTGGAGGGCGTGCAAGGCTTTTCCGGCGCGGATGGCCTGGAAGCCATGTTGCGGCAGACTGACATCCTGGTTTGTCTGCTGCCACTGACTCCGGAAACGCGGGGGGTGATCAACGCGAAGAGCCTAGCCTGGCTGCCGCGCGGCGCCTTCGTGATCAACGCGGCGCGCGGCGGCCATGTCGTGGCGGAGGACCTGCTGGCGGCGCTGGATTCAGGCCATGTGGCGGCGGCCGCGCTCGATGTCTTCGAGCCCGAGCCCCTGCCCGCGGATCATCGCTTCTGGACGCACCCCAAGGTGCTGGTCTGGCCGCATGCCTCGGCCATCACCATCCCGGCGAGCGCTGCGCCGCAGGTGGTGGAGAATCTGCGCCGCGCGCGGGATGGCCGGCCGCTGATCAATCTGGTGGATTTCAGCGCCGGCTACTGAGCCGGCGTGACATCTAAGCCTCGACCGTCTCCGCCACCGGCATCTCGGCGACGACACCCTCGGCCTCCGCCATGGTCTGGCGAAGTTCGCGCAGGAAGACCGTGCCCTTGAGCGTGCGCTGCACGAGGACGCTGCGGCGGTCCATCGGGTCCACCTTGCGGCGGGCCAGGTCCAGCTCGCCCAGACGGTCCAGCGCGCGGGTGATGGCGGGCTTGGAGACGTTCAGGTTCTGCGCCAGACCGCGCACCGTGTGCGGGCCGGGGCTCAGATAGACCGAGAGGAAGACGCCCAGCTGGCGCGCCGACAGATCCGGCCCATCGCGGCGGACCAGGGCGACCGTGGTGTCCCGCAGGATGCCGACCAGCTGGTCGGGATTGATCTGGACAGACATCGCAACTTTCCTTCAGGCGCCGATATCCTGGGCGCCAGCTTGGATCACCCCGCGCCCGGCGCGCTGGGGTGTAAGAACTCTCTGACAGCTCATATTGGGCGCATCAGGACGATCAGTAGGCCCGATTTCAAATCGGATTGCAAGAAATTCATTTGCGTGCTGATTCAGCGCAAATTTTGCGAATTTCCTAAGCGGGAAAATCCAGCAGCCGCGCCAATCCGGCGAGAGCAGCCCGCATCCCCGTCGCTTCGCCGCCCTCCGGCCGGCCCGGCCGCGTCGCGTCGTTCCAGGCATAGAGGTCGAGATGCGCCCAGGGCGTGCCCTCCGGCACGAAGCGCCGCAGGAAGAGCGCGGCGATGATGGCACCCCCCATCGGCTTGGTGGCGACGTTGTTGAGGTCGGCGATCGGGCTGTCCAACCAATTGGCATAACCCTCATGCAGCGGCAGCCGCCAGAGCGGGTCGTTCACCGATTGCCCGCCAGCCAGCAGCGCCTCGGCCAGCGCGTCATCATTGCTGAACAGCGCGGGAAGGTCGGGGCCGAGCGCCACGCGCGCGGCCCCGGTCAGGGTCGCGCCGTTCAGGATCACGCGCGGCTGGTGCTCGGCCGCATAGGTCAGCAGGTCGGCCAGGACCAGGCGCCCCTCGGCATCGGTGTTGCCGATCTCCACCGTCAGCCCCTGGCGGGTGCGGATCACGTCGAGCGGGCGGAAGGCGTCGCCGCTCACGCTGTTCTCGACGGCGCCGATCAGCAGCAGCAGGCGGATGGGCGCGCGGCTTGCCATCAGCGCCTCGGCCAGGGCCAGCATGACGGCGGCGCCGCCCATGTCCTTCTTCATGCGCAGCATCGCGCTCGATGGCTTGAGGTCGAGCCCGCCCGTGTCGAAGCAGACGCCCTTGCCGCAAAGCGCCACCAGCGGCGCATCCGGGGCACCCCATTCCAGCACCGCCACGCGCGGCGCGCGGGGGCTGCCTTGGCCGACCGCCTGCACCGCCGGGAAGCCCCGCGCCAGCTCCTCGCCCTCGATCACGCGGAAGGCCGCGCCATGCTGCGCCGCGACCTCGCTCGCCACGGCCACCAGCTCGGCGGGGCCCAGATGGTTGGCGGGCGTATTGATCAGGTCGCGCGCGCGGCAGATGGCGGTGGCGATGGCCTGCGCCGCCTCGCTGCCCTCCGGCGCCACCAGCCGCGCCGGCGCGCGCTTGCCCGGCTTGAAGCGCGTGTAGCGATAGGCGCCGAGCGCCCAGCCCAGCGCCGCCGCCGCGCCATCATCCCCCACCAGGCGCCAGGTCGTGCCTTCGGGCAGGCCATAGGGCAGCGCGCCATAGCCCTCGGCATTGCGCGGCGCGCCGAACAGCGCGCCCGCCAGGCCATCCGCGCCCGGCAGCAGCGCGATCTCGCCGGGCTTGGCCCCGAAGCCGCCGGCCCGCGCGAAGCCGGCGCCCGGCAGCGCCTCCCAGCTGCCGGGGGTCACCACATGCAGCGGCAGCGCGCGGGCGTCGTGGTTCAAGAGGCTGGGCAGCATGCGAATCTCCTTCGATGCGGCAGGTTGGGATCAGACATGCGCGCCCGCAACCCGCATTGCCGAAGCCGCCAGGACGGGCCACATGCGCCCCATGACAAACGAAACACATGATCCGCTCGGGTGGCACGGCACGACCATCCTTTGCGTCCGCCGCAACGGAAAGGTCGCCATGGCCGGGGACGGCCAGGTCTCGCTCGGCCAGACGGTGGTGAAGGGCAATGCCCGCAAGGTGCGCCGCATCGCCCAGGGCCGCGTCCTCGCGGGCTTCGCCGGCGCCACCGCCGATGCCTTCACCCTGCTGGAGCGGCTGGAGGCCAAGCTCGAACGCTTCCCCGACCAGCTGGAACGCGCCTGCGTGGAACTGGCCAAGGATTGGCGGACCGACCGCTATCTGCGCCGCCTCGAAGCCCTGCTCGCCGTCGCCGACAAGGACCGCTCCCTGCTGCTCACCGGCCAGGGTGACGTGCTGGAGCCGGAGGATGCGGTGATCGGCATCGGCTCGGGCGGCAATTACGCGCTCGCCGCGGCCCGCGCGCTGCTGACGGTGGAGGGCGTCGAGGCGGAGGAGATCGCC
>JAIYCD010000041.1 GCA_027488195.1 Acetobacteraceae bacterium | reverse complement strand
TCCTACGCGTTACTCACCCGTCCGCCACTAAGGCCGAAGCCCCCGTGCGACTTGCATGTGTTAAGCATTCCGCCAGCGTTCGCTCTGAGCCAGGATCAAACTCTCAGGTTCATCATCCATCAGCCCTAAGACCAATAGACCAACCAACCCATCCCAAAACCCATCACCAAAACTGCATCACATATAAAAACATCATCACCACCAAGACCAAAACACACGACCAACACCAACAGACCTCTCAGCCCGCAGCGCCAACCACGCATCCCAATCCAGACAGCAAATCATAACCATCTGCACAACAGATTTAATTGTGAAACAACTTAGGCATTTCAACCAGCCACCCGGTTGAAGCACCTAACCCATCTTTTCAGATGGTCGCGGATTCGACCGCGAAGGACACAGACCGTAGCACAATCGCTGCCGCAGTCAAGCACTTCGTGGGCGGAACCCTCACCACCAAGGTCTCCCTCGGCGGTGAGGGGTATCTAGGGGAGCGACGCGGAACTGTAAAGCGCCTGTTCCCCAATTCGACGCATAGGCACCATGCGTCCCATGCGGCTTGCGCGGCCCTCGCCGATTCGAAGGCCGCTCAGCTGTCGGCGCGGATGTTGTTCTCCGTGATCACGCGGCCCCATTTGGTGATCTCGGCCTGCAGGAACCGGCCGCATTCCTCGGGCGAGCTCGCCACGATGTCGCAGCCCTGCTCCTCGATACGGTTCTTCACGGCCGGCTCGTTCAGCACGGCCACCAGCGCCTCGTTCATCTGGCGCACCAGCGGCGCGGGCGTGCCCGCACGGCCCAGCATGGCCCACCAGGTCGGCGCCTCGAAACCGGCGAAGCCTTGCTGGGCAAAGCTGCGCGTGCCCGGCACATGTCGGCTCTCGCCCGCCGTGGTCACGCCGAGCGGCCGCAGCACGCCCGAACGGATATGCTGGCTCACGATCACCACATTGGTCATGAACAACGGCACATGCCCCGCCACCGCGTCCTGCACGGCGGGCCCGCCGCCGCGATACGGCACGTGGACGATCCGGAAATTGCCCTGCTGCTGCAACAGCGTGGTCGAGACATGCGCGAGGCCGCCGACGCCCGAGGTCGCGTAATTGAGCGTATCCGGCGCGCGGCGCGCGGCCTCCACCACATCCTGGAAGGTGCGGTAGGGCGTGGACTGATGCGCCACCATGGCCAGCGGCCCCGAGGCCACATGGCAGACCGGAACGAAGGCCTCCATGGTGCGGAAAGGCAGCCGCATCACGGTCTCGTTCGTGCTCTGCGTGTCGTAGACGAAGGTCCAGGTGCCGCCATCGGCCGGCGCGCGCGCTGCCTCGATTGCGCCCGTGGCGCCCGAGGCGCCGCCGCGATTGTCGATCACGATCTGCCGGCCCAGCATCTCACCCAGGCGCGTCTGGAAGATGCGGGCGATGGTGTCGGTCGACCCACCGGGCGGCCACGGCACGATCAGGCGCAGCGGCCGGTCCGGGAAGCCGGCACCCAGGCTCTGCGCATGAAGCAATGCGGGGGCGGCAAGGCCGGTCCCTGCCAGGCTGAGGAATAGGCGCCGATCCATCATGTAACCTCCCGGTTGCTTTTCTCGGAAAACGGGAGGGACATGCCGGAAAGCCCGGCGCCTTGGCAAGCCTGCTCAGCTCTCCGAGCGGATATTGTTGGCCCGGATCACCTCACCCCATTTGGTGATTTCATTGCGGATGAAGGCCTCGGTCTCCGCCGGGTTGGCGGCGACGATCTCGGCCCCCTGCTCGGCCATGCGGGCCTGCACTGGCGCCTCGCCCAGCACCTGGCGCAGGGCGGCCTGCATACGCGCATTGATGGCGGGCGGAATGCCCGCCGGCCCCACCATCACCCAGTAGGTCAGCGCCTCGAAGCCCGGGAAGCCCTGGGCCGCGAAGGTCGGCACCTGCGGCAGGAAGCGGCTCGTCTGCGCCGAGGAGACGCCGAGCGGCAGCAAACGCCCCTCCCGCATATGGCTCAGGATGATCACGATGTTGGACATGAAGAGCGGAACATGGCCCGCCAGAGCGTCCTGCAGGGCGGGACCGCCGCCGCGATAGGGCACGTGGCTGATCTTGAAGTCGCCGCGCTGCTGCAGCAGCACCGTCGCCACATGCGCGAGCGAGCCGACACCCGTCGTCGCGTAGCTGAGCGTGTCGGGCCGCGCCTTCGCCGCCTCGATCATCTGGGCCAGGGTGCGGAAGGGCGTCGAGGGATGCGCCGTCAACGCATAGGGACAGGTGCCCAGCAGCGAGCAGAAGGTGAAGGCCTCCATCACCCGGTAGGGCAGGCTCATCAGCGTTTCATTGCCGGCCAGCGTGTCGTTCGCCAGCATCCAGGTGTGGCCGTCGGGCTGTGCGCGGGCCGTTTCGGTCGCGGCGACGGAGCCCGAGGCGCCGGCCCGGTTGTCCACCACGATGGGCCGGCCAAGGATCTCCTGCAGGCGCGGCTGGAGAATACGGGCCACCGTGTCGTTCGAGCCGCCGGGCGGAAAGGGAATGATGATGCGGACCGGCCGCTCGGGCCAGGATTGCGCCCAGGCGCCGGTGGCCAAGGCAGGACTGGCTAGCAAGGAGGCGATGGCGGAACGACGACGCATTCTGGCTTCCCCGGTATTTCCGGGTAGCAGATCACAAGCGGGCGCGCCGCCTCAAGGGGCTTGTGCGAAGCCCGCGCGGATCGCCTCCACCAGCGCCTTGCCTCCGGGCGAAAGCGGCGCCTCGCCCAGGGCGAGGAGAATCCCCATCTCGCCGAGCGGTGGCAGGCCCTCGGCCTCGCCCATCCAGGCGAGGCCCGGCGGCAGGCGGGTCGGCGTCGAGATGGTGAGCGCCAGGCCCGCCAGCGCCACGGCGAAGCAGCCCGATTGCGTGGTGCTGTTGTAGCTGACGCGCACGCGCCGCCCCTCTCGGCCCAGCGCCTCCAGCGCGGCGCGGCGCCAGGTGCAGCCGGGATGGGCGGCGGCGAGCGGCAGCGGGTCGCGCTTGTGCAGCGTCGCCCCCTGCGGGCCCACCCAGCGCAGCGGGCCGCGCCACACCTCCTCGCCATCGCGGCCATGGCCCTCGGTCAGCAGGGCCAGGTCGATATGGCCGTGCTCGAGCCGCTGCGCCAACTCCTCGGAGCTCATGCAGAGCACATCCACCTCGATCCCCGGATGGGTGCGGGCGAAGCGGGCGAGGATGCCGGGCAGCCACTGCAGGGCGTAGTCGTCCGGGCTGCCCAGGCGCACCTGGCCGGTCAGTGCCGGCGCGCGGAAGGTGGTGATAATCTCCTCGTTCAGTGCGAGCAGCGTGCGGGCGCGCTCCAGCAGCCAGGCGCCCTTGGAGGTCGGCTCCAGGCCGCGATGCCCGCGGCGCAGCAATTCCTCGCCCAGGATCTCCTCGAGGCGCCGCATCTGCATCGAGACGGCGGATTGCGTGCGGCCGATC
>JAIYCD010000077.1 GCA_027488195.1 Acetobacteraceae bacterium | reverse complement strand
CTCGCCCATGCGGAGTTCCGCGACGAAGGGATGCGCGTTGCCGTAGCCGCGCTGCGTCGAATACCCCATGCCGAGCAGGAAGCCCTCATCGCCGCGCGCCAGGGATTGCAGGCGCAAGGCGCGGGGCGTGGGGAAGGGCAGGGGTTCGCGCGTCAGATCGGGAGGCGGCGTTCCGTCATCGGGCGCGTCGCGGGCCATCAGACCCTCGCGCGCCAGAAGTTCCGTCACGCGCGGCATGGTGGCGCTGGCGGCCTCGGCCTCCTGGGGCGCGTGCCCTTCGGCGGCCATGGCGAAATCCAGCAGGCGGTGCGTGTAGTCGAAGGTTGGGCCCAGCACCTGGCCGCCGGGGAGGTCCTTGTAGGTGGCGCTGATGCGGCGCTGCACGCGCATCGCGCCCGTGTCCACCGGCTCGCAGGCGGCGAAGCGCGAGAGGGTGTTGCGATAGGCGCGCAGCAGGAAGGCAGCCTCGATCAGGTCGCCGCGCGCCTGCTGGATGGCGAGGGCCGCGAGGCCCCGGTCATGGCAGCTGCCCTCGGCCATGACGCGATCCACGGCGAGGCCCAATTGCTGCTCGATCTGTTCGGGCGTGAGGGCAGGCAGCGCCTCATCGCCGCGCCGGCGCTCCGCCAGCCAGGCATGGGCGGCCTCGATCGCGGCCTCGCCGCCCTTCACCGCGACATACATCAGCCGGTCTCCGTCAGGCGGGTGGTGCGGGGCAGGGCGGCCAGGCGCACGCCGGCGCAGAGCACGATATCCACGCCGCGCGGGAACTGCGCCCGGTTCACGGCCCATTGCGCGGGGAAATCGGCCGGCAGGCCGGCCACGGCCAGGCGATGCTCATGCTCGATGCCCGGGCCGGTCAGGCGCCAGCCCGTGGCGTCATCGAGTGCCGCGACCTGAAGGATCAGCGTGGCACTGTCCTGCGGCGTCTCGTCCGTGCCGGCATCGAGCGCGGCGAGCGGCGGCATGGCGCGCGTCGCCAGCAGGAATTGGGCGCGGGCGGGGTCGGTCACCAGCGGCGCGCCGGTGTGGAAGGCGACCCAGTCGCGCGCTTCGCCCTCGGCGTCGGTCCAGACCGGGGTCTCGGCATCGGCCAGCGTCAAGAGCGCGGCGGCGGCGGCGGGTTCGAGGCCGGGCGGCGGATCGCGCAGCATGGCGCATTCCTGGATGCGGCCGGGGCGCGCCATGGCGTTCATCAGGGCGGAGAACCCCTCCTGCGCGCCGAAGACGGGGTCGAGGAAGCCTGGCTTCATGGCATTTTCCTCATCGCATGGTGGCCAGGGTGGCGAAGCGGACTTCGGTGGCCGCGGCGCGGCGGGCGGTCAGCGCCGCGGCCTCGCGCTGGCGCTCCCGCAGCGGGATCACCACGGCGCTGAGAAGCCGGGCCTGCCATTCGAAATCCTGCAGGCAGGCATCGAGCAGCGCGGCGCGTTCGGCGGCTGCGCGCTCCCGCCCCAGGCGCCAGCAATGACCGAGCGTGCCCCCTTCGAGCGAGACGGTGCAACGGGTGATGGTGGCCTCGCCCAGGTTGAAGGCCGCGCCATCGCCGCCGGCGCGGCCGCGCAGCATGGTGAGGCCGATTTCCGGGCCCCGGATCACCTGGTGCGGGGGCAGCGGGGGCAGGGGGGCCAGCAGGCCCGCCATCTCCTCGGCGGTGGCGCGGGCCAGGATGGCCATCCATTCGGGGCGGGTGATCATTTGTCTAGACAGCTATACATCCGCCCCTCTATGGTCAAGCCGAAATTGCCATCCTGGAGTGCCGGCTTGGTTGAAACTTCTGTGACCTTCGCGAATGCGGCGCTCGACCGTGGCGCCGGTATCGCGCTCTGGCGCCAGATCGGCGCCGCGATCGAGGGCGCGATCCGCGAGGGCCAGCACGCTCCCGGCCAGCGCCTGCCGACCGAGGCCGAGCTCTCGCAGCATTTCCGCGTGAACCGCCACACCATTCGCCGCGCGATGGAGGAGCTGGAGACGCGCGGCATC
Organism: Acetobacteraceae bacterium; assembly: GCA_027488195.1. Classification (GTDB taxonomy): domain Bacteria; phylum Pseudomonadota; class Alphaproteobacteria; order Acetobacterales; family Acetobacteraceae; genus Roseococcus. The sequence goes on along the minus strand of JAIYCD010000077.1, from coordinate 10,610 downwards.
GTGCGCGTCGAGCAGGGGCGCGGCAGCTTCGTGGCCGAGGATGTGCTGGACTACCCGCTCAACGCCCGCACCCGCTTCAGCGAGATCATCCGCGCGCAGAACCGCGAGCCCGCGGGCCGCGTGCTGCGCTTGGCCGAGATCGAGGCCGAAGCTCGCGTGGCAGAGATGCTGGAGATGCGGCGCGGGCGCCCCGTCATCCTGGCCGAGCGGCTCGCCATGGCCGATGGCAGGCCGGTGGCGCTGGGCGCACACCACTTCCCCGCGCATCGCTTCCCCGACATCATGGCGCGCCTGCAGGAAAACCCCTCCATCACCCATGCGCTCGCGGCTTGCGGCGTGCCGGATTACCGGCGGCGCATCACCCGCATCACGGCACGCATGCCGACGGCGGAGGAGGCGGAGCTCCTGCAGCAATCGCGCAGCCGGCCCGTGCTGGTGAGCGAGGCGGTGAATGTGGATGGTGCCGGCAAGCCGGTTGATGCGACGGTGACGCGCTACGCCGCCGGGCGCACGCAGATGGTGGTGGAGTCCTGAACATGTCCTGGAAGATTGCGGGCGGCCGCGTGCTGCGCGATGCGGCGCTCGGCGCCGGCGAGGTCACGCTGGCCGGGGGCCGCATCGCCGCCGATGCGCCAGCCGCGCGGCGCTTCGACGCCACGGGGCTGCTGGTCATGCCAGGCATCGTGGACATCCATGGCGATGCGCATGAGCGCGCCCTGCAACCCCGCCCGAATGTGGATTTCCCCGCGGGCTTCGCGATGCGTGACGCGGCGGCGCAATGCCTCGCCTCGGGCATCACCACGGCCTATCTCGGCGTCACCCTCTCCTGGGAGCCGGGGCTGCGCTCGCTGCCCGCCTTCCTCGCCACGCTGGAGGCGCTGAAGAGCCCGCTGCCGGGGCCGGAGCTGCGCGTCCATCTGCGCTTCGAGGCCGATAACTTCGCGGCCGAGGCCGATGCGGCGGCCGCCATCGCGGCGGGCCAGGTGCATCTGCTGGGCTTCAACGACCACACGCCCAGCATCGTGAAAAAGCTCAAGAACCCGAAGGAGCTTGGCAAATATGCCGGCCGCGCGGGCGTGACCGAGGCCGAGCTGATGGCGCTGGCCGATGCCGCCATGGGCCGCCGCGCCGAGGTGCCGGCGATGCGCGCGCGCATGGCTGAGGCGGCGCGTGCGGCCGGCATCCCCATGCTCAGCCATGACGACGCGACGCTGGAGGACCGCGCGCTGTTCCGCGCCCTCGGTGCCTCCATCTGCGAATTCCCGATGGCCGAGCCGGTGGCCGAGAATGCGCGCGGCGCGGGTGAGGCGGTGGTGATGGGTGCGCCCAATGTGGTGCGCGGTGGCAGCCATCTCGGCTGGGCCAGTGCCGCGCCGCTCGCCGAACGCGGCCTCGTTACCGTTCTGGCCAGCGATTACCACTGGCCGGCGCTGCTGGCCGCACCCTTCCGCATGGCGGGGCGCGGGGTGCTGGACCTGGCCGCGGCCTGGGCGCTGGTCTCCAGCAATCCCGCCGACGCGCTGGGCCTCAAGGATCGCGGGCGGATCGCCGAAGGGCTGCGTGGCGACCTCGCCGTGGTAACGCCGGAAGGCGCGCTCGCCGCGTGCTTCGCGCAGGGCGAGCTGGCCTGGATCGGCCCAGGATTCGCCACCCGGCTGCATTGATCCCCTGGCCGTAGCGGGCGCAGACTGGGCACCTCGGGGCCAAGGACACGACCATGCTCAATTGCCAGCGCGACGCCTTCGACATCCCGCGCGATGTCGCCTACCTCAACGCCGCCTCCTGGAGCCCGCTGCCGCATGCGGTGCAGGCGGCCGGCCAGGCCGGCATCGCGCTGAAGGCGCGGCCCTGGGGCATCACGGGCGAGCACATCGCGCGCCAATGCAACCGGGCGCGGAGCGCCGCCGCGCGCCTCATCAACGCCGCACCCGAGGATGTGGCGCTGATCCCCTCCATCTCCTACGGCGTCGCCGTGGCCGGGCGCATCCTGAAGGTGCCGGCTGGCCATCGCGTGCTGGTGCTGGGCGATGACCATTCCTCGCCCGTGCTGGAATGGCTGCAACGCGCGCCGGAGGGCGGCTTCACGGTCGAAGCCGTCGCGGCACCCGCCGATGGCGACTGGACCACGGCGGTGGTGGCCGCCATCCGCCGGCCAGGCGCGGCGCCCCTCGCGCTCGTCTCCATCTCCTCCGTGCATTGGGCGGATGGGGGCCTGATCGACCTCGACGCGGTCGCCGCCGCCCAGCGCGCGGCCGGCGCCATGCTGCTGGTGGATGCGACGCATCATGCGGGCGTGCTGCCGCTCGATGTCGCGACACTCGACCCCGATGTGTTGATCTTCCCGACCTATAAATGGGTGCTGGGCCCCTATGGCCGCGCCTTCCTGTACATCGCCCGCCGCCACCAGGACGGCGTGCCGCTGGAGCAGACCGGCTCCTCCCGCCGCCGCGTCTCCTCCGAGGCCAGGCCCTACATGGCTGATCTCGGCTTCACCGAGGGCGCCAAGCGTTTCGACATGGGCGAGCGCGACCATGTGATCGGCCTGGAAATGGCCGCCGTCGGCATGGAGCTGATGGCCGAATGGGGCACGGAGGCCATCAGCGCGCGCCTCGGATGGCTCACCGGCCTGCTGGCGGAGGGCTTGGCGGGTGCTGGCGTCGAGCTGCCGGCCCAGGGGCTGCGCGCCCCGCATGTGCTGAGCCTGGCTTTCCCCGGCGGCATGCGGCCCGGCCTGATCGAAGCGCTGGCCGAGCGGAATGTGCATGTGGCGCCGCGCCTTGGCCGCATGCGGATCAGCCCGCACGTCTATAATGACGAGGCCGATGTGGCGGCCTTTCTCGACGCCTTCCGCAAGCTCGCGTGACGCGGATGGATGCCTTCTCCGCCCCGGGCCGCTTCTGGAAGGGCAATATCCACACCCACACCGACGCATCGGACGGGTCGCTGGGCGTGGCGCAGGTTTGCGCCACCTACCGCGAGGCAGGGTATGACTTCCTCGCCGTCACGGATCATTTCCTGCCGAAATACGGCTTCCCGATCGTGGATACGCGCCCCTTCCGGGCACCGGATTTCACGACGATTCTCGGCGCCGAGCTGCACGCGCCGGCCACGGCGCTGGGAGAGATGTGGCACATCCTGGCGGTCGGGTTGCCGCTCGATTTTGCCCGGACGCCGCCGCATGAGACCGGGCCCGAACTGGCTGCCCGTGCGCTGGCCGCGGGCGCCTTCGTCGCCATCCCGCATCCGGGCTGGTATTCGCTGACGGCGGCCGATGCGCGGACGCTGCCCGGCGCGCATGCGGTGGAGGTGTACAACCACACCTCTCAGCTGCGGACCGAGCGCGGCGATGGCGTCTATCTCGCCGACCAGCTGCTCGCCGAGGGGCGCATGATCAACCTGATCGCGGTGGATGACGCGCATTTCCAATCGCCCGACGCCTTTGGCGGCTGGGTGATGGTGAAGGCCGCGGCGAATGAGCCGGAGGCGCTGCTGGCCGCCCTCAAGGCCGGGCATTTCTATGCCACGCAAGGGCCGCAGATCCACGACATCCGCTGGGAGGCGGATGCGGTGGAGGTCACCTGCTCGGCCGCCGCCAGCATCATGGTGCTGGGCCGCGGCTCACGCGCCGCGCAGTCGGTGGGCCTCTGCCAGACCCGCGCCCGCCTGCCGCTGGCCGCGCTGAAGGCCGGCGGCTTCGCGCGGGTTGTCGTGGCGGATGCGGCCGGGCGGCGGGCCTGGGCGAACCCGGTGCGCCTGCCCGGCTGACGCTCAGGCGCGCTCCGTCGCCACTCGCTCCAGGAATTCGGCATAGCCGCCGACGATGCCTGGCCCCACCGCGACCTGCCGCGAGAGGACGCGCAGCGCCGCGAGGAAGCGGCTCTCCAGGCTCATGGAGCCGAACATCCGGCCATTCACCTCGATCTGGGCCAGCTCGACCTTCACGCCGAGGATGGCGCGATATTGCCGCCTGACCTTCCGCACGGTGACCATGCCCGGGCGGTAGCCGGTGACCGAGAGGGCGGAGATCATCTCCTCCCGCGTGCGGAGCTTCACGCGGACCTCGTTGAAGCGCGGAAAAATGCCGGAGAGGGCCTGGGCCTGGGCCGGAAACTCCACCCTCCCGCTGGGCCCGAAGGCGGAGAACTGGTCGAAGGCCTCGAGCACCGGCTTCACCTTGAGGCCCTTGCCGCGGAGCTTGATGTTGTCCCGCTTGCCGTGGACGAACAGGTAGATGTCGGTGTTCGCCTCCTCAGGGGCGCGATCCTTGCTGCCCAGGAGGTCCAGTGCAGCTGGCAGGCTGACGCTGCCCTCCGCCGGCCAGAAGGCGCGCCACTCCCATGCGGCACCTGGTCTGGTCAGCTTCGAAGACCCGCCGGAACCCAGCACATAGGCGCGCAGCCGTTCCCTCATCCGGCCGATGGCAGCGGCGACGGTCTGCCCGACCAGGTCCATCCGATGGATCGCCTCGATGCGCGCCGCATGGCGTGCCTGCCATTTGCGTGGCGAAGGGACGTCCAGCAGCTCCGCGATCGAGCCCGAGGCATGCAGCACCGAGATCAGCGCCGCCTCCTGGGGGGAGGGGAGGTCATCGCCTTCGATCAGCGCGAGAAGCGCCGCCCGCAGCGCGGCCGCAGGGCGCGGGTCGCTGTCTTCCACCCGCTGCCGGACGAAGGCCCAGGCGACGATCTGGGGCGCGCGGCGCATGATCCCCCTGGCCTGCAGAGCCGCGCCGATCGCCGCGCGAAGATCGCCGATCCGGCCGACGATTTCCTCGAGCACGACCTCGAGCGGAGCCGTTCCGCCCTCCCGCTCCAGCAGTGCGAGAGCGGGCGAGGGGGCCTCGCTTGAGGCACCGGCCTGGAGGCGGGTGGCGCTCCTGACATCGGTGTCGACCTGGCCCTGGAAAGAGAGATCGATCAGGTGCGCGCCGGCCAGTGAATAGTCCATGTCGGACCACCAGCCGATGCTGTGGGGCGCCTCGGGCATCGAGAGGCGGAGCAATTCCAATGCCTCGGCGATGGGGAGGCCTTCGAGGCCAGGCGGGGAATCCATGTCGGGGGTTTTCGCCAGGCACGACGGCGGATGCAACATCAGGACGCTGGCCGATGATGCAGGCTTGTGCCGGGTGGTGCGGGAGGTCGGCACCGGCAGCCGTGGCTAGCCCGGCGGCCGAGAAGGCGAGGCGCATGGTGGCGGCGTGATGCGGATGTCCACCTCTTTGGCGTCCCCCAAACCCCCAGAACTCCACCCGAGGATCTCGGGAAGCGAGGGTGCGCACCTCTGAGCCATATGGCGGGGGGCAGGCGGGTTGAAGATTTGTCTCGATGAGGCAGGCGAACGGCTGTTGCTCGGCCGGGTGGATATCCCGGACCATATTGGTCTGGCTGAGGGGCGGCACCTGACCGCTGGTCGCTCAGCGACTGGGTCGGCCAGGCCTTCTGGTGGTCGAGTGCGGCACGGACGCTACCCGTGCCTTCAGCCACTTGATAGAAGGGAGGCAATCGTTTCGTCTAAATGACGTTTTGCCGAAAGAAGACGGGATTCGAATGCAGTGTTGACGGAACCCAATCGCCAGGAACAGCGCCGTCTCGCTGATTCCACAGCGCAGACGCTGAAGGCCGTGTCCCCCAAGCGTGTGTCCCTGGAAATCCTGACTGGGGTTATCCTCTTCTTCCTGCTCGACGCCGCCGTCTTCCGGACCGGTCTTTATGGCCATTGGGTCGACCCGACCTCGCGCGATGGAACAGTTGCGCAGTCGATCGACAATGCGCGGCACGCGCCAGCCGGCGTCCCCATGCTGCTCGTGCTTGGAGATTCCCGCATCGGAGAGGGCTTCTCCGCCCGGATCGCCAACGAGGTCGCTCATGCGGCCCAGGCGAACATCACCTTCGTTTCCGGCGGGGTGGGGTCCAGTACGGCCCGTTCCTGGTACTACTTCCTTCGTGAAAATCTTGCACGCGGTCAGGTTCCATCGGCCGTCGCGCTCATGGCGGTTTCCTATCATGACAATGAAGGTGGGAACGAGGCCGACCGGCGGCTCGATATAGGGCTGGTGCACAGCCTGCTTGGCCTGCGGGATGCTATGACTTTCCCCTCATCGTTCCTCACCAGCGACGCGCGGTTGGATGCGGTGCGAAGCATCTTGTTCAGTGGATTGTACTACAAGTCGGATTTCGCGGCATTTCTGAACAATCCGAGCCACCGCCTCGCTGTGCTCAAAACCTGGCGGCAGGTTGGCTATGAGTCAGCAAACATGTATCCCGGCCGGGCAGCATCGGTTACCGGTCTTCGCCTCGATCCGGCGACGGGCGCGCTGACCCTTCCCGACAATCTGTCGCCGGCCGAACGCGCTCTGCTGGAAGGGTATGCCACCCGCTTGCGTGGCCAGAGCGCCCAACCGGTTGAGAATCGGGAGACGGCCGCTTATCGCGCGCTCTGGTTCAACCGCATCATCCAACTCTGCGCGGCTCATGGCATCGAGGTGTTCATCTTCCGCATGCCCCGCGGCCCGCTGCATTTCTTGGCCGATGACGATGAAGGCGCGACCGGCGTTTTCGCGGCCCTTCGCGACACCGGCCGTGCCAGATTGCTGCCTGCCACAAGTTTCAATGCCCTGGAACGGCCGGAGTTCTTCTTCGACGACCTCCACCTCAATGCGACGGGGCGACAGCGCTTAAGCGCGGATCTGGCGACTTCCCTGATACCGTTGTTACGCAAGGGAAATTGATCGCCAAATGTCGTTCAATTCTTGGATATACTGGGCCTTTTTCGCTATTGTCTTGGCTGGATATTTTTCTATTCCAGCTCGATTCTCCAAGGTATTTTTGATAGCGGCTAGTTTTATTTTCTATGGCTCATGGAATATTTCATTTACCCTGCTCCTCGCCGGCTACATCGTCTTCAATTACGGCATGGGGTTGGCGATCGCCGGACATACAGGGCGCGCTGGCGGTAGATTGCTGGCCATGGCTGTGACGGTCAATCTTATTCCATTAGCAATCTTCAAATATTACTTATTTTTCGTTGGAAGCCTTAGCCACTTGTTAGAGATACCAGATCGTTTCACAGCACTTCACATCGTATTGCCCGTTGCCATTTCGTTTTACACATTCGAAGCGATTTCCTATAATGTCGATATTCGCCGTGGATTGATCACCCCACGCCGTAATTTTGGCGAATTCGGTTTGTTCATGGCGTTCTTTCCGCGACTGATCGCTGGGCCCATCATCCGGCCTGCCCATTTCTTTCCGCAGGTGGCGACCCGCCGAGTGCCTTCGGGTGAGGATATCCGCTGGGGCGTCGTGCAGATCGTCAAGGGACTGATCAAGAAGACGATTTTCGCCGACAACTTCGCAATTATCGCCGATGCCTATTTTGCCGGCTCAGGATCGGCCTCAATGACTGGGGCCTGGATCGGGGCGGTCGCATTTGCCTTCCAGATCTACTTCGATTTCTCGGGCTACACGGACATGGCACGCGGCTGTGCCCGCTTGCTGGGCTTCAACCTGCCCACGAATTTCGACCGTCCCTATCTGGCGCGGAACATCATTGAGTTCTGGCGCTGCTGGCACATCTCGCTCTCCACCTGGCTGCGCGACTATCTCTACATCCCACTTGGCGGCAATCGCGGCAGCGTGGTTCGCACCGCCAGCAACCTGATGATCACCATGGTGTTGGGGGGGCTTTGGCACGGCGCGAGTTGGAACTTCGTGCTCTGGGGCTTTTACCACGGCTTGCTGCTCTGCCTCTTTCGCGCCTGGCTTCATCTTCGCCGGCATGCCGCGCCCCCGGGAGTGCTGAGCGGCTGCGTCGGCGTCGTGATCACCTTCGTGCTGGTGACGATTGGCTGGGTGCCCTTCCGCGCGCCCGACTTTGCCACTTCAATGCGGGTTCTGGGCGACATGTTCGGCGGGGAGCTGATCTGGCCGACTGTTCCGCCGGTTTTCTGGTCGCTGACGGCCATCGTTCTGGTGTGGAACCTGATCGACCGCCAGCGTGTGATCCAGAACCATCTGATCGCGGGCACCAGCACCTTCGCCAGCATCAAATTTGCCGTGGCCTTCGCGCTGTCGATGTTTGTGCTGATGATGTTCGCCGTTACGGATCTGACGGTTCCGTTCATCTACTTCCAGTTCTAGCAGGCGGGCGGCGTCGGCCTTGAGCCTGGCGGAGGAGGTGCGACCGGTTACAACCGGTCTCCAGGCTGAAGCCTTGGAGAGTAGGCCTCACCGCACGCTCGTGCCTGGCTGGTCCAGTAATCGCCTTCGGCTCACTCGATCTCGATGTTGGCGGCGCGTATGACGGGGCCCCAGAGCGCCGCCTCCTCCGCGATGAAGCGCGTCGCGCTTTCGGGCGTAGAATCAGTCACGGGCACAAAGGCGATGGCCTCTAGCGCGCGGCCAATCTCGGGCGTGGACATCGCAGCGCGAGCGGCAGCGGCCAGGCGTTCCAGCGCGCCGAAGGCCTCCATGTCCACCGTCTCCGCGACGCTGCCCGCGAGGCCCCAGAAGGCCTGGCCATGGGCATGCGCCGCGACGCCGACCATCTGCGCCGACACGCCGAGCGAGCTCGGCGCCGGGGCCAGCCCGATCGCGGCCGCGTAATCCTCGGCGCCGAACCCGAGCGCGCAGAGGCGGGGAGAGGCCGCGGCGATACGCACGGCTTCCAGCACGCCGCGCGGCGATGGCCGCGTCCTGGCCACGTGCCGCAAGCCGCGCCGCCATCGCCTCGACCCCGGCGGCGGATTCGACCTTTGGCAGCATCACCGTCAACGCGATGCCCGGCGGGATCGCGGCGATGTCGTCCTCCCATAGGGCCTGCTCCGCGTTGACGCGCAGCAGCACCTCGGCCCCGCGCGCGGCGAGGTCGCGGAGCGCCGCGGCCGCCATCGGGCGGGCTTCGGCCTTGCGGGCCGGCGGTACGGCGTCCTCGAGATCGACGACCAGCGCATCCGCGCCGCGTTCCGTGGCCTTCGCCAGCAGATGCGGCGAGGTCGCCGGCAGGAACAGGAGGGACCGCGCCGACTTTACCCGCATCGGACAGCACGCTTCTTCGCCAGGGTCTCGACATCCTCGGGCTGCGCGCCGAGTTCGGCCAGGATCTCGGCGGAATGCTCGCCGCAGCGTGGAGCCGGGCGCCGCAGCCCGCCGGGCGTGCCCGCGAGGCGCGGCGTGACGGCGTGCATCACCGTCCCGGCGCCTGCCTCCTCGACATAGACGCCGCGCGCCGCGACATGCGGGTCGCGCAGCAGCGACGCCGCGTTGTGGATCGGCCCGACCGTCACGCCGCGGGCGCGGAACAGGGCGAGCGCCGCCTCGCGCTCCATCCCGCCGACGAAGTCGCGCAGCATCGCCTCGATCTCCTCGTCATGCGCCAGCCGCGCGGCGTTGGTGGCGAAGCGCGGATCCTCGATCAGCCCGGGCTTGCCGATCGCCTCGAAGACGCGCCGCGCCATGCTGTCCGTCGAGCCCGACAGCGACACCCAGCCGCCATCGGCGCAGCGATAGGCGCCGCGCGGCGAGGCGATCTTCAACGTCTCCGCCGGCCTTCCCGTCGCCGCGGCGTTGGTGACATCGGGGCCCATGATGGCCAGCATCGGCTCGAGCAGCGAGAGGTCGATCACCTGGCCGCTGCCGCCGCGCACCTCGACCTCGCGGAGTGCCGCCATCACGGCGAAGGCGCCGGTCAGGCCGGTCACCATGTCGGCCAGCGCCATGTTCGGCAGGCCCGGCGTGCCATCGGGCTGGCGGTGCTTGTCGGCGAAGCCGCAAAAACCCTCGATCAGGCTGCCGAAGCCCGGCAGGTCGCGATAGGGCCCGGTCTGGCCCCAGCCCGACAGGCGCACGATCACGAGGCCGGGGTTCGCCGCGTGCAGCGCCCCGGGCGCGAGCCCCATCGCCTCGAGCGTGCCGGGCCGGAAGCTCTCGACCAGCACTTGCGCCGTGCCGATCAGGCGGCGCAGCCAGCCCATCGCGTCGGCATCGCGCAGATCCAGCGCGAGGCTGCGCTTGTTGCGGCCATAGACGCGCCACCAGCCGTCGAAGCCCTCCGGGTGGTCGGGATGCGTCTCGCGCCAGGCGCGCAGCGTGTCGCCGGTGCCGACGGCCTCCACCTTGATCACGTCGGCGCCAAAATCCGCGAGCTGCAGCGAGAGCATGTTGCCCGCCACCAATCGCGACAGGTCCACCACCCGGATGCCGGCGAGCGGACCCCGCAGAGACGGATCGAGACGGATCGTCGGCAGCATGGCCGTCGCGGGCGGCGTCATTGGACCCTGAGGTCCAAGTCCCGCACCAGCTGCCGCCAGAACGGCGCCTCTTCGCGCAGGCGCTGCGCGAAGGCCTCGCGCGGCTCGCGCAGGATGTCGGTCTGGGAGGCCGCGAAGCGCGCGGCGACCTCGGGATTGGCCAGCGCCTGGTCCACCGCGGCGCTCAGCACGGACAGCGCCTCCGGCGGCGTGGCGCGTGCGGCGAAGAGGCCGGCGAGCACGGCGATCGGCGGGCCGGGCAGCCCGGCCTCGGCGAGCGTCGGCACCTCGGGCAGCGCGGCCTCGCGCTGCGCGCCGGTCACCGCCAGCGCGCGCAGCCTGCCGCCGGCGATGTGGGCCGTGG
>JAIYCD010000016.1 GCA_027488195.1 Acetobacteraceae bacterium | reverse complement strand
GAGGTCATCAGGCCGAGGCTGCCGAAGCCCTGCGCCACGATGTCGGACTGCACGTCGCCATCATAGTTCTTGCAGGCCCAGACATAGCCGCCTTCCCACTTGAGCGCCGAGGCCACCATGTCGTCGATCAGGCGGTCCTCGTAGGTGAGGCCGGCCGCTTCGAAGCGGGCCTTGAACTCGGTGTCATAGACATGCCGGAAGATGTCCTTGAAGGAGCCGTCATAGGCCTTCAGGATCGTGTTCTTGTGGCTGAAATACACCGAGTAGCCACGGGCCAGGCCGTAGTTGAGGCTGGCGCGGGCAAAGCCCTCGATGGATGCGTTGAGGTTGTGCATCCCCATGGCCACGCCGCCCGATTCCGGGAAGTCGAAGCCGCCCATCTCGACCGGGGCGCCGCCATTGGCGGGCGTGTAGGTCATGCTGACGCGGCCCGCACCCGGGATCTTCGCCTCGACCGAGCGGTAGATGTCGCCAAAGGCGTGGCGGCCCACGACGATCGGCTTGGACCAATGCGGAACGAGGCGCGGCACGTTCTGGCAGATGATGGGCTCGCGGAAGATCGTGCCGTCGAGGATGTTGCGGATCGTGCCGTTCGGGCTGCGCCACATCTTCTTGAGGCCGAATTCGGCCACGCGCGCCTCATCGGGGGTGATGGTCGCGCATTTCACGCCGACGCCGTACTGCTTGGTGGCATTGGCGGCGTCGATCGTCACCTGGTCGTCCGTCTGGTCGCGGTATTCGATGCCGAGGTCGTAATACTTCAGGTCGATGTCGAGATAGGGCAGGATCAGGCGGTCCTTGATGAACCCCCAGATGATGCGCGTCATCTCATCCCCGTCCATCTCGACGACGGGGGTCTTCACCTTGATCTTTGCCATGTCCTCTAGATCCTTCGTGCCGCCTTGGCGGCGTCCGGCGGGTGCCGGCCGGCTGGCGGTCGCGTTCGATGTTGCAGTGCGATGCGCACATTCGCATCCGCGCCAGCCCGGGACAAGCCCGCGCCCGGATGTGCGGCTTGCGGCACGGAGACACTGTCTGTTTATTGCAACAAACGTTCTTGGGGTTGCCCCGCCATGGCCCTGTCCGGCCGCGCGCTGATCCATGCCTTGCTGCACCGCTCATCCATCGCCTTCATGCTCCTGGTGACGACCCTGCTGGTCGCGAGCTGGCTGCTGATCGAGGACGGCACGCATGGCCTGCGCCAGGCCGCCCTGGCCCAGGCGACCCAGGCCTCCGCCCGTGCCGCGCTGGCGGTGAAGGATGAGCTGCAGCCGGCGGAGGCGCGCCTCCAGCAGGCCCAGCGCGAGGGGCGGCCGGGCCCCGGCGTGGCCTTCGGCCCCCTGCTGCCCGATGTGGCGGCGACGCTGACGGGCGCCGAGGCAGGGCAATTGCGCTTCTGGCCGCTGCCGCGCGGCGGGGCAAACCCGCCCGAGGTGCTGGCTTTCCTGGTCCCGGCCCAGCCCGGCGCCGCCACGCCCATGCTGCGCATCCCGCTCGTCACGCTGGAGGCGGCTCTGGCGCCGCCGCCCCGCATTGCGCTGCGCCTGGTCACCGGCCTCGGCACCGAACTCGCCGCGGCCGGCACGCCGGGCGAGGTGCAGGCGAGCCTCTGGGTGCGCGAGGGTGTGCTCCGCGTGGATGCGAGCGCCACGCCCGAGACCATGTCCCTCGCCGTGCTGCTGATTCCGCTGTTCGGCCTCTGCACGCTCGGCTTCATCTTCCGCCGCCACCTGGAGCGGACCGACCGTGTGGAGCTGAAGCTGACCGCGCTGCGCGGCAGCCTCGCGCGGCACGCGGCGCAGCTCAGCGTGAACGAGGCGCGGATGCGCCTCTCCCAGACCGAGCGGCTGGCGGCGGAGCGGCGCGAGGCTGCGCTGATCGAGGCCTGGCCCGTGCCCGTCGCGCTGCTGGACCCTGAGGGCAAGCTCTCCGCCTGGAATGACGCCCTCGAGGCCCTGCTGCCCCCCGAGACGCTGCGGCGGGACCTGCCCTCGGGGATGCTGACGCGGCACCTGGATATCCGCGTGCCGGCCAAGGACAATGGCCGCCGCGGCCCGGGCAACCGGCCGCGTGCGCGCTCCACCACCATGGCCGATGGGAGCCGCCTGCTGGAGGTGCTGCCCGACGCGCCCGCCAAGGGGCTGGATGAGGCGCGCCAGCTCTGCCGCGAGGAGATGCTGGCCCTGGCCCCGCAACTGCGGGAGGCGGTGCGCCTGGGCGACGGCGCGGCCGCACGGCGCCAGGCCCATGCGATGCGGGGTCTGGCCGGGAATTTCGGCCTGGCGGCGCTGGTGCCCGTGCTGGAGGCGCTAGAAAGCGCTGCGAGCGCGCCTCAGATGACCGGGCTGGAGGCGGCGCTGGCCGCCTTCGACGCCGAATTCGAGGCGGCGCTGCGGCAATTGGGCAGCGCCGCCGCCTGAGCCTCCCCGCTGCGCGGTTGCATGGCCGGAGGCGAAGCGCGAGACTGGACCCAATCAATTCCTCGGAGGGCTTTCGCCATGGATATCGTCATCGCCTCCGCCGCGCGCACGCCGGTGGGCAGCTTCAACGGGGCCTTCGCCAGCCTCTCCGCCCATGACCTGGGCAAGGTCGCGATCGAGGCCGCGCTCTCCCGTGCGGGCGTCGCGGGCGCCGATGTGGACGAGGTGATCCTCGGCCAGATCCTCTCGGCCGGCGCGGGGCAGAACCCGGCCCGCCAGGCGGCGGTGAATGCCGGCATCCCGGCGGCGGCCACAGCCTTCGGCATCAACCAGCTTTGAGGCTCGGGCCTG
>JAIYCD010000037.1 GCA_027488195.1 Acetobacteraceae bacterium | reverse complement strand
CTAGACCGATGCCTCGCGGCACGTCACCCTGCGCATCCTGCGAAGGAGTTGCGGATGCTGAAACCGGACGTGATCGAAAAGGTTCTGGGCCGCATCTGGGCCTCGCCCCGGATCGTGGAGGATTTCGCCGCCATCTGCGCGACAGGCGGCCGCTTCTCCGGCACGGCGAGCGAGAAGGCCGCCGTCGAATGGCTGGCGCCCCGCCTGGCCGAGGCCACGGGTGCGGCCGTGACGCGCGAGGCCATTCCCTATCGCGGCTGGACGCGCATCGGCGCCCGCATCACCGATGCGCGCGGCGCGACCCACCCGGCCGAGGCGCTGGGCCGTTCCCCCGCCACCCCGCCCGAGGGGCTGGAGGCGCCGCTGCTCGACCTCGGCCGCGGCACGCCCGAGCAGATCCTGGCGGCGGGCGAGGCGGTGCGGGGGGCCATCATCCTGGTGCGGCACGAATTCATGGTGGGCACCGGGCACATGCACCGGCGCAAGAAATACGAATGCGCGCGCGATGCGGGGGCGGCGGGCTTCCTCATCGCCTGCCATGAGCCCGGCCTGCTGCCGGTGACGGGCTCCGCCGGCAATGGCGCGCCCGGCAACATTCCCTGCGCAGGGCTGAGCTACGAGGCGGGAGCGGCACTCGCCGCGCAATCGGGCCAGCGCATCCGCATCTTCGTCGAAGGCGTCTTCGAGGACCGCACGGCGGAGAACCTGCTGGCGACCATGCCCGGCCAAAGCGAGGAGCTGGTGGTGCTCTCCGCCCATATCGACGGCCATGACCTGGCCTGCTCGGCCATCGACAACGCGACCGGCCTCGCCTGCGCGCTGACGGTGGCGGAAGCGATCCGCGACGTGGTGCCGGGCCTCAGGCGCGGCGTGCAGCTCGGCCTCTTCAACATCGAGGAATGGGCGCTGCTGGGCTCGGCCGCGCATCTCGCGCAGATGGCGCCGGCCGAGCGCGCCCGCCGCGTGCTGAACGTGAACCTCGACTCGCTGGCGGGTGCGGAGGGCATCACGGCACTCACCAGCGGCGTGCCGGGCATGGCGGAATTCCTGCATGCCGCACTCGCGCCAGCGGGCCTCGCCATTGGCATCAGTGCGCCTTTCATGGGCAATTCGGACCACGCCAACTACATCCGCCACGGCATTCCGGCGCTGCGGCTCTGTGCGGGCTTCGACCGGCCGCTCTCCAACATGCGCTTCCTGCTGACGCCGGCCGATACGCCGGACAAGGTCCATCCGCACCAGCTCAAGCTCGCCGCCAGCGTGGCCGCCATGCTGGTGCTGGCCGGCTGTGCCAGCGCGGGCGCGCCCGTGCCGCGCATGGATGAAGCGACCGTGCAGCGGCTCACCGCATGAGACGCGGGCAGCCTGCCGCGCGGATGTGCAGCGCCGGTCGGTTTTCCTGGACAATCGCGGCCCCGGCCCCCTGACATGACCCCGAAGTGGAGTAGCCTCCTCGCATGACCTATTCGCTCCTTGGCCGCTGCGCCCGCACCGGGCAGTTCGGCGCCGCCGTCACGACATCCAGCCTCGCCGTGGGTTCCCGCGTGCCGCATGTCGCGCCCGGCGTGGGCGGCGTGCTGACGCAGCACCGCACCGACCCGCGCCTGGGTCCACGCGGCCTCGATTTGCTGCGCAGCGGCTGCTCGGCGGAGGAGACGATGGCGGCGCTCATCGCCAGCACGCCGCACCACAAGTGGCGCCAGCTCGCCGTGATGGACGCGCAGGGCCGCACCGCGCAATTCGACGGCGCGGCCGTGAAGCCCGCGCGCGGCGCCGTCCATGTCCCGGACTGCATCGCCATGGGCAATATCCTCGCCAATGACCGCGTGCCCGCCGCCATGGCCAAGGCCTTCACCGAGAGTGCGAACGAGCAACTGGCCGAGCGACTGATGCGCGCCATGGAAGCGGGCGAGGCCGCGGGGGGCGAGGGCAAGCCCGTCATCTCGGCCGCGCTGATCGTGATGGAAAAGGAGATCTTCCCGCTGGTGGATCTCCGCGTGGACCTCGCCCCCGAGGCGATTTCCGCGCTGCGCACCCTTTGGGACGCCTATGTCCCCTCGCTCCGTGAATTCGTCACCCGTGCCGTGGACCCTGACGCCGCGCCCGGCGTCATCTGAGAAACAGGAGAGACCCCCCATGAAGCTCCCCCGCCGCGCCACCTTGGCCATCCCCGCGCTTGTCGGCGCTGTCAGCCTGCCGCGCCCGGGTGGCGCGCAGGCGGGCGGCGGCGTGCTGCGCATCGCGATGAGCGCCAATCTGCGCGCGCTCGACCCCGCCCGGACCACGATCGGCGAGGAGTTCATGCACTCCGTCTTCGTCTTCAACGGCCTGACGCGCATGACGGAAGAGCAGGCGGTGGTGCCGGAGCTGGCTGAATCCTGGACCTACTCGCCCGACCTCAAGACCTGGGAGTTCAAGCTGCGCCGCGGCGTGCGCTTCCACCATGGCCGCGAGATGACGGCCAATGACGTGATCGTGACCTATCGCCGCATCCTCGACCCCGCGACGGGCGCCGCGAGCCGCAGCAATTACGACATGATCGCGCAGATGGAGGCGCCCGACCCCTATACGGTGATCTTCCGCCTCTCCTATGCCTATGGCGGCTTCGCCGACATCCTCTCGGACCGCCAGGTGAAGATCGTGCCCGCCGACCGGCTGGATGACCTCGCCACCAACCCGATCGGCACGGGGCCCTTCGTCTTCCGCAGCTACGCGCCGGGCGACCGCGTGGTCTATGCGCGCAACCCCAATTACTGGGAGAGCGGCCCGCGCTTCGACGGTGTGGAGATGCGCATCCTGCCCGAGATGTCCGTCCGCATCGCGGCCTTGCAGGCGGGTGACCTCGACGTGGTCTGGGATCTTGGCCCCGAAAACATCCGGGCGCTGCGCGATGCGCGCAATGTCCGCGTGGACAGCGTCGCCACCGCCTCCTGGGATGGCGCGATCCTGAACAACAGCATCGCGCCTTTCAACGACCCGCGCGTGCGCCGTGCGCTCAACCTCGCCGTCTCCAAGGCGGATGTGGCCGAGGCCGTGCTCTTCGGCGAGGGCTCCCCCACGCATAGCCCGATCGCGCCGAGCCATCCCTTCTTCGCGAATGAGATCGGCTTTCCCGCGCGCCCCGATGTGGCGACGGCCCGCCG
Source organism: Acetobacteraceae bacterium (assembly GCA_027488195.1). Lineage (GTDB taxonomy): Bacteria > Pseudomonadota > Alphaproteobacteria > Acetobacterales > Acetobacteraceae > Roseococcus. Next base: position 27,925 of record JAIYCD010000037.1, on the reverse strand, counting down.
CCTCCTGCGCGAGGCCGGGCATACCGGCAACCTCCGCGTGCCGCTGGTGATCCCCGTCGGCCGCCCGGTGCGTGAGCGGCTGGGTGTGACGCTCCAGCAGATGGCGCGCCCCGCCGGCTTCGAATTCGACATCCAGCGCGTGCCCTTCGCCCGCTACGCGGCGGAGGTCGCGGGCAAGGCGCCCGCCTATATCGACGGCTATTTCGCGCGCCCCACCATCGACACCTCGACCTTCCCCTTCCTGCATTCGCGCGGCAGCCAGAATGAGCGCCTCTGGATGTACAACGAGCCGCGCGTGGATGCCGCACTGGAAGCGGCCCGCCTGACCGGCGACCTCGCGCAGCAGCGCACGCATTACGTGGCCATGCAGCGCGCCATGGTGGAGAACCCGCCGGGCTACATCGCCTATGCGCAGAAATTCGCCTGCGCCTATCGCAGCGCGGTGCGGGACGTGAAGACGCATCCGATGCGCTGGTTCGACCTGCGCGCGGGCTTCATCGCGAGCTGATGGCAGGCTTCCTCGCCCGGCGCTTCGTCTCCGTCGTCTTCGTCCTCTGGGCGATGACGGTGCTGGTCTTCGCCATCGTGCACATCCTGCCCGGCAGTGTCGCGCACATGATCCTGGGCGAATTCGCCACCAACCAGGCGATCGCCGAGATGGAGGAGCGGCTGGGCCTGAACCTGCCGCTCTACGAACAGTATTGGCGCTGGTTCACCGGGCTGATGCGGGGGGATTTCGGCCAGTCCCTCACCATGGACCGCCCGGCCGGCCCGGTGATCCTGGAGGCGCTGGGGCGCTCGGCCATCCTCGCTTCCATCAGCATCGTGCTGGTGGCGATCATCGGGATCGCGCTCGGCATCCATTCGGCCACGCATGTGGGCTCGTGGACGGACCGTGGCCTCACGCTGATGCAGTATTTCTTCATCGCCGTGCCGGAATTCTTCTGGTGCATCCTGGTCATCATCTTCTTCGCGGTCTGGCTCGGCTGGCTGCCGGCGACCGGCTATACGCCGCTCGCCGATGGCGGGTTCCTCGGCTGGGCCAAGCACCTGATCCTGCCGGTCTCGACACTCGTGCTGGGTCTCATCGCGCATGTCTCGCGCCTCACGCGCTCCTCCATGCTGGAGGCCATCGAGAGCAAATATGTGCTCGCCGCCCGCGCCAAGGGCCTGCCCGAGCGCATCGTGCTGCGCCGGCATGCCTTGCCCAATGCGCTGCTGCCGACCATCACCGTGCTGGCGGTGGATGTCGGCATCCTCATCGGCGGCATCGTGGTGGTGGAGAGCGTCTTCGCCTTCCCCGGCCTCGGCCGCATGCTGATCTACGCGATCGACAACCAGGACATCCCGCTGATGATGGGCGGCATGATCGTCATCACCGCCATCTACGCGCTGGCGAACCTGGTGGCCGACATCCTCTACGCCGTGCTCAACCCCCGCATCCGCGTGAGCGGCAGCGCCGGATGAACCGCATCCCGCGCACGCTCTGGGTGGGTGGCGTGATCGTCACCGCCATCGTGATCCTGGCCATCCTCGGCCCCTGGATCGCGCCCTTCGAGCCGGATGCCTTCAATGTCCGCTCGCGCCTGCAGCCGCCTTCGGCCACGCATTGGTTCGGCACGGATGAGTTCGGGCGCGACGTGTTTTCCCGGGTGCTGGCGGGTGCCCATCACTCGCTGCTGATGGGTTTCGGCGCCACCGCCATTTCGCTCGCCATCGGCGTGCCGCTGGGCCTCATCGCCGCCTTCCGCCGGGGCTGGACCGAGGAAGCCATCATGCGCGGCGTGGACCTCATGATCTCCATCCCGCCCGTGCTGCTGGGCCTGCTCATCCTCGCCGTGACCGAGCCGGGCCTCGGCAAGACCATCCTCGCCGTCGGCCTCGTCTATGTGCCGATCATGACGCGCGTGGCGCGCGCCGTGGCACTCGACCTGCTGGCCGAGGATTTCGTGGAAGCCGCCCGCGCGCGGGGCGAGGGCGGCTATCACATCCTGGTGCGCGAGATCCTGCCCAATGCCTGGCCGCCGCTCATCGTGGAAACCGCGTTGCGCATCACCTTCGCCATCCTGCTGGGTTCGGCGCTGAGCTTCCTGGGCCTCGGCCCGCAGCCGCCGGACAGCGAATGGGGGCTGATGATCGCGGAAAGCCGGCCCTTCATCAGCGAGGCGCCCTGGATCGGCCTGGCACCCGGCCTGTGCCTCTGCGTGCTGCTGATCGCGGTGAACATCGTGGGCGAGGGGCTGCGCGACCTCCTTGACCCGCGCCTGCGGGGGCGGGGGCATTGATTTTGTTCCCCACAAAAACGCCTGCGGCATTTTTGCGGGGGCCCCGGATGGGCGCCCGTTTTGCACAGACTGGTCTGCGTTGGCGCGGCAAAGCCGCGCCGCCGCCCGCGGAGGTTTCGCCGTGAGCGTGCCACTCCTTTCCATCGAGCATCTCTCGCTGCAATACGCGACCCAGCGTGGCCCGGTGCATGCGTTGCAGGACGTCTCGCTGGCCATTCCGCGCGGCGGCGCCATGGGCCTGGTCGGCGAAAGCGGCTCGGGCAAATCCTCCGTCGTGCTGGCGCTGCTGGGCCTGCTGGGCGAGGGTGCCACCCTCAGCGCCAACACGCTGCGCTTCGACGGCGAGGACCTGCGCGCAGCCGCCGCACGTCTGCGCGGCCGCCGCATCGGCGTGGTCTTCCAGGACCCGGCGGCCGCCCTCAACCCCTCGCTCACCATCGGCTTCCAGGTGGCCGAGCCGCTGATCCAGCACCAGGGCCTTTCGCGCGAGGCCGCACTCGCCCGCGCCGTCACCTTGCTCGGCGAGATGGGCATCCCCCGCGCCGCCGAGATCGCGCGCGCCTATCCGCACCAGCTCTCGGGTGGAATGAAGCAGCGCGCCGTCATCGCCACGGCCCTGGCCTGCGAACCGGAACTGCTCCTGCTCGACGAACCCACCACCGCGCTCGACGTCACGGTCGAAGCGCAGATCCTGGACCTGCTGGAGAAGCTCAGGCGCGAGCGCGGCGTCTCCATGCTGCTGGTCAGCCATAATCTCGGCATCGTGGACCGCCTCTGCGATGAACTCACCGTGCTCTATGCCGGCCGCGTGGTGGAGCAGGGGCGCTGCGCCGAGGTGCTTTCCGCGCCCAGCCATCCCTATACGCGCGGCCTGCTCGCCGCCCTGCCGCGCGTCGATCGCGGCCGCATGGCGCGGCTGGCGCCCATCCCGGGCGGGCTGCCGGACCTGACGCAGCCCATGGCGGGCTGCAACTTCCAGCCGCGTTGCCCCTTCGCCGTGGAAGCCTGCGCGCAGCCGCAGCGCCTGCAAGGCGAAACCCGCCTCACCCGTTGCCACCGCGCGGCCGAGATCGCGGGCGAGCCCTGGCCCATCCCCCCCGCGCCCGAAGCCGTCATGCGCCCCGTGCCCACGCCCTTGCTGCAAGCCGATGACCTGTCCCGCAGCTTCGGTGGCGGTGGCCTCTTCCGGAGGCGAGCCGGCATGCGCGCGGTGGATGGCGTCAGCCTCACCATCGGCCGTGGCGAGGTCTTGGGCCTGGTCGGTGAATCCGGCTGCGGCAAATCCACCCTCGGCCGTCTCGTGCTGCGCCTCATCGCCGCCGACACCGGCCGCATCACCTTCGACGGCCAATCCATCCCGCCCGGCGCCTCCACCGAGTTCCGCCGCCGCGCACAGATCGTCTTCCAGAATCCCGACAGCTCGCTCAACCCGCGCCAGACCGTGGATGAGGCGCTGCGCCGCCCGCTGGTCCGCTTCGGCATCGCCTCCGGCGCGGAAGCCACGCGCGAGGTGGAGCGCCTGCTCGAACTCGTCCGCCTGCCGCCCAGCTATCGCGCCCGCTACCCGCACCAGATGTCGGGCGGCGAGAAGCAGCGCATCGGCATCGCCCGCGCCCTGGCCAGCCGCCCGGACTTCCTGGTCTGCGACGAGGCGGTCTCGGCCCTCGACGTCTCCGTCCAGGCCGCCGTCCTCAATCTGCTGACCGACCTGCGGGACGAACTCGGCGTCGCCTATCTCTTCATCTCGCACGACATCGGCGTCGTGGCCCACATCGCCGACCGCATCGCCGTGATGTATCGCGGCGCCATCGTCGAGGAAGGCTGCGCCGGCGAAGTCCTGGCCCCGCCCTACCACCCCTACACCGAGGCGCTGCTCTCCGCCGTGCCCGTGGTCGGCGCCGAGGGCCGCGCCGAAAGCCGCATCCGCCTCAAGGGCGATGTGCAGAGCGGGCAGGGGACAACCGGCTGCCGCTTCGCCCATCGCTGCCCGCGGCACATGGGGGAGATCTGCGACACGGTGGCGCCGCCGGTGCGCGAGTTTGGCGCTTCGCATCGCATCGCGTGCCATTTGCCGGAGGATGAGCTTCAGGCGATGCCGGCGGCCTTGGGATAAGCAAAAAGAGCCTCCGGCGGCCGGGGTCACGGATCCCGGACCCCGTTTGTTGAAGGGGTCTGGGGCCTGAGGCCCCAGCCGCCGGAGGCCCTTTTACTGGATCACACCACCGCGCACGATCTCCCGCGGCGGCGAACCACCCAGCCAATAGCAAAGCTCCGCCGGCTGGCTGATCTCCCAGAGCACGAAATCCGCGGGCAGCCCCGCGCGCAATTCGCCGACCGTGCCGCCCAAGCCGATCGCGGCCGCGCCATGCACCGTCATGCCCCGCAGCGCCTCCACCGGCGTCATGCGGAAGAACGAACAGCCCAGCGCCAGCACCAGCAGGGGCGAGAGCGTGGGCGAGGACCCCGGATTGCAATTCGTCGCCAGCGCCATCCGCACGCCATGCTTGCGGAACCACTCCACCGGCGGGCGGCGCGGCTCGTTCAGGAACAGCGTCGAGCCCGGCAGCAGAACGCCCACCGTGCCCGCCTTCGCCATGGCGGCGAGCGACGCCTCGCTCACATATTCCAGATGATCGGCGGAGAGTGCGCCAATCCCGGCCAGCACACCGCCGCCGCCCACATCGCCATACTGGTCCGTATGCCCGCGCACCGGGATGCCCGCCGCCTGCGCTGCCGCATAAAGCCGCAGCATGTCCTCGGGCTTGATCGCCAGCCCTTCGATTCCGCCATCGCAGATATCCACCAGCCCCTCGGCCAGCGCGGCCGGCAGCACCACCTCGATCAGATGCGTGATGTAGTCGGCAGAACGCCCCTTGTACTCGGGTGCGACCACATGCGCGCCGAGGAAGGAGGTCACGACGCGCACGCCATTCTCCCGGCCCAGGATGCGCGCCGCACGCAGCATGTTCAGCTCGCTGTCCAGATCCAGCCCGTAGCCCGACTTGATCTCGAGCGTGGTCACACCCTCGCTCATGAGTCGCTGCAGGCGGGGTGTGGCGATCGCCACCAGCTCCTCCAAGCTTGCGCGCCGCGTCTCGCGCGTCGTGTAGAGAATGCCGCCGCCCTCGGCCGCCAGTTCGGCGCGCGTCGCGCCGCCCAACTGCCGCTCGAACTCGCCGATGCGGTTGCCCGCGAAAACGAGGTGCGTGTGCCCATCCACGAAGCCGGGCAGGATGAAGCGCCCGCCTGCATCATGCGTGCGCTGGGCATCGCCCTGCGGCAGCTCGGCCATGGCGCCCACCCAGGCGATGCGCCCATCCTTCACCGCCAGCGCGCCGGGCTCGATCAGCCCGAGGCCATCGCCCTGCATGGTGACCAGGCGCGCATCGGTCCAGAGGTCATCCCAGATGGGCATGGACGTCGATCTCCATGAGGATTTCCGGTGCCGCCAGCCCCTTCACGACAAATAGCGTGTGCGGGATGGGATGCGCGGAGAGCGGCGGCAGCAATTCGCGCATCACGGGCGCGATATAAGCGCGGTCGGTCACATAGACGGTCGCATGCACGGCCTCCGCCAGCGTCGCCCCCGCATCGCCCAGCAGCTTCTGCACATTGGCGATGGCGATGCGCGCCTGCCCGCCCGCATCCCCCAGCGTCGAGAAGCCGCCCTCCAGGGTGAGGCCGGTCTGCCCGCGCAGAAACACGCGCTTGCCGGCGACGACGGCCATGCAGAACTCCGCCTCGAAGGGCTGCTTCTCCAGGCCATAGGGCATGCTGGTGGAGCGGTAGGGCCGGATGCGCCGGTGCGGCCCGCCCGGCACCGCGAAGGCATCCAGCTGGAACAGCGCCGCCGGATCATGCAGCGCCTTCACGATCAAACCGGTGCTGACCGGGCGCACGCCCATCAGCCGCCTTCCCATCACGCCATAGACGGCCTGCCGATACGCGCGGTCGGTGATCTGCATGGTGATCTTGCAGAGGTCGGTCAGCTTCCCGCCCTGCCGCGCGATCTCCGCCTCCAGCCGGTCGAACACCGCTTCCGCCTGGCGCGCCGCCGCTTCGGCGGTGTGGAACGGGGCCACATCGCCCGCGGAAATGCCGCCGAGGTCGATCATCCCTCGCCATCCGGGATCACGGCGTCGATGTCGATCTCGACCAGCATCTCCGGCAGGGCGAGACCGTTGACGATCAAGCCCGTGCCGACGGGCGCGATGTCGCCGAGATGCCGGCCGATCACCTGGTACACGCCCTCGCGATAAGCGCGGTCGGTGATGTAGGTCGTGATCTTGCAGATGTGCTCCATCTTGGCGCCGGCTTCCTCCAGCAGCACCTTCACATTCTTCATCGCCTGGTCGGCCTGGGCGGCGGCATCGCCATGGCCCACGAAGCCACCCTCGAAGGTGAAGCCGGTCTGGCCGCGCAGGAAGATGAGTTGGCCCGCGCGGACCGCCATGCACATCTCGTTCTTCACATCGTGGTCTTTGTAATACATGCCGGTGTTGAAGCGGCGGAAGCGTTGATGCGCCATCTTGTCTGCTCTCCTCAGCGGGGCCCTGTGCGGGCTCGCTGCCAGTCTGCGCCCGTGCTGGCGCGGCGCATAGGCGAAGCCTCGGCCAGTCGCGTTGCCTGAGGGTGAATCCGCCGCGGGCCCTAGAGCCCCCGCCACTCCCGGAGCTGCGCGTCGAAGGCGTTGCGCCCGAAGAGCGAGATCACCGCCGTCCGCGCCAGGATGCGCAGGTCGAGCCAGATGGACCATTCGCTGATATAGGCGAGGTCATGCGCGATCACCACGCGCGCCATCGCGACATCGGACATGGTGCCCGAGAGGCCGTTCACCTGGGCCCAGCCGGTGATGCCGGGCTTCATCCGGTGGCGGGCGCCATAGCCCGGCACCAGCTGCTCGATCGGCTCGCCCGCCACCAGCATGTGCGCCACATGCGGCCGGGGGCCGACCAGGCTCATCTCGCCGCGCAGCACGTTGATCAGCTGCGGCAGCTCATCCACGCAGAGCACACGCAGCACATGCCCGATGCGCGTGACGCGCGAATCATTGGCGATCACGCCGCGCCGTCCGTCATCCTCGGGGTCCCAGCGCAGCGTCCGCAGCTTCAGGATGTTGAAGATGCGCCCGTTGCGGCCGACGCGCGGCTGGCGGAACAGCACAGGCCCCGGCCCGCTCAGCCGGATGGCGAGTGCCGCCGCGAGCAGGATGGGCGAGACCAGCAGCAGCGCCACCGCGGCCAGGACGTAGTCGATCATCCCCTTGGCCAGCACCGCGCCCGGCTGCAGCGGCTGGCGCACCAGCTGCAGCACCGGATAGCCCGCGATGACCGAGACGCGCGTGCCCTGGGGCGCCGCGTTCTGGCCCTCCAGCAGCACCACCACCTCGGCCGTCAATGCCTGCACCTGCTGGACGGAGCGCAGGATGTCCAGGGCACGGCTCAGTGGCAGGGCGATGACGATGAGGTCGAGCCGCTCGGTCTGGGCGCGGCGGCAGAGCTCGGCGATGTCACCGCGGACGCCCACCCCGCCCACCTCGGGCGGGCGGCGCGTGGCGTCCCGGTCGTCGAAGACGCCCACGAGATCGGGAATCTCCGGATTTGTGGGATCGGTCAGGCGATGGATCAGCTCGCTCGACATGTCGGTGGCGCCGACGATCGCGATGCGCCGGCGCAGCCAGCCATCGCGCACGCCGCGCCGCGCGAGGCCCGCGAAGAGGATGCGCAGCGGCAACAGCAGCGAGAGCGTCGCGACCGGCCAGAGCAGCACCGCCGCAGCCACATGGCTGTCGCCCATGAGATAGGCGAAGATCGCCGCGCCGCCACCGACGACGGCCGGCAGCAGCAGGGAGTCGGCGATCGCCCAGGGCACGTCCAGGAGGCGGCCCAATGTGGCTGGCGTGAGCGAGACAATCGCGGCCCAGCAGAGGCCGGCAAGGCCAATGCCGATCAACTGCGCCTCGAGTGGCGTGAAGGCCGCCTTCACCGCAGATGCGTCGGCCCAAAGCAGGGAGGCGACCAGTACGGCCACAAGGTCGAGCAAGGACGCAATCTGACAGAAGGACGCGACTGGCTGCGCCCCGGCCAAGGCCGAGGCCCGCTGTTCCGGCCGGGAAGGGCCGGGACTATCAGGCGGTAGAGCGGGAACCATGAGGTTGTGGAGGGATCCAGAAGCGACTTCATGCCGGTGGCACGTTTCTAATATTATACGTGAACAAAGAAGTTTTCAAGACAATCCATGAAATGGCGTCATTTGCAACCAATGCGTGTGTATATGCCGCAGTCTTCGCCTGCGGTCTTTGCCCGCTGCCGCCAACCTCAGTGCCGCCAACTTCAGTGCCGCCAACCTCAGTGTCGCTCAGGGGAGGAAGGGCGCATGGGCGGGGACGGCCCGCCCAGGGCCACCAGCGCGAGCAGCCAGAACAACATGGGCAGGTCCGGGTTCAGCATCACGGATTCGGTCCGGTTCAGGATGCCCACCATGGCCAGCACCAGCAGCGCCCAGAATCCCAGCGCCACCTGCCCGCGCAGCATCGCGCGCAGCGCCAGGGCGAAGGTGGCGGCCGCCATCAACCCCACCAGCGCCATCCCGGCCCAGCCGAGTTGCAGCAGCACCTCCAGATAGCCGCTATGCGCGTTGGGCACGTCCCACGCCACCAGCTCCGACAGGCTGCGCACATTGCGCGAGTTCTCCAGCCAGAAGGCGGCGTAGCCATGCCCCAGCAGCGGCCGCCCGGCGATGATCCGCCAGACGCCGTCCCAGATGAAGGTGCGCCCGGTCAGCGAGGAATCCTTGCCGATCAGGTCGAAGAGGCCCTCGATCCCGACACCGGCAAAGATGATCACGCCCGAGGCGGCGCCCACCACGGCCACCAGTCCTGCCACAGCGCCCCAGAGCGCCCCACGCGTGGCCCAGAGAACCAGCAGGGTAAAGCCGGCCACCACCGCCGTCAGCAGCAGCGAGGTGGTCGAGCGCGCCAGCACCAGCATCACCAGCAGGACACCGAGCCACGCGCCATCCGTCCAGCGCAGCCGTCCTCGCTCCAGCACCAGGAACGAAAGGGCGAGTGCCGCGAAGAGCAGGGCCATGCCCAGCACGTTCTTCTGCGGGAAGACGCCGCGGATGGCGTTGGCGTATTCCCCCGTGTCAAAGCCGACCGCGGGGCGCAAGGCGGCCTCCGCCAGCGAGGCGAGGATGAGTGCTGCCATCACGCCCATCAGGATGCGGAAGAAGCGTCCCACGCCCAGCAACGCGCCCGTCGCCACCACGAAGGCGACCAGCGCCACCAACGCCAGCGATCGGCGAAGGGTGTGTCCGGCCGATTGCGACCAGGCGGCGGAGGCGAGGATGAGCGCCAGCACCAGCAGGTAGGGCCAGAGGCGCGCGCCGATCCGCAGCGCCGGCCCGCCCGCGCGCAGGGCGAGCAGGCCGCAGCCGGCCAGGAGCAGGAGCTGGAGCGCGCGGTTGAGAGGGTCCACCGCGCCGAGTTCATTCGCGGCGAAGGTGGCGCCGAACTGGATCTTCGCGCCGGAGTAGAGAAACACCGCGCAGGCCGCCAGCACGGCCTGCACGCGCGGCCCGACCACGGCGAAGGCGGGCAGCGTTGCGGGCGGCGGCACCGGCGCCACCCCGGGCGGCAGCACCACATGCCTCATCCCGCGCTGTCCCGCCGCCCGCGGCCCACGCGTCGGCCCGGCATCAGAACGCCCCGCCCACCGTGGGGATCCGGTTGATCGAGTAGGAGAAGGAGCGCGAGAAGGGGATCAGCCGGTTCACATACTGGTCGATCCAGAGATTCACCTCCGCGATGCGCGAGCGCGGGACATAGACGATGTCGCCCGCCGCGAGCGGCACGTCCTCGGGCGCGGTGCCGGCGACGAAGCCGCGCAGGTCCAGCGTGCGCAGCATGGGCAGGTCACCCGGGCCGCGGCGGATCAGCACCACCTCGTTCAGGCGCGCCTCGTCCGTGAAGCCGCCGGCGCGGATCACCGCCTCCAGCGCGCCGCGTCGCGCGGGCAGCGGGTGCTGGCCCGGGCTGCGCACCATGCCGCCGACCAGCACGACCGAGCCGGCCGCTTCCTCGATGCCCAGCGTCACCACCGGATTGGTCAGGTAGCGGCGGGAGGCGCGGGTGATCGCCGCCTCCGCCTCCGAGAGGCTGCGCCCGGCCACCTCCACGCGCCCCGCGGCGCGCAGCGCCACCTGGCCGTCAGGCGCCACCAGCGCCACATCATTCAGCTCGGGCGTCAGGAGATACTGCACCCGCAGCCGGTCCCCCGAGGCGATGCGATATTCGGGGGCCGCGTCGGACCATGGCAGGAAGCGCTCCGCCCCGCGCGGGTTCGCCGTGATCTCCTGCCCCGTGCAGCCGGCCAGCAGCAGCGGCAGCGCGCGCCGCCCGGTCCTGAAGGCCGGCGTCTTCATGACCATGCCTGGAGGCGCCGCGGCAGCACGGGGCGGAATCCGGTATAGGCCAGGCCGAGCAACGCGCCGCCCGCGCCCAGCACGGCGTCCCGCGCATGGCGGGCGCGACGCATCCCGGTGCGCTCGCCGCGAACCACCAGCAGGTTGGCGTCCACCACGGCGGCCACGCGCCGCAGCGCATAGCTCTCCGCCTCGTCGGGCGCGATGATGATGATGGTCTCGAAGGCGCGGCGCATGCGCCCCATGTAGTGCGCCGCCCGTTCGAAGGAGGCGCGCGGCGAGGCAAGGTTGGATTCCGCCGCCTCGAAGGAGACGAAGAGGCGCGGCAGCACCGTGGGGAGCATCAGGATCTCGCCCGGCTGGCGCTCCGCCACCTGCGGCGAGGAGCCGAGTGCGGCCAGGTGCTCCCGCCCGTCCCCCTGCAGGTCCACGAGCGCGATGCACCCGCCGTCGCGCTGGGCCAGCGTCACCGCCAGCGCGCGCGCCAGCTCCGCCCGCCCATCGCCCTTGGCGGCGCCGACGAATTGGATCGCCGCAGGCCGCACCCCGTCCACCCGCGCATCGCCGAGCAGCGAGGCGAGGTCCTCCAGCGCCGGGTTCGGGCGCAGCTCGGCCGCGCCGCCGGGCAGCGCGCCGAAGCGCGCGAGGGCCGGCACGCGCAGCGCGCGCACCGCCTCATCCACCGTGGCCGCCGTGCGGCGCGTCAGCGTCAGCAGCAAGGCGAGGCCGGCGGCCATGGCGAAGCCCAGCACGATGCCGCCCGCCGCGATCACGCGGCGCAGGCTCCGCCCCTGCACCGGGGCGTTGGGGGGCTGGATGACCTGCACCCCGGCGCGCGACTGGCGCCGCGCTTCCTCGCCAATGCGCAACGCGGCCTCCCGCGTGGCGAGCTGGCGGGCGATGCCCTCCATGGATTCGCGCTCGCGCTGGAGGTCGCGCAGCGTCACCTCGGCCACCAGCAGGGCCTGGCCGCGGCGCTCGGCTTCCTCCCGCTGGCGCGTCACCTCCACCAGCTGGCCCGCCACCGTCTCCATCTCGAGCCGTGCGGTCACGGCGCGGGTGGTCAGCAGCTCCTGCGCGGGGTTGCGCACCTCGCGCGTCGTGGTGAAGTTGGTGCTGGCTTCCTGCTGCACCAGCGCCCGCTGCGCCGCGATGCGCCTGTCCAGGTCGCGCAGGCCGGGCCAGTCGGGCGCGTATTGCGTGGTCATGTGCGCGCGCTCGAGCAGCAGGCGGTTCAGCTGGTTCCGGCTGTCGTCATTGTTGCGCAGGTTGGTGGTGTCGCTGAAGGCCAGCACCCGGGGCGGCTGCCCCGAAAGCTGCTGCTCCGCCGCCGAGAGCTGGGCACGGGCGGCGGCCAGCGCCTCGCGCGCGCGGTTCTCGCGCTGGCTCAGTTCGTCGCGCCGGGCATTGGCCAGCTGGAGGTCCTGCGCGATGTCCAGCACGCCAGCGCCATCGCGGGTGGCGCGGATGCGCTCATCCACCGCGCGCATGCGGCTCGTGGCCTGCTCCAGCTCCAGCGCCAGCAGGCGGGCGCCGTCATCGCCGGCCAGCAGGGCGCGCCGCTCGAAATAGGCGGTCAGGATGGCCTCCAGCCCGCGCAGCGCGCGGGCGCGATCGGCCAGGGTCAGCGTCACCCTCAGCAGGTTGGAGCCCGGCTCCGTGTCCCAGCGCAGCGCCTCGCCCAGCTCCTCCACGGCGCGGTCGAGATCGGGGCCCTCTGTGGCGTCCTGCTCCGCCAGGATCGCCCCGGGGCCGGCCGAGAGCAGGGCCGCGCGCAGCACCTCGGGGCTGCCGAGAATCTCCGCCTCGGCCCGCGTCACCTTCAGCACCTCGACCGAGACGACATTGGGCCCGATGCCGGTAATGTCGGCGGCGGAGGAGGCGTCGCGCGTCGTTTGCACCAGCAGGATGGCGGTGGCGGGAAAGCGGGGCGTCGTCAGCATCGCGAGGCCGATGCCCATCGCCGCCGGCAAGAGCGCGGCGAGGACGAGCAGCTTCCAGCGGAGCGCCGCCGTCACCAGCAGGTCCATGGCGTGGAAGGCGCCCCAAGGCGCGCCCTCCTCCGCAGGCAGGACCACGCGCGGGGCGGGGGGCGGCGCAGGCGCGGCCATCAGCGCGCCGCCGGCATCTCCCTGATCCTCGGCCAGAATCCCCACTTGCCCCCGCGACAATGCAGATGTGTCACATGTATATGAATCACCTTGCCAATGCTAGGGAACGCCCATGATCCCCGTGCCCTCGCTGCGTCTCCTCGGCGTTCGCTTCGACGACCTGGACCTCGACGGCGCGCTGGCGCTCGTGGCGGCGCGCGACCCAGCCGCGCCCTTCGCCTATGTCGTCACCCCCAATGCGGACCACCTGCTGCGCCTGGAATCGGGCGACGCCGCCTTGCGCGCGCTCTATGACGGCGCCTGGCTCTCGCTGAATGACAGCCGCATCCTGCGCCTGCTGGCCGGCCGTCGTGGGGTGCGCCTGAACCTCGCCCCGGGCAGTGACCTGGCGGCCGCGCTCTTCGCGCGCGCGATCGGCCCCGGCACGCCTGTCACGGTGATCGGCGGCACGGCGGCGATGGTGGAGGCCTTGCGCGCCCGCTTCGGCCTCACGGCCCTGTTTCACCACGACCCGCCCATGGGCTTCATCCGCGACGAGGAGGCGGTACGGGCGGCGGTCGCTTTCGTCGAGGCCCATCCGGCGCGCTTCGTCTTCCTCTGCGTGGGTTCGCCCCAGCAGGAGAAGCTGGCGGCGCGCATCCAGGCGGCGGGCGGCGCCACGGGCGTGGGCCTGTGCCTGGGCGCCGCGCTGGAATTCGTGACGGGCGCGAAGCGGCGCGCGCCGGCCTGGATGCAGCGCGCCCATCTCGAATGGCTGCATCGCCTGGCCAGCGAGCCGCGCCGGCTCTGGCGCCGCTACCTGCTGGAGGCGCCGCGCCTGCTGCGCGTGTTGCGCAAGGTGCCGAAGGGCGGGTGACGCGTCAGCTCCGCAGGCGCCGGCGCAGCCGCGCCACCGGGCGCTCGATCCCCCAATAGACCGCGGCCGAGGGCACCAGCGTGGCGATGGCGAAGACCGCATACCACGCGGCGCTGTAGGGCTCCTCGCGCATCGCCTCGCCCGTGGCGGCGCAGGCGAGCCCCACCGCCAGCCAATGAAACAGGTAGAGCACGTAGCTCATCCGCCCCACCAGCAGCACCGGCGGCCAGGCGAGCGCCCCGCGCAGCCAGCCCCAGCCCGGCGCGAAAAGCAGCGAGCCCAGCGCCAGCGCGATGCCCACGGATTGCAGGCTGTGCCGCGCCGTCTCGCGGAAGGTGGGGTCGCGGATCAGGAGGCTCGCCAGCACCATGGCGCCACCCAGCAGCAGCGGCCAGCGCACCCGCACCCAGCCGGGCATCGCGCCCTGCCGGCAGAGCCAGGCCAGGGCGCAGCCATAGAGCATGGCATCGAGCCGCGTGTCGGTGGCCATGTAGATGCGGTAGGTGGGGAAGGTGCCGCACAGCGCCTCCGGCCCGCCGCCATCGCCGCAGGCCGCATGCACCACGAAGCGCCAGGCGAGCGAGGCCGCGCAGCCGATCGCCATCGCCGGCAGGAACCAGCCGCGCCGCACCAGCCCCAGCATCAGCGCGGGAAACAGCAGGTAGAAATGTTCCTCCACCGCCAAGGACCACAGGATGCTGAAGGGGTGCGGCGCGAGGTTGGGGTTGTCCGGGAAGCCCACCCAGAGCGCGTAGTAATTGGCGCCGTAGAACAGCATGGCGAGCCATTCCGCCGGCACGAAGGGAGCGCCCAGCGCCGCCATGGCGAGGCCCGCGCAGGCGGCATAGGCCAGCAGCGCCGGCGAGAGGCGCAGTACGCGCCGGGCGTAGAAGGCGCCAAAGGCGATGCGCCCGCGCGCCTCCCATTCGGCCAGCAGCAGGCGGGTGATGATGAAGCCGCTGATGCCGAAGAACAACGTCACGCCCAGTCCGCCCGGGACCAGGTGCCCGAAGCCGACATGCGAGGCGATGACCAGCAGGATGGAGACCGCCCTCATTCCATCCAGCGCGGGAAGGTGGGCAGCGGGATCATTGGGCGGCATGGACCCCAGGATGCGGCAAGGCCGCCTTGCGTGCAAACCACGGGGCAGAACCTTGGCGCTTGCACGCATCCGCGGTTCGGCCGAAAGCTGGGTTCCATGCCGCGCAGCACCATCGTCATCTGCACCTTCAACCGCCCTGGTCCGCTCGCCCGCGCCATCGCCACCGCGCGCGCCCAGGCCCTGCCGGCGGGCGAGGACGCGGAGGTGCTGGTCGTGGACAACTCCCCCGATTCCAACGCCCGCGCTGCCGTGGCGGCCATGATCCCGGAGCCCGGCCTGCCCCTGCGATACCTGGCGGCACCCGACCCCAACATCTCGCTGGCGCGCAATGCCGGTGTGGCAGCCAGCACGGGCGAGCGCGTGATCTTCCTCGATGATGACGAACGCTGCGAGCCGGGCTGGCTGCACGCGCTCATCTCGACGCAGCTGGAGACGGGCGCGGACCTGGTCTTTGGCGCCGTCATTCCCGAATTCCCGGGCGGGCCGCCCGATTGGGACCCGACGGGGCGTTCCTACGAGCGCAAGCTCTCCTGGCCCACCGGAAGCCGGCTGACCTTGCGCCATGACGAGGGCGTCTCCGGCCGCTGGATCGGCACGGGCAATTCGCTCCTCATGCGCGCGACCTGCCTGGACGCACAGGCGCCCTTCGACCCCTTCCTCGGCCGCTGCGGCGGCGAGGATTTCGACCTCTTTCTGCGCCTCTTCGAGCGGGGCCGCCGCTTCGTCTGGTGCGCCGAGGCGGTGGTGCGTGAGCTGGTCCCGCCGGACCGCGCGACGCTCGCCTATATGCGCGCCCGCAACTTCCGCACGGGGCAGATCTACGGGACGGTGCTGCTGCGTCGCTCCAGGACGCCGCGGCGCGATGGGCTGCTGCTCATGGCGAAGGGGGTGGTGCAGCTGGGGCTGGTCGGGCTGCGCTGGGCGTTGAGCGGCGGGGGCCGGCCGGCCGCGCTGCAATCGGTGAAGTTCACCGAGGTGGCGGGCAAGATCACCTGGTGGCGCCTCGCGCGGGCGACCCGCGCATGAGGAGGGGCGCTTGAAGCTCCTCGTCGTCTCGACGCAGCCCTGGACGGTCGCTGCGCGGCTCGCCATGGCGCTTCGCGCGGCCGGCTGCGGGGTGGAGGGCGCCTCGCCGCGCGGCTCGCTGCTGGCGCGCTCGGCGGCACCCACGCGCAATCATGTGCTGCGCCCCTGGTCCATGGGCGCCGACCTCGCGCGGGCGCTGCGCGCGGCCCGCCCCGACCGCGCCGTGCCGGCCGATGACCGTGCCGCCGCCCTGCTGCGCGCGCTGCATGCCGAGGCCGATCTGGGCGCCGTGATCGAGGCCTCGCTGGGCGAGCCCCTGGGCTATCCGGTCGCGGCCGCGAAGTCGGCGCAGATGGCGCTGGCGGCAAGGCTCGGCCTGCCCATGCCGGGAACGCGCCCGGCGCCAACGCTCGCCGCACTCACGGCCGCGATCACCGAGGGCGGGCTGCCCCGCGTGCTCAAGACGGACGGCTCCTGGGGCGGCGCCGGCGTGCAGGTGCTGCGCGAAGCGGCCGAGGCCGCGCCTGCCTTCGCCCGCGCCACCGAGGCCCCCACGCTGATGCAATCGCTGAAGCTGGCCGCCTGGGAGGGCAGCCTGAACCCGCTCTTCGCCCGGCGCGAGTGGCAGCCGGGCGTGCCGGACCTGCAGGATTTCGTGGCGGGCCACCCCGCCAACCGCGCCGTCATCGCCGAGCGTGGCCGCGTGCTGGCGGGGCTTTCGGTGGAGGTGCTGCATGCCGCGAGTGCCACGGCACCCGCCACCGTCGTGCGCGTGACCCAGGACGCGCAGATGGAGGCGAGTGCGGCCGCGATGACGGAAGCCCTCGGCCTCTCGGGCTTCCTCGGCTTCGACTTCGTCGTGGAGCACGGCACCGGCCGCAAGCTGCTGATCGAGATGAACCCGCGCGCCACACCCATCTGCCATCTGGGCGGCGGGCCAGGGGGAGGGGGCTTGGCCGCCGCCTATGCCGCCCATCTGCGGGGCGAGGACCCGGCCGCCGCACCCCTGCCGCCGCCCGGCACCGAGATTGCGCTCTTCCCCGGCGAGTGGCTGCGCGACCCGCATTCCCCGCATCTGCGCGGCGCCTTTCACGACGTGCCCTGGGAGGATCGGGGTCTGCTGCGGGCCTATCTGGAGGATATGGCAGGGCTGGAGCGCTTCGCGCGCCGCCAGCGCATCTTCCGCCGCCTGACCGGGCGCGCATGAGGCTGCCGCGCCGCACCCTGCTGGGCAGCGCGCTCGCGGCCCAGGCCTTCGCCCAGGAGCCCGGCCTGCGCGCGCTGGCCGAGGCGCGGGGCCTCGTCATCGGCAGCATGGTCACGCGCGGGCAGTTGCGGGATTTTCCGGCCTTGCTGCCCCCGCTGCGCCGCGACGCTGCCCTGCTCGCACCCGGCCTTGAGCTGAAATGGGACAGGCTGCGACCCGCTCCCGACGCCTTCAACTTCGCCCCCGCCGAGGAGATTGCGGCCATCGCCGCCGCGAACGGCATGGGCCTGCGCGGCCACACGCTGCTCTGGCACGAAGCGCGGCCACGCTGGTTCGACCCCGCCGCCATGACGGCGCCCGCCCTGCGCGCGACGGTGGAGCAGCATATCCGCACCGTCGCCGGCCATTTCCGCGGGCGCATCGCCTCCTGGGATGTGGTGAACGAGCCCGTGGGCGAGGATGGGCTGCGCGAAACGCCGCTCGCCGACCCCGCCCTGATGCGCCTGGCCTTCCAGTGGGCGCAGGAAGCCGACCCCGGCGCGCGGCTGGTCCTGAACGATTTCGACATCGAGCTGGGCGACCGGCGGCAGGAGCGCCGCCGCGCCACGCTTCTGCGCCTGCTGGAGCGCCTGCTGCGCGAAAGCGCGCCGGTCCAGGCGCTCGGCATCCAGGCGCATCTGGCGCCGCGCTCCGCCCCCTTCGACGCCGCGCGCCTCGCCCGCTTCCTGCGCGAGGTGGCGGGGATGGGCCTGCTGATCGAGGTGACCGAACTCGACATCGTGGACCGCCTGCTGCCCGCCGACCTCGCTGTCCGCGACGCCGAGGGCGCGGCCATGGCCGCTGATTTCCTGCGCGTCGTGCTCAGCCAGCCGGCGAGCAGGATGCTGGTCATGTGGGGCCTCTCCGACGTGCAGTCCTGGCAGCAGGACAGCGCCTTCGCCCGCCGACGCGACGGCCTGCCCTCACGCGGGCATCCGCTTGACCGGGAGATGCAGAGGAAGCCGCTCTGGCACGCCATTGCGGGCGAGCTTCGCGCATGAAGGCGCGATTGATGGCCCTGCTGCCGGCCCGGGCGCTGGCCTTCGACGTATCGGTTCTGTTCGGCGGCTTCGGGCTGCAACTGCTGACGCAGATCGGCTGGCTGCTGCTGGCGCTGCGGCTGCTGGGGCCGGAGGGCTATGGCCTGTTCGCCGCACTCACCGCGATCACCGTCGCGGTGGGCTGCTTCGCCGGCTGGGGCGCCGACCAGCTCCTGATCCGCGAGGTGGCGCGCGATCCTTCGGCGATGCGCCGCTGGGTGGGGCATGGGCTGCTCGCCATCCTGGCCACCGCCCTGCCGCTCGGGCTGGCGCTCTTCCTGCTGCTGCCGCTGATCGAGGCCGGGCGCATCGGCATGGCGGCGCTGGCTTTCGTGCTGCTCGCGGATCTCTGCCTGGCTCGTTGGGCCAACCTCGCCATCGCCATCTACATGGCGGGGGGACGTTCGGCGCGGCAATCCGCCGTCACTGTCATTCCCGGCCTCCTGCGCCTCGGCGCGATCCTGCTGGCCGGCCTCATCCATGTGCCGCTGACCATCGGCGCCTGGGCCGCCTGGTATGCCGCGGCCACCGGGCTCTCGGCCGTGATCTGCCTGGCGCTCGTGGTGCGCGACCATGGCTGGCCGCGCCTCGGCTGGATTCCCGGCCTCTGGGGCGAGGGCCTGGCCTTCGCGGCCGAGACCGCGCTGCAGGCTTCGGTGAAGGATCTCGACAAGCCGATCGTCCTGCAATTCCTGGGGGCCGAGGCCGCCGGGCTCTATGCCGCCGCCTTCCGTATCGTGGATGTGGTCTCGCTCCCCATCCGCGCGCTCGGCTACGCGGTCTATGCGCGCATGTTCAAGCTGGCGGCGGAGGACCCGGCCGAATGCCGCCGCCTCGCGCGGCGCAGCCTGGGGATGGCGCTGGCGATGGGGGCCGCGGGTGGGGCGGGGCTGCTGCTCTTTGCCTGGATGCTGCCGCTGGTCTTCGGCGCGGCCTATGACGCGCTGCCCTGGCTGGTGCGGCTGATGGCGCCCATGCCCGCGCTGTTCGGCGCCTTCGTGATCGGCGCCGACCTGCTGACCGCGGTGGGCCGGCAGTCGCATCGCCTCGCGCTGGTGGTGGTGTCGCTCGCCCTGACGCTCGGGATGTGCTGGGTGCTCACGCCGCTGCTCGGGCTGGAGGGCGCGATCCTGGCCCGCCTCGGCGTCCAGGCGCTGACCGCCGCGCTCGTCTGGGCGCTGGCGCTGAGGAGGGCTGCCCCATGATGCAGGACACGCCGGCGCGGGTCACGGCCCAGCCCGAATTGTCCATCCTGGTGCCGACCTATGACCGCGACATCCGCGCCTTGGCGGCGGAGCTGCTCGCGGATATGGCGGCACTGCCCGCGCCCGGCGCGGTGGAACTGCTCGTACTGGTGGATGGCAACCCGGCTTTGGCGGGCCAGGAGGAGGTGCTGGCCATGGCGGCCGCCCTCGGCCTCGCGGCCGGCTTTGCGCTGGCGCCGCAAAACCTCGGCCGCTCGGCCGCGCGCAACGCGCTGGCCGAGGCGGCGAAGGGCGGGCACATCCTGTTCCTCGATGCGGATTCCCTGCCGGACGAGCCGGGCTTCGTCGCCCGCGCCCTCGCGGCCGCGCGCGCGGCGCCCGAAGCCGTGACCTGCGGCGGCCGCACAGGACAGCGCTGCCCGCCCGCGCCGCGTGATGCCCGCCTCTTCGAGACACATAGTCGGAAGCGCGAATGGATCCCCGCCGCCGAGCGCAACCGCGACGCCCACGGCAATTTCCTCTCCGCCAATTTCCAGCTCCGGCGCGACCTGTTCCTGGCCGCCCCCTTCGATGCGCGCTTCACCGGCTGGGGGTGGGAGGACACGGATTGGGCGCTGCGCATCCGCCCGCATGCGCCCCTGCACCACATGGACAACACCGTCTCGCACATGGAGCACCACACGGATGCCGCCTGGCTCGGGCGGCTCGATCGCTCGGTGGGCAATTACGCCCTTCTGGCGGCGGCGCATCCCGAGGCGGTGCGGCGCCATCGCCTCTGGCCGCTGATGCGTGCCGTCAGGCCCATCAGCGGCTGGGGCTGGCTCAAGTCCCTCTTGCTGCGCCTGGCGCTCTGGCCGGCGCTGCCGCCAGCCCTGCGGCTAAAGCTCGCCAAGCTGCGCCAGGCGATGGTCTATGCGGCGGTGATCCGCGACTGAGGGCTCAGTCCCGCCAGGGATGCTGCGCCCACATGCGCTGGTAATTCTCGCGCATGGCAAACAGCACGGCGCGGTGCTGGTCGGGGTCGAGGAAGCGGAGCGGCAATTGCTGCTGCGTGGCGGCCGCCATGAAATCCGGATGCTCCATCACGCCGCGCACCACGGCCGCCAGGCGCTGCAGCACCGGCGCCGGCGTGCCGGCGGGTGCCGCGAGGCCCCGCAGTGAGCCATCCACCACATCGAAGCCCTGCTCGCGGAAGGTCGGCACGTCATTGGTGTTGGCCCAGCGCGTCTCCGCCATCTGGCCGAGCGGGCGCAGGACGTTCTGCCGAAAATCGCCGACACCTTCGCCCATGTTCATGGCCGCCACCTGGATGGTGCGGCCCAGGATCGCGTTGCGCACCTGGGACGAGCCGTTGAAGGGCACATGGAGCAGCTGCGTGCCGGTCAGGCGCTCGAAGGCGAGCGTCGCCAGGTGGTCGTCCGAGCCGACACCCGTCGTGCCGTAGCTGATGGTGCCAGGGGCCGCGCGCGCGGCGGCGGCGAGGTCGCTCAGATTGCGCCAGGGGCTGTCGGGCAGCACCCAGAAGCCACCGGGATCATCCACGACATTGGCGATCGGGGAAAAATCCTCCAGCCGGTAGCGCGCAGCCCGCTCGATCGGGATGGTGACGAGGTTGGGCGTGTTGATGAAGCCGATGGTCAGCCCGTCCGGCCGCGCACGCGCCAGCTCCGCCCAGCCGACCTCGCCGCCCGCGCCCGCGCGGTTGTGCACGACCACGGATTGGCCCAGTTCGCGCTCCATGAAGCGGGCCAGCGTGCGCGCGGCCACATCCGTGCCGCCGCCGGGCGCAAACGCCACGATCATGGTGATGGGGCGCTCGGGCTGCCAATTCTGCGCGGCTGCGGGCAGCGCGAGCAGGGACGGCGCAGCCAGGGCGAGGCGGCGGGTGATCATCAGGACTTCCTCCAGCTTTTATCGGCGCAGCAGAGCATATCCGCACGCGCCGCGCATTGCCCTACAGCGTCACATTCGCCATTCGCGCCACCTCGCGCCAACGCTGGATCTCGGCGCGCAGGAAGGCCGCGAATTGCGCCGGCGTCTGTGGGTCGGCCAGCATGCCCGCCTCCTCGATGCGCGCGATGGCGGCGGGGTCGCGCAGGATGGCCGTCACATCGGCATTGATGCGGGCCGCGATCTCGGGCGGCAGGCCAGCCGGTGCCGCAAGCCCGTTCCACCCCACCGCCTCATGCCCTGGCGCCACCGTCTCGGCGAAGCTCGGCACATCGGGCGCCCAGGAGACGCGGCGCAGCGTGCTGACGCCGATGAGCTTGAGCCGCCCCGCGCGCACATTGGGCAGCGCGGAGGCGAGGCTGTCCGTCATGAGCGGCACGGTGCCGGCGATGAGGTCGGTGATGGCGGGCCCGCTGCCCCGGTAATGCACCATGCTCAGCTGGATGCCGAGGCGATGGGCCAGCAATTCGGCGGCCATGTGCGCGCCCGAGGCCGGGCCGGCCGTGGCCATGGAGAGTGGCGTCGCAGCCGCCCGCGCCGCGGCCAGGAAGCCCGCCGGATCGCTCGCGGGGAAGGACGGATGCGCCACGATGCAGAGCGGCACGAGGCTGAGATTGGTGATGGGCGTGAAGTCCCGTTCGGGATCATAGGAAAGGCGCGGGATGACCGCGGCATTCACCGCCATCGGGCCGATGGAGCCCGCGACCAGCGTGGTGCCGTCGGGGGCCGCGCGCGCCGCCACCTCCATCGCCGGCACGCCCGCGCCGCCCGCGCGGTTCTCCACCACAACCCGTTGCGGCCAGCGGCGGGAAAGCTCGTCGGCCACGAGGCGCGCCACGATGTCCGTGCTCTGGCCGGGCGGGAAGGGGACGATGATCCGCACCGGCCGGTCCGGCCAGGCAGGTTGCGCGTGCAGCGCGGGCGCCGCGAGCAGCAGGGGAAGGCCAGCCAGGTGGCGACGACGCATCGAACATGTCCTCCGTTTCATTTTGACGGAGCGAAGACGAAAGATGAATTTAATGCAATGGCAAACTATAGCGGCGTCAGCGCAGGTTGAAGCGGACCGGGATGGAAAGCTCCGCCGTCTCGCCTGGCCAATCGGCCGGCGGGGGGGCAGCGGCGAGGCAGGACGGACCATGCCGCCCACCGCCTGCTCCAGATCCTCATGCCCCGTGCCGCGCTCGATCCGCCAGGCCTGCACGCGGCCATCGCGCCGCAGCCGGACGCGCGGGATGGCGATGCCCTCGGCCCGCGCCAGGGCTGCCGGTGCCGCCTGCGGCGTGGGCTGCGGGGCAGGCGCGGGTGCGGCGCGGAAAGGTGCGGGTGAATCGCTAGTGCACGTTACGGAAGAGGGCGCAGCCCCGCTGCAAGGGCAGGCGGAATGAAAAGGCGGAAAGGGGCGAGGGCTTGCGCTCAGCGTGCCGCTGGGGCGGGCGCGAAGAGCTTGAGCAGCGGCGGCAGCACCAGCATCACGCAAAGCAGCGAATAGACCAGGCTCACCGAGAGCACGACGCCCATGCTGGCCGTTCCCGGATGCGGCGAGAGCGCCAGCGCCCCGAAGGCCGCCGCATTGGTCACGGCCGAGTAGATCACGGCCCGGTTCAGCGGGCTCGCCAGCAGATCACGCCGCCCCTGCTGCCACGCGGCGACGAAGTAGATGTCATAGGCCACGCCCTGGCCGAAGAGCAGCGGCAGCGCGATGATGTTGGCGAGGTTCAGGTCCGGCCCGAACAGCGCGCAATGCGCCATGGTCATCAGCCCCGCCAGCGCCAGCGGCGCGAGCGCCAGCAGCGAAAGCCGCAGCGAGCGCAGCGTCACCCAGAGCAGTGCGAGCACGAAGACGAGGCCCAGCACGCCCGATTGCAGGAAGGCGCGCTGGATGGTGGCCGAGGATTCCCGCATCGAGACGGCAAGTCCTGTCGCCTCCGGTGCCAGCGCCTGCACGGCGGTCGCGAAGCGGCTCAGCTGTGTGGTCTCGTCCTCGTCGATGGGGTTCGGCACCATCTCCACGCGCGCCCGGCCATCCGGCGTCATCCATTCGGCGCGAAGCTCCGCCGGCAGGTTCTCGAGCGTGACCGGGCCTGCCGCCAGCATGTCGCGGATCTGCGCGATCAGGCGCGTGAGGCCCGGCAGCGTCGCGCGGGCGAAATTCTCCCGCCCTTCGGCATCGCCGCGCGCCAGCAGTGCCAGCGCCCGGCCGAGCCGCGCGGCCTCGCTCGTGAGCGGCACCAGCTCGCTGGCCGCGGCGCGCAGTGCCGCCACCACCGCCAGCGCATCGGGGGCAGGGCGCGGCTCGGCGGTCAGGGCTGGGCCCAGCAGCATCGCCGCATCCTCGATCAAGGCGAGTTTCCCGGTCTGCTGGCCGGGGATGAAATCGGCAAGTGTGGTGGCGCGCGCCACCTCGGGCAGCGCCGCCAGCCGGGCCGCGAGGGCCCGCGCCGCCGCAAGGTCGGGCGCCAGCACCTCCAGCGTGTTCGGGTTGGTCTCGGGCACGCGGGCGAGGTCGCGCCAGGTGGCGACCGATTCCGCCTGGGGGTCGCGCAAATTGATCGGGTTGGTGTCGAAGCGCAGCCATTGCAGGGTCGCGAGGCAGCAAGCGGCGAGTGCGAGCGCGAGGAAGGCGACCCCCGCCGCATTGGCCGACAGCCAGCCATCCACGGGGCCGAGGGCGGGGTAGCCCACTTCCCGCGCCTCACCGCGCGGGCGCGCGAGCAGCAGCAGCGCCGGCAGCAGCGTCATCGCCAGGAACCAGCCGATCACCATGCCGGCCGCCGCGACCAGCCCCAGCTCCGCGACGCCCCGGTAGTCGGTCGGCCAGAAGGACAGGAAGGAGAGCGTGACGGCGAGTGCCGCCAGCGTCATCCCCGGCCCCGCCACGCGCGCCGCCTGCTCCAGCGCAGGGCGCAGCTCCGGCAGAGATGCGCGCTCGGCCCGGTATTGCACCGCGTACTGGATGCCGAAATCCACGCCGAGCCCGATGAACAGCACGGCGAAGGCAATGGAGAGCGGATTGTAGCTGCCCACCAGCAGGAGCCCGAACCCCGCCGTCCAGACGAGTCCCACGATGATCAGCACCAGCAAGGGCCAGATCAGCCGCCAGGAGCGCAGCGCCATCCAGAGCAGCACGCCCACCAGCACGAAGGAGAGGATGGCGTTCTCCACCGCGCCCTCGCTCACCGTCGCGAATTCCTCATCCGCCATGGGCACGGGGCCGGTGAGGCGGATGGGGATGGCGAGCCGCGCGGCCTCGGCGCGGATCACCTCGGTCGCGGCCGCTCCGGCCGTGAGCTGCTCATAGTCGAGGGCCGGCTGCACCAGGATCAGGCGGCGCAGTTCCAGCGCGCGCGGCGCCTGGCCGGTCAGCAGCCGGGCCCAGTCGGGGGCGGCCACCCGGCCTTGCAGCGCGGCCTCGGCGGCGTCCGCGAAGGCGGCGAGCGGGGCGGCGAGCCGGGCGGGCTCGGCCTCGCCGCGCGCCAGCCCCTCACCCATCAGGCGCAGTATTTCCGCGACGCCGCGCAGGCTCGGATCGGCGGCGAAGGGGCCGAGCAGGCCCTGCGCCGCGATGATCTGCTCGGTGATCGACTGCACCTCGGCCAGGTCGAGGTAGAGCAGGCCATGCGTCGCCCAGAAGCGCCCCGCATCGGGCCTTCGGATGCTGCGGAACAGGCCGGGATGCGCGGCCAGGGCCGCTGTCAGCGCCTCGGCCCGGCGCTCGGCCTCGGGCGCGTCCCCGGCGTCGAGCACGATGACGATGAGGTCCTGCCGCTGCGGGAAGGCCGCCTCGATCTGCCGCTCGGCCATGCGCCAGGGCAGGTCCTGCGGGAAGAGCTTGGTCACGTCGGAATCGAGGGCGAAGCGTGTGGCCGTGAGCCACCCCGCGGCACCCGTGCCCAGGGCCAGCAGCAGCAGCATGAGGATCGTCCGGCGCAGCGAGAGCCGCACCAGCGCCACCACGATGCGGCCCAGCCAGGCCGCGGGATCAGCCGCCATGCGCGAGCACCAGGACAAGGCCGAGCGCGCCCAGCACGAAGGGCCATGCGAGCGAGGTGGCGGCGCGGTCACGTGGGGCGGGCAGGCGCAGCTCGGCCCAGCGGACCAGGAGCGCGAGGGTGGCGAGCCAACAGGGCAGCAACGCCCAGCGCGGCGGCTGCCCGGCCAGCACCAGGATCACGCCCAGGATCACGGCGAAGGGCAGCACCATGCCAAACCCGGCTGCCTCGTCCCGGAACAGCACCCAGGCCTCGGCCAGCCCGGCCACCATCACCAGCAGGCCGATCGCGAGCGCCAAACCCTCCGTCCCCCAGGCGAGGCCGAGGCCGAGCGGCAGCAGCAGGAGGGGCGCGAAGCGCGCAAGCGGCACACCGCCCAACCGGTTCAGCCAGGCCAGCAGCGCGATGAGCATCAGGACGAGGCCACCCGTTTCGACTGGCCCCAGCCCGTGCAGGCCGAACTCCGGCAGCAGTGACGCAATGCCCGGCGCCGCGGCCGGCTCCATCCCCTGCGAAGCCAGCTGGAACAGCGCCACGATCGGGCCGCACAGCACGAGGGAGAGCAAAAGCTCCAGCTCCACCACGCAGCGCAGCCGTGGCAGCCAGAGGCTGGCCGGCGCGGCCCGCCCGGCGGCCAGCAGCAGCGCGACGCGCAGCATCGCGGCGAGTTGGGCCAGCACCACGAAGCCCGCCGTGATGGCCAGCAGCGGGAAGGCCTCGGGCCCGAACAGCAGCGCGCGGTGGGGCGCCGCCATGACGAGGCCACCGGCCACCAGGACCATGCCCGCCAGCATCAGCCCCGCATGCCGCATGCCGATCGCCTGCGGCACGGCGGCGGGCCAGGAATCGGCCCCCTGTGGCCGCAACAGCATCCAGAGCAGCGGGAGATTGCCCATCCAGAGCGCGGCGCCCGCTTCGCGCAGCAGCGTGGCCAGCGTCACGCTGCCCGGATGCAGCTGGCCGAGCCGCCCGCCGGTCACACCCAGCAGCATCGCCACCGCCGCGAAGCCCAGCACGATCCAGGAAAGCCGCGGCGCCGGCCCCTCGCGCGGGGCGATCACCAGCACGACGAGCGCGGCCAGCACCACGCCGATCGCACCGAACTGCCCGGCGAAAAGCTGCGCACCGGCGAGGCCCATGGTGACGAGCGCGGAAAGCCTGAGGAAGAGCTGCGTCGCCGCCATCAGGGAAGCGGCCTGCCCCGCGGGAAGCCGCCGCGCCAGCGGGCTCGCCGCCGTCACCAGGAACGCCGCACCGCCCAACAGGGCGCTGCGCGCGGCCAGCGCGCTCGCCTCCAGGAGGGCGGGGGCGAGCCCGGACTCCATCAGGCCGGTTTGGGCGCGCGCATGAAGCGGCGCGCGAGGCGGACCAGCCAGGGCATGGTGGTGGGCCGCAGCAGGCGTTCGTCATAGCCCTGGAAGCGGCGGTCATTCTCGGCCAGGCACATGTCCATGATCTCGGCCATGGAATACTCCTTCGCCGCCACTGCCTTGCTGCCGGTGACGGTGAAGTTGTTGTCCTGCACCTGCGTCTTGCCGTCGCCATCCACCTGCTTGGCCAGGCCGATCCGCTCCCAGCCGAGGAAGACCCAGACCGCCCAGACCCGCATCTCGAACCAGGGGCGGCGCCAGAGCGGCATGGTGGCGCGGTGCCAGGCGAGCCAGTTCGCGAACAGGAGGATATGGCGGCATTCCTCCTGCATCACCGGCTCGAAGGTGTCGGTCAGCTCCTCCGGGAAGAAGCCCGATTGCCGCGCCATTTCGAAGAGGCCGAAGGCGAAGAAACTGTCCACGCATTCGCTGAAGCCGGTGACCATGTAGGCCCATTCGGTGTCCTTGGGCTTCACGTATTCGGGCTCGGGCGCCAGCGGGATGCCATAGGCCTCGACCAGCTTGGAGAGCACCTCCTTGTGGCGATTTTCCTCCCAGCCATTGCGGGCGATGGTCTCGCGCAGTTCGGGGTCGCGCAGCGTCTCGGCATAGGCGGACATGCGCAGCCGCGCCTTGCCCTCGGTCTGCACCGCGATGTCCCAGATGGGGAGGGTCGTGATGCGGTGCAGCGCCTCGGCATCCAGCTTGGGCCAGGCGATGACGGAGGGTTTGTAGGGGTTGAAGGTCTCCGCGAACATGGCACACATGGCGGCCTTGTGCTCGGGCGATCCGGGCTTCAGGCGGCCCTGGTGCGGGCTCTGCCAATGGCGCGCCCGCGCATCGGCGGCGGCGACCGTTCCGGCATCGGGCAGGCGGCCGGCCAGGTTGTCGTCCAGGCTGCCGGCGAGGCGGGCTTCGAGCTCGTTCAGGCTGTGGCTGGTTGCGGCGTGGCTCACGGGGCGGGCTCCGGGTTCGCGGTCATGATGGATTAGGCGCGGGACGGCTGCCGGGCAAGGATCGCACGCCGCCCCGCGGAGGTGTGGCTCCATGCGCGCCCCGCAACCCCTTGCGTGCGCAACGCCTTCGCAGTGCCGCATTCCCCGTGCTAGACGCTCGGGCTTGGACGGAACCGGAGCGGATTCGGCATGGGTATTCCACTGGCGCAACAGGCGAAGGTCGCGGCCTATGTGGTCAAGCAGCAGCTGGCTGGCCGCAAGCGCTTCCCGCTCGTCCTCATGCTGGAGCCCCTGTTCCGCTGCAACCTGGCCTGCGCCGGCTGCGGCAAGATCGACTACCCGGACGAGATCCTGAACAAGCGCCT
>JAIYCD010000174.1 GCA_027488195.1 Acetobacteraceae bacterium | reverse complement strand
GCCTCCCGATTCGCGCCGCGCCGGGTATTGTCGCCGAAGAGCGCATCATCCTTCAGCCGCGGATCGCCGACCAGGTCACGCAGCGGCGGCCAGTCCTTCTCCTGGTAGACCAGCGCCATGTGGCCGTCGCGGCAGGGCAGGGTGAACCAGGTGACGCGCGAGGCGCTGCGGACCGGCGCGCGGCCCATCACCATCACCCCGGCCGCGACCTTCCAGTTCAGCCAGGCCGCGACGTCGAACAGCGAGATGTCCACCTCCTCCTCGCCACCCCCATGCAGGGCGGCCAGCAGGGCGGTGCAGGCCGCAAGGCCCGCCGCGTAGGCCACCTGGTGCCCCGCGAGGCGCGAGGGGGGCGCGGGCATGGCCTCGCCCACGATGCCGAGCAGGCCGGCCAGGGCCGCGATGCCCAGCTCGCTGATCGGCGGGTCTTCCTCCGCCGGGCCATACAGGGAGAGGCGGGCCTTCACCGGCACCCCTGCCGCATGCGCCGCAAGGGCATGACGGTCGCCAATGGCGGCGTCGAACCGGCCTGTCGCCGTGCCGCCGGTCTTGCCGGCGGACAGGAAGCGATCGAGCGCCGAGTGGCCATCGGGCAGCAAGGGCGCGTCCTGCGCGAAGGGCTCGCCGCCGGGGGGCAGGGGGCGGATCACCTCGGCCCCGTATCCCGCGCAAAGCCGGGCCGCCATGGAGGCGGCGAGCGCATGGGGCCGCTGCGCGCAGAAGGCGCCGAGGTCCAGGATGCGGCGCCCGGCGAGCGGATGCGGGTTGGAGTTGGCTTGCGTCACTGGCGCAGATTTCCCCGGCGCACGACAAGCTCGCACCGCGCGCGATCCTCGCGGATCAGCGTGTCGAAATAGGCGGGACCGGCATCGGGGGTGACATCCACGCCGGCCTCGCTGAGCCGCGAGCGCATGACGGGGTCGGCCACCAGGCGCGCCACCGATTGGCCGAGCCGCGCCAGGCGCTCGGGCGGCGTGCCGGCGCGTGCGACCACGCCGAACCAGCTGGCGGTGATGATGCCGGGGAAGCCCTGCTCCACCGTCGTCGGCAATTCGGGCATCACCGGGCTGCGCGTGGCCGAGGCGATGGCCAGCGGCCGCAACCCGCCAGACCGGATATGCGGCAGGATGCCCGGCAAAGCGATGGCATAGGATTGCACCCGCCCCGCCAGCAGGTCATTCACGACGAGGCCGGTGCCGCGATAGCGGATTTCATCGATCTCGATGCCCATCTCCTGCGCGTAGAGCGCGCCTGAGAGGTTGGTGCCGGGCGAGCCAAGCCGCAGCGGCTGGCCCGAGGCGCGGACATGCGCCTGCAGCTCGCGCAGGTTCCTGGCCGGCACGCTGGGGTGGACGACGAGCGAAATGGCGCTGGTGCCGATGAGCCCGACGGGCGACCAGGCGGCGACGGCATCGAAGGGAAGCGGCGTGCCGAGCGCCTCGGCCTGGTTCAACCCGCCCGATTGCAGCATGAGCACGTGGCCGTCGGCCGCAGCCTGGAGCACCGCCAGCGCCCCCGGGACGCCGCCCGCGCCGCCGCGATTCTCCACTACGATCTGCTGGCCCAGATCCTGCCCCATGAATTCGGCCGCGAGCCGCGCGACCAGATCCGTCGTGCCGCCCGGGGCATAGCCCACCACCATGCGCATGGAGCGGTCCGGGAAGCCCTGCGCGCCGGCAGCGCCGGCGAGGCCCAGCAGGGGGATCATGCGGCGGGAGATGGATTGGGCCATAGCGCTTCTCCCAGACGGGTTTCGGTTACACGCCTTGACCAGGGTTCTTCACCCCGGCGGCGAAGCGGGCGCTGCCCTCGGCTTGGGCCGTGGTCTTCGAGCGGATGGTGAGGTTGACCATCTGCCCGTGATCCATCGCCTCCTGCCAGTCGGTGATGAAAGCGGGAATGCGCTCCAGCGCCTTCTTGCTCTCGCTGAGCGCAACCGCGTCGAACTGCGCCACCTTCTGCGCCAGCGCCTGCGCCGTGGGCAGCAGGGCTGCGGGTTCCACGCATTGGTTCACCATGCCCCAGCGTTCGGCCGTGGCACCGTCAATGCGGTTGGTGGTGAGCACCAGCCAGGCCGCCTGCTTGCGCGTGACGCCGGAGAGCTGGATCGCCGGGCCCGCCATGCCGGGATAGGTGGAAAACCCCATCTCCGGACAGCCGATGCTGGCCTGCGTGCTGGCGATGGCGAGGTCACAGCAATTGATCATCGTGGCGCCGCCGCCGAGTGCGAGGCCGTTCACCGCCGCGATGAAGATGGCCGGATGCGCCTTGATCGCCATGTTCACGGCGATCCATTCCTCGCCCGCGCCCTCGATGCCCTGCGCGCGATCCACCTCGCGCTCCTTGAGGTCCATGCCCGCGCAGAAGGCGACGCCCGTGCCGGTGAGGATGATGGCCTTGGCGGTGCCGCGCAGTTGCTCGAAGGCGCGCAGCAGGCCCTGGCGCGTGGCGCGGTTCATGGCGTTGCGCTGCCGCTCCCTGTTCACCTGGATCTGTGCCCAGCCCTCGCCACGGGTGATGATCAGCTCGTCGGTCATGCTCAGGCCTCCGGCCCGAATTGCGGCAGGACGAAGCCCTCCGGCCCGCCGGGGAAACGCACCGAGACGCGCTGGCCGATCTTCGCCTCCGCGGCGCTCATCCCATCGAGGTTGGTGAGGAGGTAGGGCCCCTCATCGAGCTTCACCATGGCGACGGGATAGGGCAGCTCGTCGCGCATTCCCGGGAAGTAGTTCTGGTGGAAGACGACGAAGGACCAGATCTCGCCCCGGCCCGAGGCGGTGATCCACTCCCATTCCGGACGCCCGGTGAAGGGCGAGACGGGGCCGGGCGGGAAGAAGCACTGGCCCGTGCGGGTGCAGCGCTGCAGGATCAGCCTTCCCTCGGCGCAGGCCGCCCAGAAGGGGCGGTTCCAGTTGTCGAGCAGCGGCTTGGGGCGCGTCTGGAGGCTCATGCGTCGTCCCTCCGGAAGAGGATGCTCTGCGCGATGTGGGTGGCGCAGATGTATTGCATCGCCTTGGCATCGGGGATCTGCCGCGCGCCGCAATCGCCACGGAGCTGGCGGATGCATTCGGCGATGACGCCCCAGCCCTGCATATAGCTGTCCGACAAATGCCCGCCCGAGGTGTTGGTGGGCCAGCGCCCGGTGCCGAGCTGCAAAGTGCCGCCCTTCACGAAATCCCCGCTCTCGCCCAGGCCGCAAAAGCCGAGGCCTTCGAGGCTGAACATCACGGTGGGCGAGAAATTGTCGTAGATGCCGAGGCCCTGGACGTCCTCGCGCCCGAAGCCCGCGCGGTCATAGACGCTGCGGCAGGCGGAGAGCGTCGGGTGCCAGTAGTCATCGGCCGGCGCGCCGCCGTAGGAAAAGCGGTCCTGCCGCGCATAGCCCGAGAGCAGGACGGGCGGGCGTTTCATGTCGCGTGCGCGCTCGGCGCTTGTCATGATCCAGGCGACGCCGCCATCATTGATCAGGCAGTAGTCCAGCAGCTTGAGCGGCTCGCAGATGGGGCGGGCGGCGGCGTGATCCTCGAGCGTGATCGGCTTGCCATGCATCACCGCGTCGGGGTTCAGGCAGGCGTGGTTGCGGAAGGCCAGCGAGACATGGCCGAGATCGGCATGGGTCGTGCCGAAATCATGCATGTGCCGGCGCCACATCATGCTGTGGATGGCGCCCGGGCTGGTCATGCCCCAGGGGCTCCATTGGCTGTCGCCGCCGCCATAATTCATCCGCACGCTGCGGCCGTTATTGCCGTAGACCAGCGCCACGGTCTTGGCCGCGCCGGTCGCGATGGCCTGCGCCGCGAGTGCCAGCGAGACGCCCGAAAAGCGGCCTGGCGTCTCGGTCAGCAGGCAGTATTGCGGGTTGATCCCCATCATCTCCGCGAAGCGTTCATAGGAGGGGATGCGGCTGACGATCAGGCCATCAATGTCGCCGGGCACCAGGCCGGCGTCATCGAGTGCCGCGTTCAACGCTTCGCAGCCGAGGCCATAGCTGTCGGTTTCGGGGAAATTACCATAGCGCGTGGTGCCGATGCCCGCGAAGGCGACCTGGTCCCGCAGGGGCCATGCGTCGCTAAGCGCGGGCGCGGCGAGGGTTTCTCGGCCGGTCATGTTCCTGGATCTTCCTCATCGTGTCGGGCTGTGTCTGTGCCGCTTGGGATGGAGCCTGGACGCCTTCCCGCTTGAACCCAAGCGCCGTATTGGCGCCCTACCCAAACTTCAGGTATGGCTATGCAAATGGCCGTCCCGCTGCCGCCGCTGAACGCACTCCATGCCCTCGCGCTCATCGCGGAGACTGGCAGCCTCTCGGCCGCGGCGCTACGGCTCAATGTCACCCAGCCCGCCATCGGCAAGCGCATCCGGACGTTGGAGGCGGCGCTGGGCCAGACGCTGCTGCATCGCGGCGCCAACAGCGCGACCTTGACGGAGGAGGGGGCCCGTTACGCCGAGGCGTTGCGTGGCGCCTTCGCCACGATGCAGGCCGCGACGGCCGAACTCAGCGCAGGCGGCGCGCCACTGCGCGTGCGCGCCTACACCACCTGGGCCATGCGCTGGCTGATTCCACGCCTGCCGAGCCTGCGGGCCTTGCACCCGGGGCTCCAGGTCGAGGTCAGCGCCTCGACCGCCCCCGTGGATTTTGCCCGGGATGCGGTGGATGCCGCCATCCGCACGGCCGAGCATCGGCCCCCCGGCGGCATCATGCTGCAATCCCTCAGTGTGGCGCCTTTCGCCACGCCCGCCTTGGCACGCCAGGCAAGGCGCCAGGGATTGGACGGGCTTTCGCTGTTCGGCAGCCTGGTTCGACCCGGCGACTGGGGCTTGTGGGCGGCCGCGACCGGGACCCGGCTTTCGGTCACGCCCCTGCTCTTCGCCAGCACATCGCTGGCGGTGCAGGCGGCGTTGGAGGGACTGGGCGCGGTCATCGCCTCACCGGAACTGGTGGCGGAGGATCTTCGTCGCAGACGCCTCATGGCCATCTCGCCCCGGGCGGTCCCGACGGGCGATCATTACTGGCTGCTGCTGCCGGCAGGCGCGCAGCGTGGCGATGCGCTGGCCTTCCGCGATTGGCTGCTTCGCGAGATGGAGCTTGCGAGGCGACAGCCCTTTTGATGACGCGGCGGCACCCGGCGGCCTAGCGTATGGAGGCATTCAGTTCCGGCATGGCGGCGACCTCCCGCTGCGCAATGATGGGCTGCGCGCGTGCTTACCGGGGGCACAGTGCGTGGTGGCGAGCGGTCTCGAAGGCGGTGATGGCGGCGGGCCAGTCCAGCGCGACGCCCTCGGCCAGTGCTTGCACCGGCGCTAGGCTCACGCGGCGGCGCCCTCGACCTCTGCCTCGCTGGGCGGTGCGGCGCGTTCCATCGTCACTTGGCTGCTGTCCTGCGCCAGGATGATCCTGCGGCGTTCGGAGGGCATCAACCGTCCTCGTTCTCGGTCTGCCAGGTAGTCAGCCGTGAACAACGTGGAAGTCCTCGGGATTGCTGGGTTTCGCCGCCTGCACAAGTATCCGCGTTTGCAAGGTCGCGGTCCGGAGCGTGCGAAAACCTTGCAGAAACACGCTCCTGTTGAAGGCAGTCGAGCGGCGTGATTCCCTCTCCGCATCGCTGCGCAGGAGCCCGCCGATGCCGCCGCTGTCCGAGCAGCCCGAACTCTTCCGCTCGGCCCTGGTGAACCTCGTCGATCGCCGCCATCCCCTTGTCCGCCTCGCCGACCTGATCGACTGGCAGCGCTTTGCCGAAGCCTTCGGTGCGCTCTATCGCGAGGGCGTCGGCCGGCCCGGGCTCCCTCGCCAAGGATGCCCAGTGTCTCTCGCTGCTTCATGAATTCCCGCTCCGACATGCCCCGAAGCCGCTGGGTTTCGGCGGTGCTGAAGTTGGCGAAGCCTCCAATGGCCTCTGCCTCGGGCCGCAGGCCTTCGTACAGATCTGCGTCGCCGCTGCCGTGGGGTAACGCTGCGCGGCGTTGGCAGGGAGTGCGAGGAGCACGGCTTGCGCGCGCCGGCAATCCTCTCGGGTGATCGTTGCTGCGCGCGTGTCGGCGCCGAGTAGGTCGCAAAGGACGCGCCGGAAGCCGGCATACTTCGCCGTGGTCTTGGGGGCGAGGCGCGCGCGCTCGGGTGCCTCCATGTAAGCATCTATCAGCCTGTCCAGGGTGACCGCGGGCGGCGGGGGTATCGGTGCCGGGGAGCCTGCCGTCACGTCCGCGAAGCGCGCGTCTCGTGGGGGCTCCGGCGGCAAGCCGGCCCATCTTTGCACAGCGCGGTCAACGGCTTCCTTCGCCGCCGCGTGGAACGCCTCCACGGCTTCCACGAACAAGGCGCCAGGGGGCAGGGCGAGGTTGCGGGCGGCAAGTGCCCGCGCCGCCTGTTCGGCAGCCCATTCCTCGCCCCCGGAACCATGGACGGATGCCTGATCGCCCTGGAGGGCGTGGAGGCCTTCCTCCCGCTTCAGCGCGCTCCCGCCGTCATCGCTGCCGGTGGCCCGCCACCGCTCCAGCAGGCGCTTTTCTTCGTCGTGGAACCAAGCCCGGGCTGCGTGGTGGATGTCGTCCATCGTCGCCTGTGCCAGCCGAGCCGCTTCCCTCCGGCTGATACCGGGCGAATCTTGCCCGGAGGCGAGACGCTTCCGCGCGTCCGCGAAGGGCGCATCCACCACAGCCATTTCCCGGTGGTGGCTCCGCTTTGCTTCCACGAAGGAGTCTGTGCCGTAGGAGACCCAAATCTCCCGCTTCTTGATGATCGGCCGGAGGTCATCCGGCACCCGACGCCGCAGCCCCCAGGGACCGCCGTTCAGCCGAGCGAGGCACGGGACTCGCGGCAAGGTCTCTCCCCCAAGTGTAGTGACCATGTGTAGTGGTCGTGTGGGGTGGCACCTTGGCAAGGTCCTGATTTGCCTTGTGTTCCTAGAGTTACCTCAGGGGACTTGATCGCTGGCGGAGAGGGTGGGATTCGAACCCACGGTAGGCTTGCACCTACTCCGGTTTTCGAGACCGGCGCGATCGACCACTCTGCCACCTCTCCGATCCGCCCGAACCTGGGCTCCCGCATTCAGGCGCGGGTGTGGCGGCGCATATCTGCCCTGATGGGCGAAGGGATGCAAGGGTGCCCCGCGACCGGACCGGTGTCGCCATGGGAAAGCCCCGCCCGGCCGCGCTTCTCGCGCCGCGGCGTTCAGCATGGGCCGTTGCGGTCCGGGCAGCAGAAGGGCGTTCCGCCATGCCACGCCTCGTTCATGGGGGGTGCTTCGTCCAGACGCCGGTTCTTCCAGGGCCGTCGGCCATGCAGGTGGACGCTTGATGATCTTCAGTCTGAGGCCCCCGGCTTGGCTGGTCTGGACGCGGCGTGCCGATCCGCGCGGATACGCCGCGCACCGGGCGCGTGCTGCCCAATGCCCCGGTCAACCTGCCGCTGTTTCGCGCTGCCAATGTGGAGGCCCGGTTCCGCGCAGCGCAAATCCTGGGCGAGGATTCCCCCTTCGACACGCTCGACGTCACGACCAACCAGTCGGACGGCAATTCGGTCGTCACGACCACCTGCTTCGCCATCGGCTATGGCAATGGCGGGGGCGTGTTCACCCTCGGGAATGGCTGGCAGTCCACCGGCAACAATTTCGGCGGCACCTCCTCCAGCATCATCAGCGGCCGGGACGCCCTGATCACGCCGCGCGTCACCACCGGCGATTTCGACGGCGACGGCGATGGCTATGTCGATGTCGGCATGGCGATGACGGCACGAGCGGCGGTGCGGCGCCGCCTGCCTTCATCATCTGGGGCGATGCGAATGCGGCCACCACCGGCCTGCTCAACACCGCCAGTTCCAACAAGTTCGACAATGGCTGGCTCCAGCCGCAGGATGTCCGGGGCGTGTCCGCCCTCGTCCGCCCCATCAGCAATCCTCCCATCGCTGCCGCCGGACTACGTCATCGGCGGACCGAATCTAGGGGGGCAGGTCAATGTGGCTTGATCGGGGGCTGAACAGCATGTTCGGCAAGGTAGCGGAAGAGCCGATTCCGCCTGAGCTCATCGCGCTCATCGAAAAAAGCCGCAAGGGCGGTTCCTGATACCGCCAGCTCAAGGGCCGTTGCATCTTGCAACAGCCAGGGCGTTTTCTCGCATTTTGCAACGCGTTTCCAGCGCGGTCCGGCCTGATTTGATGGCAGACCTGGAAAAATAATCAATCAAAACAATGCTATGATATCGTGGCTCGCGGCTTGCTCCTTGGGAAACAGTCCACCCACCCGAAGGAGCACACCATGTCCCAGATGACCGAAGCCACCCGCGGTGATATCGCCCTCATCGCCCTGCGCCTCGTCGTCCTTGGCACCGCGAGCACCCTTGTCGGCGTCGTCGGCCACATCGCCTGGCGCGCCCTGGCTCAGTAGCGCCCAATCGGGCGAAGCCCTCACGCCAGGTTCCCCCCCCCCCCTCCCCACTGGCGTTCAGCGACCGAGCAATCCCCTGAGCAGGTTGTTGATGGAGGGCTGCGTCTGACCCGGCGGGGCCGGTGTCACTTGCGGCACCGGCCCTTCCCGGCCCCCCCGCGCCACGCGCAGCGCCCCCGCGCAATCCGGCATCGCGGCTCCCCCGGCCTGCGGCGCCCCCAGCAGACTGCCCACCGCCCCCTCGGTCAGGGCAGAGAGTTCGAGGCGCGGCGCCGCCAATGTTCCCCCCAACGGGATCGGCGCCCGCACCCGGACCCCGGCCAGCCGCAGATCCCCCTGCATGCGGATGGCCAGCGTCTCGTCGCGCAAGCTCATTCCCCCCTCGCCGGCGAGACGCCCTGCTGCTCCGTCCAGATAAAAGGCGGTGAAGCGCACCAGGCCGCGATCGGCCTCCCCCCGCAGCGCCAGGCAAGCCACCGGCACCCCCCCCGCGAAGCCCGGAATCTGCGCCATGAGTTGCGCCGGCCCGCCGCTGAGGCGGCCCTCCGTCACCGCCAGCCCGAGATGCCCGGTGGCGGTGGCCGCGATGCCGCGCCAGGTCGCGCCCTCACCGCGCAGGTTCATGTCGAGATCGGTGCGGCCGGTGAGCGGGCTCGAGAAGCCGAAGGCGCCGAGCATGGCGGCCGGGTCCATCCCCTGCCCGCCGCCGCGGATCTGGACGGCTGGCAGGGTGCCCGTGGCATCGGCTGCCAGGGCCAGCGCGAGCCGCCCGCCCGGCAAGGTGGCCGCGAAGGGCTCCAGCCGCGCCTGCCCGCCGGCATTGACCAAGCGGCCCTCCAGCATGCGCAGCGTGAGCGCGCCTTCTGTCACTTCGGCGAGTTCGAAGCTCAGGTCCGTGTCAAGCACGCGCAACGCCGTGAGATCGAGCGGCGTGTCGGGGATCACGCGGGTGGCGGGTGGAGGTGTCGGCGCTGCGGGCGCTGCTGCCGGTGCCGCTGGCGCCGGAGCGGATGATGCCGGAGCAGGGGGTGGGGGCGGCAACCGCAGCGCGTTGAGGTCGAGGCGCGTCGAAGTGAGGCGGCCGGTGACCGCAAGGCGGGGTGCCCAGCGCCACTCCAGCACTCCCGCAAGATCACCGCCCGAGGAGGCCAGCACGAATTCGCCGACGCGCGCGCCCTCGCTGAAGAGTGGCCCGAGCGCGGTGAAGGCGGCGGTCAGCGTCGCGTCGCGCAGCGGCGGCAAGGGCCTTCCCGCCAGCGCCGAAAGCCGGGCCAGCTCGGGGGCGGCGGCGGTCAGCCGCAGCGCGCCGGGCCATTCGCCGGCGAGGCTCGCCGTGGCGCCGCCGGTGGCGATACGCAGTGCCAGCGGGGCAGGGCTGCCGCTGGCAAGCGCCATCGGCATCACCTCGCCGGCCAGGGTCAGCGCCTCGCCCCGGAAGCTGCCGCTGGCTTCCACGGCCAGCGGCGCGTCCAGGTTCGGTTGGGTGAAGCGGGCGGCGGTGAGCGTAAGGCCGCCGAACTCGCCGCCCGTCACCTGCCCCTGCAGGCCCGAGAGGCGTGCGACACCGGCGGTGAGGCCTGCCTCGGCCCGCAAGGTGATCCCGGCCAGTGGCGGCAGGCCGCGCCCGGCCAGGCTGACCAGTGCCTCCAGGCGCGGAATGTCGGCGCCGATGGTGGCGGTCCAGTCGCCATTCGCCTGCCGGCCCTCCGCCGTGAGGCGGAAACCGGGCAGGCTCGCGGTGAGGCGGAAGGGCCAGGGCACGGGGCCGGCAAAGGCATCGGGCGCGCCCAGCTGCCCCTCGATCCGCGCTTCCGTGCCGCGCAGCACAAGGCTGGCCGCGAGGTCGAGCGGCTGGCCTGGGCCAGGGCCGGTCAGCCGCAGCTCGGCCAAGCGAAGTGTCTCGCCCTGGGCCGTGACCTGCCAGTCCCGCAGGGTGATGGCGCGCAGGTCCAGCGCCATGGGGCGCGCGGGTGCCGATTGCGTCGCGGGCGTTGCGGGCGCGGGCGCCGCGGCGGGCCGGGCGAAGCGCCAATTCTCGCGCTCCAGCAGCAGCCGGCCGCCCTCAAGGCGAAGATGCGCGACCTCGATCCGGCCGGAGAGCAGGGGCAGCAGGGCCAGGCGCAGCTCGGCCTCCGCGATGCGGAGCATCTCGGGCGCG
Organism: Acetobacteraceae bacterium; assembly: GCA_027488195.1. Classification (GTDB taxonomy): domain Bacteria; phylum Pseudomonadota; class Alphaproteobacteria; order Acetobacterales; family Acetobacteraceae; genus Roseococcus. Next base: position 13,002 of record JAIYCD010000174.1, on the reverse strand, counting down.
CTGCCGCCGGGCAGGTTGGCCAGCACCAGCCCTTGGGCCTTGAGCCTGGGCGTGAGGGCGGGCATCAGGTGCAGCCGGCCCTCGATGCGGAATTCGCGACCCGTGGCGCGCTCCACGGCCTCGGCGAGGCGCGGGCGGAAGGCATCCGCGTCGAAGAACAGCAGGAAGCCGCCCACCACCATCAGCGGCAGGAGAGCGAGCAGGCCGAGGCCGATGGCGAGGGCGCGCTTCATCGGCTGCGCCTTATCGTGTCCGCCGGGGCGGGCGGGGGGCGGGATTGTCGAAGCCGAAGAAGCGCATGGTTTCCTCGAAATGCGCCGGCGGCGGCGCGGTGACATCGAGCCAGCCGCCTTCGGGATGCGGCAGGCGCAGGGCGCGGGCATGCAGGTGCAGGCTGCCGGACAGCCCCTCCAGATGCGCGGCCTCCAGTCCGTATTTCCCGTCGCCGAGGATCGGTGTCTTCAGCGCATCAGCGCAATGCACGCGCAGCTGATGGGTGCGCCCGGTCTGCGGGTGCAGTTCCAGGAAGGCGGCGCGATGCTTGGCCACCTCCAGCGTCTTGTAGTCGGTGATGGCGCGCTGGCCGGTATCGCCCTTCTCGGCGGGTGCGGTGCGCTCGCCGCGCGGCCCGCCGACGCGGACCAGCGGCATGGAGATGCGCCCCATGGCGAGCTGCGGCTCGCCCACCACCACGGCCCAATAGGTCTTCTCCATGTCGCGCCCGCGAAAGGCCTTGGCCAGATGCGCGGCGGAGGAGACGTTGCACGCCACGACGAGGACGCCGGAGGTGTCGCGGTCCAGCCGATGCACGAGGCGCGGCTTCTCGCCATCCTCGGCGAAGGCGGCCAGCAGCCCGTCCACATGCTTATTGATGCCTGGGCCGCCCTGCACGGCAAGGCCCGGCGGCTTGTTCAGCACGATCAGGCTGTCATCGCGGTAGAGCACCATGGCCTGCATCTCGGCCACCACGGAATCCGCCAGGGGGCGCGGCTCGGCCTTGGGCGCCTGCCTGGTCGGCATGGGCGGGATGCGGAGCTCCTGGCCCTGGAGGAGGCGCGTATTCGCCTCGGCCTTCTTGCCATCCACGCGAATCTGCCCGGTGCGGAGCATCTTCTGCAACGCTCCCTGGGTGAGGGCGGGGAAGCGGCGCTTCAGCCAGCGGTCGAGGCGGGTATCGTCCTCCGCGGGGGGGACGGTGAGGGTGGTGATGGACATGCGCGCCCTCTAGCAGGTTTCGCCGCAAAAGGGGCGCCTGCCGCGGCGGGGCCCCCGCTTGCCCCGGCGCGGCAAGTCGTTCCATGCTCGGTTCGTCCATGGAAGGCAAAAAGGAAAATCCACATGCAACGTCGTATCCTCATGACTGCGTTCCCCGCGGCTTTGGCCCTGCCGCTGCTGGCGGGCTGTGTCTCCGAGCAGCGCTACAACCAGCTGCAGACCGCCTATAACCAGCTCCAGGCCCGCTATAACGCCGATGAGGCGACGATCCAGCTGCTGGAAGGCCGGCTGAAGATCACGATGACGGACCGCATCCTCTTCTCGTCGGGTGGTTACCACATCGATCGCCGCGCCCAGGAGGCGCTGGGCAAGATGATCCCGACGCTGCAGGGCCTGCAGAACACGCGCATCATCGTGGAAGGCTACACCGACACGACGCCGGTCGGGCCCGAGCTGCGCCGCCAGGGCATCACCACCAACCTCGACCTGTCGTCGCGCCGCGCCGATACGGTGGCCGACAGCCTGATCCGCCAGGGCGCGCCGCGGAACCTCGTCTCGGCCGATGGGCGTGGCGAGGCGAATCCGATCGCCGCCAACGACACGCCGGCCGGGCGCGCCCAGAACCGGCGCATCGAGATCACGCTGGTCGGCCCCGGGACCTGAGCCAGGCTGACTTCGACGGCCGCGGCAGCTTCCGGGAGCGGGAAGCGCCCAGCCAGAAGCGCACCCCGGGCCATGCTTGCGCATCGCCCGGGGGCATTTCCTTCCCTACCTCCGGCCAGGGCAATCCGGCGTGAGCGCACGCACCACCGACCGGGCATCCGGCAGCCGGCTCAGCTGATTGATCTGGCCCGGGACCCGGAGGATGCCGACCACCACGTCAACCGGCTGATACGACGTCATGGTGAAGGTGCGCGACGGCTCATCCAGCGGGCACCTGGCGGGAAGGTGCCGGCGAGCTGAGGGCGCACAGTCAGGTTGACCGTCCCGGAGGACTGGTTCTGGAACTGCGCGCGATAGCGGACGAGCGTGTGGTCGGACTTCACATCCGGCACGGCCCAGGCTTGGTAGATCACCAGCTTGCTGACCGTGTGGGGCGCCACCGGCGGGAAGGGCAGCTGGCCCACACAGAGCTCGCGTTGCTGCGCGGCGGCATGCCTCGGCTCTGACACGGGCAGAATGGGCGACAGTCCAAGCGAAGGCCAATAGGCACAAACGATCCTTTCCATCGGAAACGCTTGATTCATCTTGCCACCTTCAGCAAGGGACCGGTCGGGCCATCACGCCACGCTTCGCCGCAGCGCCACAGCTTCCGTGCCGCCAGGAACCCGCGACACCCCAGCGCCAGCACCGTCGTGGCCTCGTTCGTTCAGGAGGCGGAGACCTGTTTCAGCGCAGCCGACTGCTGGGGCACTCCACGGTCCAGCGGGCAGCACGACATGGGACAGAGGAGCGTCTGACTGTTGCCAGGGACGTGGCAGGGTCCGCAGCAAGGACGATTTTTTCAAGGGGGAAATGGTGCCGACTCAGGGAATCGAACCCCGGACCTGCTGATTGCGAATTATACTGGTTTCCTTGCAAAACAGTGCTTTGCGAGAGAGTTTATAGGGGGCAGTTCATAGATTTTGCATCAGTGGGTCAGTGTCGATGAGCCAATCCAAGCATGCTCTCAAGGGCGACATCATCACCATTCGCCGAGGCGTCGCCATCTGCCAGACCCAGGTCAGCCTCTTCTGGATGGCACGGGTTCTCGACCCCAACACCAAGAAGTACGTCGTCCGATCGACCAAGGAGACTGCCCGCCTCAAGGCCGGTGAGGTCGCGGAGGAATTGGCGGTGGAGCTGGCTGATGCGAAGAAGGCTATCCCGAAGGAGCTTGGCTTCAACCATCAGACATCAATCCAGAGGACTCTCCGTCTGAGTGGAGGCATTCGGAGGAATTTAGGCGGCTAGTAGCCTCGCCTCCCGCAACACAGCGCAGCCGCACTCGGGGTCAGGACAGCGAACATTATCGGCGGATCCAGACCTCACTTCCCAGTTGCGTGCCGTTTGCAGTTGTCCAAACTCCGCCCCAATTCCGGTCGTCGGCGCCATAAACCGCCAAGCCGGTCTCCTGACCCGACACATAGGTCACCGCCAGGAAATCATCGTTCCCGATCGCCGTACCGACAATGCGAACACCATCCACCACCCAGACTATCCGAAACGTGGTGAACTCCTGGGATTTCTGGCCCGTGCGCGTGACGGTTACGGTGCCCCGATAGTCACCGCCGCCGCCGGGGTTCGCCCCTTGCACATTGTAGGAGCCAACTGGGTCGGCCGCGTATGCGGGGGCGGCTGCGAGCGAAGCAAGGATGGCGAAAGTGGTAATTCGCATTACGGACGCTCCAAGATATTGGAGTTCAGCGTTAGTCGCTGCTCAGCCCCGACGCAACAGCCCCAACCCTTCGCCGAACTCCTATCGTCCCCGACAGTAGCCCGCGCCAGCGTTGGACGTTCCCGAGGGGCAGGACCCACGGTTCGATGGCACATAGGTCGTGCGTCCATCCGTCGCGCAGTAGCCCGCGCCGGCATTCGACGTTCCCGAGGGGCAGGAGCCCCGGTCCGAAGGGATGAACCCTCTGCCGGAGGTTGAGCGACAGTAGCCTGAACCCGCGTTGCTCGATCCAGACGGGCACGAGCCGTTTTGCGATGGCACCATCGTCTGGGCCGCCGCGACGAAGGGAAGCGCCAGCAGGATGGCTGCCATCCAGCCGCGGCCGCGGATTCTCATTGGGCGCTCCTCAAGGTTCACCGAGCTGACGAAGTTCGCGAGCCAATGCGGCGAAAAGATGCTGTGTGAACCTACGTTGCGGATGAGGGGCATCGTAAGAGCCGCAGCCCGCTTCACCGACGCCACACAGCTCGCGAACCGTCACTTGATTCCCCTTGGGGACGCTCTGACGGGGGCTTTGACCAGCCGAGGGCGACCCGAATCCGGCAGCCGCAACCGTCTTATAAGAATTTATAGTCGTTTATACGTTTTTAGGCTGTCGCCGCCACTTGGCGGGGACCTTGCAGGACATTGAATTATAGGGAGAAAATGGTGCCGACTCGGGGAATCGAACCCCGGACCTACTGATTACGAATCAGTTGCTCTACCCCTGAGCTAAGTCGGCGCCCTCGGTGGCGCGGTCCATAGCGCCAGCGGCGCCTTGTGTCTATCGCCCCATTGTCCACTCTTCGCAGGTGCCGCGCGGGACCCTATGTCAGGGCACACGCGGATGGATCCAGCACACCATGGCCCTCGAGCCTGATCTCCTTCTCGACCGGCGCCGCCTCAAGCGGCAGCTCGGCTTCTGGCGCGCAGCCCTCATCCTCGGCGTCGTGCTGGGCGGCGCCGCGTTGCTGGCCGATGGCCTGCCGGAGAACCCGGCCCTCGGCGGCGAGCATGTGGCCCGCCTGCCCATCTCCGGTACCATCACCGACAACCGGGAGATGGTGCGCCTGATCGAGCGTGCGGGGCGGGATGCACAGGTGCGCGCCCTGCTGGTCTCGATCGACAGTCCGGGCGGAACGGTGGCCGGCGGCGAGGCCCTGCACACCGCGATCCGCAACCTGCGCAACGCCGGCAAGCCCGTCGTCGCCGTCATGGGCGGCACGGCGGCCTCGGCCGGCTACATGGTGGCCCTGCCGGCCGAGCGCATCTTCGCGCGCGAGGCGACGCTGACCGGCTCCATCGGCGTCATCCTGCAATCCTTCGAGGTGTCTGAGCTCATGGAGCGCCTGGGCCTGCGCGCCGAGGCACTGACCTCGGGCCCGCTCAAGGACCAGCCCAGCCCCTTCCGCCCGCTGACCGAGCAAGGCCGCGCCTCGCTCAACGCCGTCGTGCAGGACATGCAGAGCCAGTTCGTGGCCATGGTCGTGGCCGGGCGCGGCATGCCGGAGGAACGCGTGCGCGAACTCGCCGATGGTCGGGTCATGACCGGGCGCCAGGCCTTGGCCGTCGGCCTGGTGGACGCCATCGGCGGGGAGGCCGAGGCGCGGCGGTGGCTTGCGGAGACGCATGGCCTGCCGGCCGATCTCCGCCTGCGCGACCTCGACCCACGCGGCACGGCCGAGCGCGTGCTCTCCATGGCCTCGGTGGGGCTTTGGGAGGGCGGCGTGGCCGTTCTGCGGACGCAGGGATGGTGGCCAGGGCATATTCTTTTGCGGTGAGACGCTACTCAACCCTTGCAAAACCTTCCAAGTCGGCCTGCTATGCGAGGCACGCCATTCCCCGAGGGGTTCATGACCAAGAGCGAATTGATCGCGCATCTCGCCATGCAGCACCCCCATTTGCGGCTGCCTGACGTGGAAGCGGTCGTCGGTACGATCTTCGAGGAAGTGAGCGCCGCTTTGGCCCGGGGGGATCGCGTGGAGCTGCGCGGCTTCGGGGCCTTCACCACCCGCAAGCGGGACCCGCGCCAGGGCCGCAACCCCCGCACGGGCGAGGCGGTCGCGGTCGCCGGCAAGGGCATGCCCCATTTCCGGCCCGGCAAGGAATTGCGCGCGCGGGTCAATGGCGGCCAGGACCCCGGCGAGGGCGGGTGATCGCCTATCTGCTGCCCGCGCTACTCGCCGCGGCGCTGGCCTTCTTTGCCCTGGCCAATCAGCAGCCGGTCTCCGTCATCATCTGGCCCGAGGGCTGGGTCCTGGAACTGCCCCTCTGGCAGGCAATCCTCGCCCCTTGCCTTGTCACCTTCCTGGCGGGCGCCGTCACGGTCTGGTTGGCCCATCTGCCCGCCCGGCGTGGCGCGGCGCAGCTTCGTCAGGCCGCCGCCCTGCTTGACGCGGAACTCGCCAGCCGCGATCCCAGGCCCGCCAAGCCGCGCTGAGGATCTTTTTCAAATCATGCTGCACCGCCCGACAGGCCCAGAGGGCCGGCTGATCGTCGCCCTCGATACGCCGCAACTGGCCCGTGCCGAGGCGCTGGCCGGGCAGGTGGCGCCCGCTGCCGGTCTGGTGAAGCTGGGCCTCGAGCTGTTCTGCGCCGCGGGGCCGCCCGCGCTGGCCCGCCTCGCTGCCCATGCACCCGTTTTCCTCGACCTCAAGCTGCACGACATCCCGAACACGGTGGCGGGCGCCGTGGGCTCGCTGGCGCCGCTCGGTGCTTCCATGCTCACCCTGCATGCGGGCGGCGGGCCGGCCATGATCACCGCCGCGCGCAAGGCGGCTGAGGCCCGCGGGCCTGCGCGCCCCATCCTGCTCGCCGTCACGGTCCTGACCAGCATGGATGCCGAGCAATTGGGTGCCGTCGGCGTGGCGGGCGGCCCCGCGCAGCAGGTGCTGCGCCTGGCCCGCATGGCGATGGATGCGGGCGCCGATGGCCTCGTCTGCTCGCCGCGCGAGGTCTCGCTGATCCGCGACGCGCTGGGAGAGGCGCCCATGCTCGTGGTGCCCGGCATCCGCCCCATCGGCAGCGCGGCGGCCGACCAGGCGCGGATCGCCACGCCGGAGGATGCGGTGGCGGCCGGTGCCGACTGGATCGTCGTCGGTCGTCCCATCACCGAAACTGCTGACCCCGCCGCGGCCGCCGCGGCCATCACGGCGAGCCTGACCCGGTGAGCATCGAGGTCAAGATCTGCGGCGTGAACAGCCCGGAGGCGCTGGCCTGGGCGGCCGATTCCGGCGCGGATTTCGTGGGCTTCGTCTTCTTCCCCGCCTCGCCGCGCGCGGTGACGCCGGCTGAGGCCGGCGCCATCTCGGCCAGCCTCGCGGGCGGGCCGCGCCGCGTCGGCCTTTTCGTGGACCCGGATGACGCGCTGCTGGAGGCGGCGCTGGCGGCTGCGCCGCTCGACGTGATCCAGCTCCATGGCGAGGAAAGCCCCGGCCGCGTGGCCGAGATCCGCGGCCGTTTCGGCCTGCCGGTGATGAAGGCGATCGGCATCGCCACCGAGGCCGATCTCGCCGAGATCGCGCGCTACGCGCCCGTGTCAGACCGCCTGCTGCTCGACGCCAAGCCACCGCCGGATGCGGTGCTGCCGGGGGGCAATGCCGCGCCCTTCGAATGGCGCCTGGCACGCCTTGCCGCCATCCCGAAGCCCTGGCTGCTGGCCGGCGGCCTGACGCCCACCAATGTGGCCGAGGCCATCTCGGCCAGCGGTGCCCCGGGCGTCGATGTCTCCTCCGGCGTCGAGCGCGCGCGGGGCGTGAAGGATGCCGGGCTGATCCGCGCCTTCGTCACGGCCGCCCGCGGCTGAGCAGGGGTTGGGAAAAACCGGGGGCTTCTATATGACAGAGTGTCACCGCCAGCGCCGGGAATGCCCAGTTGAACCAGCTCCTCAAGCCCAACACCTATAAGAGCGGCCCGGATTCCGCCGGCCGCTTCGGCGGCTTCGGCGGCCGCTACGTCGCCGAGACGCTGATGCCCCTCATCCTCGAGGTCGAGGCGGCCTATGCCAAGGCCAAGGCGGACCCCACCTTCGACGCCGAATGGCGTCGCCTGCTCAAGGATTACGTGGGCCGCCCGAGCCCCCTCTGGTCCGCCGAGCGCATCACCGAGCATTGCCGCGCGAGCGCCGAGCCGGGGAAGGGTGCGAAGGTCTATTTCAAGCGCGATGAGCTGAATCACACCGGCGCGCACAAGATCAACGCCGTGCTGGGGCAGATCCTGCTGGCCAAGCGCATGGGCAAGAAGCGCATCATCGCTGAGACCGGGGCCGGGCAGCATGGCGTGGCCACGGCCACCGCCTGCGCGCTGTTCAACCTGCCCTGCACCGTCTTCATGGGTGCGACCGATGTCGAGCGGCAGCAGCCCAACGTCTTCCGCATGAAGCTGCTGGGCGCCGAGGTCATCGCCGTGACATCGGGCGCCGCCACGCTGAAGGACGCGATGAACGAGGCGCTGCGCCACTGGGTCGCGAATGTCGAGGACACCTACTACTGCATCGGCACCGTGGCCGGCCCGCACCCCTATCCGATGATGGTGCGCGATTTCCAATCGGTGATCGGCGAGGAGACCCGCGTGCAGATGCAGGAGGCCGAGGGCCGCCTGCCGGATGTGCTGGTTGCGGCGATCGGCGGTGGCTCCAACGCCATGGGGCTGTTCTACCCCTTCCTGGATGACCCCTCCGTGCGGATGCTGGGCGTCGAGGCCGGCGGCCATGGCGTGGACACGCCCGAGCATGCGGCCAGCCTGACCGGCGGCCGCCCCGGCGTGCTGCACGGCAACCGCACCTACCTGCTGCAGGACGAGAACGGCCAGATCCTGGAAGGCCATTCCATCAGCGCGGGTCTCGACTATCCCGGCGTCGGCCCTGAGCATTCCTGGCTGCATGAACTGGGCCGCGTCGAATATGTGAACGCGACGGACAAGGAGGCGCTGGACGCCTTCCAGCTCTGCTCGAAGCTCGAGGGCATCATCCCGGCGCTGGAGCCGGCGCATGCGCTGGCCCATGTCCTGAAGGTGGCGCCGACGCTTCCGGCTGAAACCCTGATCGTGATGAACATGTGCGGCCGTGGGGACAAGGACATCTTCACCGTGGCCGGCCATCTCGGAGTCAAGTTGTGAGCCGCATTGCTGCCCGTTTTGCCGCGCTGAAGGCCGAGGGCCGCGGCGCGCTGATTCCCTACCTCGAAGCCTATGACCCTGATCCCGCCACCAGCATGGCCATCCTGCGCGGCATGCCCGGCGCGGGGGCCGACCTGATCGAGATCGGCGTTCCCTTCACCGACCCCATGGCCGATGGCCCCATCATCCAGCTCGCCGCCCAGCGCGGGCTGAAGGCGGGCGCGACGCTCGCCGGCACCCTCGCCATGGTGCGCGACTTCCGCCAGGAGGATGACGCGACGCCCGTGATCCTCATGGGCTATCTCAATCCCATCCTCTCCTACGGCGCGGACCGCTTCGTGACCGATGCGGCGGCGAGCGGCGTGGATGGCCTGATCGTCGTGGACATGCCGCCCGAAGAGGCCGAGGTGCTTGCCCCGGCCGCGATGGCGGCCGGGCTCGACATCATCCGCCTCGTGGCGCCCACCACGGATGACGCGCGGCTGCCCATCGTGCTGAACGCCTCCTCCGGCTTCGTCTACTATGTGGCGATCACCGGCATCACCGGCACCCGCAGCGCGGACCCCGAGACGCTGCGCGCCGCCATCCCGCGCATCCGCGCCCATACCGATCTGCCGATCTGCATCGGCTTCGGCGTGCGCACGCCCGAGCAGGCGGGCTTCGCCTCCAAGGTCGCCGATGGCGCCGTGGTGGCGAGCGCGCTGATCGACACGCTGGCCAAGTCGCTGGACGAGCAGGGCCGCGCCAGGCCGGATAGCGTCCGCAAGGTGCTGGACCAGGTGCGCGAACTCGCCACCGCGGTCCGGGGCTGAGCTTGGCCCGCGCCCCCGCCTGGATGGCGTGAGGGACGCGGATTTGGAACTCACCCTCGGGAGCCTGGTCGCCTTGGTGCTCGCGGGCGCCGCGATCGGGCTCGCGGGCGGATTGCTTGGCATTGGCGGCGGCGTCATCGCAGTGCCGGCCCTGCTGGAGATCCTGGCACATCTTCCGGCGCAGGAGCGGCTTTCGCTGGGCATCGGCACGGCGCAGGCGGTGATCCTGCTCTCCGCCATCACGGCCGTGCGCGCCCATGCGCGGGGCGGCGGGGTGGATGCCGGGCTGCTGCGCGCCTGGCTGCCGGCCATGATCCTGGGCGGATTGCTGGGCGTGGCCATCGCCCCCTTCGCGCCGCCGTCGCTCTCCCTGCTGGTCTTCGCCGCGATCGCGGCCGCGCTGGGCACCACCTTGCTGCTAGGCCTGGGCGCGCAGGCCAGCGAGGCCTTGCCGCCCGCGCCCTGGGGCTGGCTGCCGCCTGGGCTCATCGGGCTGGCCTCCGCAGCCCTGGGGGTGGGAGCGGGAACGTTGAGCGGGCCGGTCTTCGGCCTCTTTGGCGTCGGGCTGCACCGGGCCGTGGGAGCGGGTGCGGTGTTCAACCTGGCCATCGCTGCGCCGGCGACGCTGGCCGCGCTGGCGGGCGGGCCCTGGACCTTCGCGATGCTGGGGCAGGTCAGCCTGCCGGGCCTGGTGTTGCTGGCCGCACCGGCGATGCTGGTCGCACCCGCCGCGGCCCGGCTCAGCCGCCGCCTGCCGCAGCGCCAGCTGGCGCGTGGCTTCGCGCTCTGCCTCTACGCCATCTCCGCGCGGGTGGCCTGGCGGGCCATCGGCGGCTGAGCCGCGCGTTACCCGCCGACGAACTCGCTCGCCTTGTAGCCTTGCGCAAACAGCAGCCCACGCAAATCGCCACGCTCGATGCGGTGCCGCGCCGCCGCGGCCACGCTCGGCTTGGCGCGATAGGCCACGCCGAGGCCGGCCGCCTGGATCATCGCCAGGTCATTCGCGCCATCGCCGATCGTCGCCGCCTCGGTCAGCGCCAGCCCATGGGCGGCGGCCAGGCGCTTCAGCGTCGCGAGCTTGGCGTCGCGATCCAGGATGGGCTGGCCCACTTGGCCGGTGAGCTTGCCGCCTTCGAGCAAAAGCGTATTGGCGTGGTGCTCATGGAACCCCACCAGCTCCGCCACGCGGCCCGTGAAGAAGGTGAAGCCGCCCGAGACGAGGGCGGTGTGCGCGCCGTGATGCCGCATGGTCGCCACCAGCTCGCGCGCGCCGGGCATCAGCTCGGTGGCCTTCCAGGTCTCGTCCAGGGCGGAGGCGTCGAGACCCTTCAGCATGCCCACGCGCTCGGTGAGCGCCTGCTTGAAGTCCAGCTCCCCATTCATGGAGCGGGCGGTGATCTCGGCGATCTTGTCCTTCAGGCCGGCGAAGGCGGCGATCTCGTCCAGCGTCTCGGTGGTGACGATGGTGCTGTCCATGTCGGCCAGCAGCAGCTTCTTGCGGCGCCCGGGGCGGGGCTGGGCGATGAGGTCCAGCGCCGCATCGCCCAGCGCGCCGCGCACGGCGGCGATGGCCTGTTCGGCGGCCAGGGCGCTGAAGGGGAGATCCGCCGCCTCGCCCTCGGCCAGCCATTCCTGCGCGTCGCAATCGGCGCCAAGCGCGGTCAGGGCCGCGCGGGCGGCGTTGAGATGAGCGGGTGCCAGGGCACCCGGGGCGGCGATCAGGGTCAGGACATGCGGCATGGCGGCCGGACCATGCCGGGGCAGGGCGCATGACGCAACCGCACCCCCCCGGATCGGCCGGGCGTCAGCGAGGGCGTGAATCCGCCGGGCAGCCATCCCCCGCCGGATCGGCCGAGCGTGAGCGAGGGCGTGAATCCGCCGGGCAGCCATCCCCCGCCGGATCGGCCGAGCGTCAGCGAGGGCGTGAATCCGCCGGGCAGCCAAGGGCCCTGATCATCGCTGGGCCAACGGCCTCCGGAAAATCCGCCCTGGCGCTGGAACTGGCCGAGCGCTTCGGTGGCACCGTCATCAATGCCGACGCCATGCAATGCTATCGCGAGCTGCGCATCGTCACCGCCCGCCCCCCGCCGGAGGATGAGGCGCGCGCGCCGCATGCGCTCTATGGCGTGCTGCCGGCATCGGAGACCGGCTCCGTCGCCTGGTGGCGCGAGGCGGCGCTGGCCGAGATGGCGAAGGCTCGCCTGCCCATCCTGTGCGGCGGCACGGGGATGTATCTGCGCGCCCTGACCCAGGGCCTCTCCGTGCTGCCCGAGGTGCCCGCCGCCGCGCGCGAGGAAGCGCGCGCACGCCTGGCGGAACAGGGTTCTGAAAGGCTGCACGCGCAGCTTCACCCCGAGGATGCGGCGAGGCTCCGCTCTTCCGACAGTCAGCGCATCGCCCGCGCGCTGGAGATCTTTCTCGCCACCGGGCAGAGCCTGGCCGCCTGGCACCGCGCCGCCCCGCGTCTGCCGCCCGCCCCCTATGATTTCCGCGCCATCCTCCTGACGCCGCCGCGCGAAGAGTTGCACCCCGCCATCATCGCCCGCTGGGCCATCATGCGGGGGCAGGGCGCGCTGGAGGAGGTGGGGGCGCTGGTGGATCAGGGGCTGGATGCCAGTCTGCCGGCCATGCGCGCCCATGGCGTGCCCGAACTCGCCGCCGAATGGCGCGGCGAGATCAGCCGCGAGGAAGCCGACCGCCGCGCCATCGCCGGCACCTGGACCTACACGCGGCGGCAAGCGACGTGGTTTCGGCACCAGGAGCTGGTCGCCCCCACGGCGACGCATAGGATCAATGCGCGAATTGCGGGTCCGACGCAATTTTCGGAAAGAAATCAGCCAGAAATCTTCGCATTTCTTCAAATGGCTGGTTGACGCGCCGCAGCACGCCCCCTAAGCCTCGGCCGACAGAACACGAGGTCCCGCCATGTCCATCACCGCAGCCCCCGCCGCCGACACCGCCGTGATGAGCGGTGCAGAGGTCGTTCTCCGCGCGCTGAAGGATCAGGGCGTGGATGTCATCTTCGGCTATCCGGGCGGCGCCGTCCTGCCGATCTACGACGCGCTGTTCCAGCAGAATTTCATCCGCCATATTCTGGTGCGGCATGAGCAGGCGGCGGTCCACGCGGCCGAGGGCTATGCCCGCTCCACCGGCAAGGTAGGCGTGGTGCTCGTCACCTCCGGCCCCGGTGCGACCAATGCCGTGACGGGCCTCGTGGACGCGCTGATGGACAGCATCCCCGTGGTCTGCCTCACCGGCCAGGTGCCCACGCACCTGATCGGCAATGATGCCTTCCAGGAGGCCGATACGACGGGCATCACCCGGCCCGCCACCAAGCACAATTACCTCGTGAAGCGCAGCGAAGACCTCGCCCGCGTGATGCATGACGCCTTCTATGTGGCGAAGTCCGGCCGGCCCGGCCCGGTGGTGGTGGACCTGCCCCCG
>JAIYCD010000170.1 GCA_027488195.1 Acetobacteraceae bacterium | reverse complement strand
CTGGTGCTCTTCGCGGCCTATACGCAGGACCTGAACTACTTCATCGCCAATCCGGCCACCTATCCCTACTTCCCCGGCCTGGGCGCGATCGACTTCTCGCTGGCCAATCCCTACGTCGTGGTCGGGCTGCTCTTCGGCGGCCTGCTGCCCTACCTGTTCGGCGGCATGAGCATGACGGCGGTGGGGCGCGCGGCGCAGTCGGTCGTCGAGGAGGTCCGGCGGCAATTCAAGGAGAAGCCAGGCATCATGGAGGGCACCGAGAAGCCCGACTATGCCCGCGCCGTGGACATGCTCACCAAGTCGGCGATCAAGGAGATGATCATCCCCTCGCTGCTGCCGGTGCTGAGCCCGATCATCTGGTTCTTCCTGATCGCGGCCATCGCGGGCAAGGGGGCGGCCTTCGCCGCACTTGGCGCCATGTTGCTGGGCGTGATCGTGACCGGCTTCTTCGTCGCCGTCTCCATGACCACCGGTGGTGGCGCCTGGGACAATGCGAAGAAGTACATCGAGGAGGGCCATTACGGCGGCAAGGGCAGCGATGCCCACAAGGCCGCCGTGACCGGCGACACGGTGGGTGACCCCTACAAGGACACCTCCGGCCCCGCCGTGAACCCGATGATCAAGATCACCAACATCGTGGCGCTGCTGCTGCTGGCGATCCTGGCCCACTGACGTATTCCCCATGAAAACGCCGAAGAGGCGTTTTCATGGGGGCCCCGGTTTGGTTCCGGCTCCTGGGGATACGGTTCTTCCTCCGATGGCAGAGCCATCGGAGGGTTCCGGGGGGCGGAAGGGCTGGGGAGGGCACAAACGAAACGGCCGGCGGAGCGATCCGCCGGCCGTTTTGCTGTGTGTAGGCTGTTGGTGGCCCCCCGACGCCCTCCGGTGGCTTTGCCACCGGAGGATGAGCCAGCGCGCAGGAAAGGCACCACCCGGGGCCCCCGCGAAAACGCCTCTTCGGCGTTTTTGTGGGGATTAACGCAGGACGATCTCGACCCGCCGGTTCTGCGGCTCGCGCACGCCCATGGCGGTGGGCACCAGCGGGCGTTCGAAGCCGAACCCCTGCACCGTGATCTCGTTGCGGGCGATGCCCCGACGGACCAGTTCGCTCGCCACCGCCTCACCGCGGCGCGCCGAGAGGCGCTGGTTATAGGCGGCCGAGCCGGTGCGGTCGGCATGGCCCGAGACCTCGATGCGCGTGGACGACACCGTCCGCGCATTGGTGGCCGCATCGGCGACGATCTGGCGGGCACGGTCGGTCAGGTCGGCGCGATCCCAGTCGAAGAAGACCAGGTAGGTGCGGACCGGAGCCGGGGCGGGGGCCGCGACGGGCTGCGGCGCCGGCGCCGGGCGCGGCTGGTTGAAGGCATAGCGCAGGCCGATCATCACCGAGTGGTTCGCATCGCTCGCGCGCAGCTGGCCGCCGGCCAGGCCCGCGCCGTTCGGCGCGACGACCCGCGTGTTGAAGTCGACCGGCTGGGTCGCGAAGTAGCGATACTCCGTCGTGATCGCGAGGCCCGGGACCGAAGCGATCGGGAAGGACGCGCCGCCGATGGCCTGGTAGGCGAAGCTGCCTTCGATCGCGCGCGAGCGGATGCTGGCGCCACCCACGGTCGAGGCGCTGACGCCATCCCAGTTCCGCCACACATAGCCCGCGCCGCCGCCGATATAGGGCACGAACCACGACACGTTCGGAATGCGGAAATCATAGATGAGGTTGCCCATCGCGCCGTAGGAGCTCTGCGTGCCCGAGGCGGAGTTGCGCAGCCCGGCGCCATTGAAGCCGCCGACCTTTTCCAGGTCGTTCTGCCGGTAATTGCCCTCCGCCTCGATGCGCAAGCCATTGCCGAAGCCCCAGCCGATGGAAGCAACGCCGACGAAGCCCGGCTCGAAGATCGCTTCACCGCGACCCCGCACGCCAGCCGCAGCGAGGCCCGAGGCGAGGGTGCTGCTGGAGCGCAGGTCGCTATTCTCCGAAAGATTCACGCCGGCGCCGGCGCCGATGTAGAGGCCGGTGACCGTCTGCTGCGGTGCGAGGCGCCAATCGTCGAAACAACCCCGGGACTGGGCCTGGGCGAGGAGTGGGGTGCAGGCGAGGGCCGCGCCGGTCATCAGGATGGTCTTCAGGCGTGTCATGTCATTCTCCAGACAGGTTTGCGTCTGGAATGGGCAAAGCCGCAACGCGGCCGCGGTTCCGGCAGAGGCTCCAATGGCGCAAGCCCGTGGCAGAAATGCCACAGGCTCGCGGACCGGCGTCCCCTGAAAGGCTTGCGGCGGGGCGCTGGATGCCCCTTCTATCCCGCCATGTCGCGCGCGCTTCTTCTCCTTCTGGCCCTGCTGCTCGCTCCGATCATGGGGTGGGCGCAGGAATCGGCGCCTGTGACCTCGCCCCGCGCGACCGTGACGCTGCTGGCCGACCGCAGCGCCATCGCGCCCGGCGAGCCCTTCCGGCTGATGCTGCACCAGCGCCTGGCCCCCGGCTGGCACACCTACTGGCAGAATCCCGGCGATGCCGGCGCGCCGCCCGAGGTCACCTTCGACTGGGCCCGGCCGGGCTGGGAGGCGGGGCAACTGCAGTTCCCCGCGCCCAGTCGCATGCCCTTCGGGCCGCTCATGAATTTCGGCTATTCGGGCGAGGTCGGCTTCCTGCTGGACGTCACCCCCCCACGCGACCTGCGGCCCGGTGACTACGTGACCATCACGGCGGATGCGACCTGGCTGGTCTGCGCCGATATCTGCATCCCCGAGGAAGGGCGCTTCACCCTCGGCCTCGATGTCGCGGCCGCGGCCGTGCCGGCCCAGGCAGCCCGCTTCCGCGAAGCTGAGGCGGCGCTGCCCCGCGCTGCCCCCTTCGAGGCGCGCTTCGCCTTTTCCGGCCCGCGCGGGGCTCTGACCATCCGCGGGGCCGGCTTCTCGCCTGCCTCGGTGCGTGAGGCGAGCTTCTTCCCCGATGCCTCGGGCGTCATCCAAAATGCGCCCGATCAACGCCTGACCCGGCGCGAGGGCGAGATCACGCTCGATCTCACGCGCGGCCCGGCCGAGCCGCCCGCGCGGCTATCCGGCGTGCTGACCCTGACCGATGCGGCCGGCGTGCGCGGCGCCTATCTGATCGAGGCCGGCCCCGGCGGGCCCCTGCCGGCGAGCC
Organism: Acetobacteraceae bacterium; assembly: GCA_027488195.1. Lineage (GTDB taxonomy): Bacteria > Pseudomonadota > Alphaproteobacteria > Acetobacterales > Acetobacteraceae > Roseococcus. The sequence goes on along the minus strand of JAIYCD010000170.1, from coordinate 18,227 downwards.
CGCTGCCGCTCTGGCAGCTGCTGGCCTTCGCGGCGCTGGGGGGCCTTATCCTGAACCTCATGCCCTGCGTCTTCCCCGTACTCGCCATGAAGGCGATGGCCATGGCGAAGCTCGGCGGCGCGGCGCGCGGCGCGATCCGGGCGGAGGCTGCCGCCTATACGGCGGGCGTAATCGTGGCCTTCCTCGCGGTCGGCGGCGCCATGCTGGGGCTGCGGGCTGCGGGCGGCGGCGCGGGCTGGGGCTTTCAGTTCACCTATCCGGCCTTCGTCGCCGGCATGGCCTGGCTGATGCTGGCCGTGGGCCTCAATCTCTCGGGTGTCTTCCAGGTGGGTGGCTCCATCGGTGCGGGGCAGGGGCTGGCCGGTCGCGGCGGGGCGGCGGGCAGTTTCTTCACCGGCGTGCTGGCCGTGGTGGTGGCGACGCCCTGCACCGCGCCCTTCATGGCGACGGCCATTGGTGCCGCGCTGGTGCTGCCGCCGACGGCGACGCTTGCGATCTTCGGCGCGATGGGCCTCGGCCTCGCGCTGCCCTATGCGCTGCTCGGCGTCTTTCCGGCGGCCGGGCGCCTCCTGCCGCGGCCCGGGGCCTGGATGGAGCGGCTGCGGCAATTCCTGGCCTTCCCCATGTATGCCGCCGCCGCCTGGCTCGTCTGGGTGCTGGCGCAGCAATCCGGGCCGGATGGCGTGCTGACGGCGCTGGTGGGCGCCGTCCTCATCGCGCTCGCCGCCTGGGCCTGGGGGGTGGCGCAGCAATCCGGCCGGACGCCGCGCCGCATCAGCGAAGCGGTGGCGCTGGCCGCCGTGCTGGGTGCGCTGGCGCTGCTGCCGTTGCTCGGCACCGCCCCGCCCGCCGCCGCCGCGACCCAGGGCGAGGCCTGGTCCGCCCCGCGCCTTGCTGCCTTGCGCGCCGAGGGCAAGCCCGTCTTCGTCAACCTTACCGCCGCCTGGTGCGTCTCCTGCAAGGTGAATGAGCGCGTGGCCATCCACACGGACGCCGTGCAGCGCGCCTTCGAGGCAGCGGGCGTCGTGCAGCTCACCGGCGACTGGACGCGCGGCGATGCGGCCATCACCGCGTTGCTCCGCGAGCATGGGCGGGACGGCGTGCCGCTCTACCTTTTGTATCCGGCGGGTGGTGGCGCGCCCGTGATCCTGCCGCAGATCCTGACCGAGGGCATCCTGCTCGGCGCATTGCGCGGCTAGCTGGCCCCGGTGCGCATTCCGTGGGACATGATGCGGATGCGGCGGATCGGCTCCTGGCTCTGGCGATGGACGCGGCGGCTGGCCTATGCGGCTCTGGCCGTGGTGCTCGTTGTCATCGTGGTGCGCGTGGTGGACAGCCAGATGGGGCCGCCGCTCGATCTCTGGCACACCGAAATCCCGGACGAGCCGCGCGCCGAGCTGATCAACCGCATGGACTGGGCCGCCTGGCTCGCGGCCGAGCAGCGCGTCTTCGCCCAGGTGGAGCGCGAGGTCACGGCCCGCCTTCCGCCCGAGGCGCGCACGCCGGAAAACCGCTTCTTCGCCGGCAGCCCGATCCATCCGCCCCGCTTCGCGCGGGATTGGAACCGTTCCTTCGTGCTGGAGCCCGCCCTTGAGCAATTTGGGGGCGCACCGCGCGGCGCCGTCGTGCTCATCCATGGCCTGACGGATGCCCCCTACAGCCTGCGCCACGTGGCGGAGCTGTATCGCGCCGAGGGGTTCGTCGCTCTCGGCCTGCGCGTGCCAGGCCACGGCACCGTGCCGGCCGGGCTGACCGAGGCGGTCTGGGAGGATTGGACCGCCGCCACCCGCATGGCGATGCGCGAGGCGCGGCGGCGCGCCGGCCCCAACGGCGTGGTCCATATGGTGGGCTATTCCAATGGCGGCGCGCTCTCGCTCAAGCACGCCATGGATGCGGTGGAGGATGCGAGCCTGGTCCGACCCGATCGCGTCATCGTCCTCTCACCCATGGTGGGCGTCTCGCCCTTCGCGCGTTTCGCCGGGCTGGCCGGGCTTCCCGCGCTGCTGCCGCGCTTCGCCAAGGCGGCCTGGCTCTCCATCCTGCCCGAGTTCAACCCGTTCAAATACAACTCCTTCCCGGTGAATGCGGCGGTGCAATCCTTCCGCCTCACACAGGAAGTGCAGGGCCAGGTGCGGCGCCTCTCCCGTGCCGGGCGGCTGGACGGCATGGCGCCCATCCTCGCCTTCCAGTCGCTGATGGACTTCACCGTCAGCACACGGGCGCTGGTGGATGATTTCTTCGCCCTGCTGCCCGCCAATGGCAGCGAACTCGTGATCTTCGACCGCAACCGCGGCACCAAGCTGAGCTTCCTGCTGCGCCCCGCCTTCGACCCGGCGGTGGAACGGATCATCCCCGACGCGCCGCGCAACTGGCGACTCGCCATCATCACGAACCGCGACGAGAACAGCCTGGAGATGGTGGCGCGCATCACACCGGCCGGTTCGACCGAAGAGGAGGTGGTGCCGCTCGGCCTCATCTACCCGCGCGACGTCTATTCCCTCTCGCATGTCGCATTGCCCTTCCCGGAGACGGATTCGCTCTACGGGGTGCGGCCGGAGCGGGAAGGGGAGTTCGGCGTGAGCCTCGGCGCCACCGCCATCCGTGGCGAGACGGGCGTGCTGGTCATGGCGCTCGATTCGCTGGTGCGGATCTCGTGGAATCCTTTCTTCGAACACATGGCCGGCCGCATCCGCGAGGGCTTGCCGGCGCCCTGACCACCACGGCTTTGGGACGCGCGGCGCAGGCCTGGGATGGCCGGCCGTTCCGTCCCGCTGCCTGGAATGCGAGTTTCTCGCGCACGCGCGGCGGTTCGTGGTTTCATGCCATTCGCTCCCATCGGCGGAGTCAGGCCGTGTTGAACCGAACAGAGGATGCCCATGCCATTCCCCCCGCCCTTCGGACAGGCCTTGCGCGCCCTGCCTCTCGCGCTTCTTGTCCTGACCGGCTGCGAGGATGCGGCGCCGCCGCCGGCCCCCGAAATCCGCCCGGTCCGCGTCATCGCGGCCGAGCGCAGCGCGGGTGGCGATGTGGTGAGCCTGACCGGCACGGTGCAGGCGGAAACCCAGGTGAACCTGGCCTTCCGCATTGATGGCCGGATGGTGGAGCGCCTCGTGAATGTGGGCGATGCGGTGCGCCCCGGCCAGGTCGTGGCCCGGCTCAATCGCGACAATGAGGAGAACGGGCTGCGCGCGGCGCGCGCCAGCCTCGTCGCCGCCCGCGGCCAATTGCGCGAGGCCGAGAACAATTACTGGCGCCAGGGCCAATTGCTGCGGGAGGGCTTCACCACACGCGTGCGCTTCGACCAGGCGGCGCAGCAGCTCCAGACCATCCGCGCGGCCGTGGATGCGGCGGAGGCCCAGGTCAGCATCGCCGAAACCCGCCTCGGCTACACCGAGCTCGTCTCCGACGTCGCCGGCAGCGTGACGAGCCGCGGCGCCGAGCCGGGCGAGGTGGTGCAGCCCGGCCGCATGATCCTGCGCATCGCCCGCAGCGAGGGGCGGGATGCGGTGTTCGACGTGCCGGCCCAGGTGAAGGACCAGGCGCCGGCCAATCCGCTGATCGAGGTGAACATCACGGGACAGCCGCAGATCCGCGCCCAGGGCCGCGTGCGCGAGGTCTCGCCCCAGGCGGATCCGGTCACCGGCACCTTCCAGGTCCGCGTGGGGCTCGCCGAACCACCGCCCGAGATGCGCCTCGGTTCCACCGTCACCGGCCAGATGCGCCTGGGCACCACGCCGGGCATCTCCATTCCCGCCTCGGCGCTCACGCGGGCCGAGCGCGGCCCCGCCGTCTGGGTGGTGGACCCCGCGAATGAGACCGTCTCGCTCCGCACAGTGGAGCTGATCCGGCATGATCCGGGCCATGTGGTGGTGGGCCAGGGGCTGCAGCCCGGCGAGATCGTGGTGACGGCCGGCGTGCAGACGCTGCGCCCGGGCCAGAAGGTGCGGCTGCTCCGATGATCGGCCCCAACCTCTCCGAATGGGCGATCAACAAGCGCTCGCTCATCATCTACTTCATGCTCGTGGCGCTCGTGGCCGGCGGCTTCGCCTTCTACAAGCTCGGCCGCAACGAGGATCCGGCCTTCACCTTCCGCACCATGATCGTCTCCGCCGTCTGGCCAGGGGCGACCATCGAGGAGACGCTGCTCCAGGTGACCGAGCGCCTGGAGCGAACGCTCCAGGAGACGCCGAACCTCGACCGTCTGCGCAGCTACAGCGTGCCCGGTCAGACCACCATCTTCGTGGATCTGAAGGGCGCGACGCCCGCGGCCCTCGTGCCCGACATGTGGTACCAGGTGCGACGACGCATCGCCGATATGCGCCACACCCTGCCGCAGGGCGTGGTCGGCCCTTTCTTCAACGATGATTTCGGCGACACCTTCGGCATCATCTACGGCTTCACCGCCGATGGATTCACGCAGCGCGAATTGCGCGACTTCGTGGAGGATGCGCGCTCCCGCCTGCTGCTGGTGCCCGATGTCTCGAAGATCGAGCTGCTGGGCGCGCAGGATGAGCGCGTCTTCCTCGAATTCTCGACCGAGCGGCTGGCTGGCCTCGGGCTGAACTACGGCGCCATCCTGCAGGCGCTCCAGGCGCAGAACCTGGTGCGCCCGTCGGGCATGATCGAGACAGGGCAGGAGCGGCTGGCCGTCCGCGTCTCCGGCGCCTTCGAGAGCGAGCAGGACCTGCTCGCCGTGAATTTCGTGATCGGCGAGCGCGTCTTCCGCCTGACCGACATCGCCACCATCCGCCGCGGCTTCGCCGACCCGCCGCAGCCCATGTTCCGGGTGAACGGCACGCCCGCCATCGGGCTGGCCATCGCGATGCGCGAGGCGGGGGACATCCTGGCTCTCGGCCGCAACGTGCAGGCCGCCATCACCGACATCCGCGCGCAGCTGCCCATCGGCATCGAGGCGACGCTGGTGGCCGACCAGGCGGTGACGGTGGACGAAGCGATCGGCGACTTCATGGAGAGCCTTTGGCAGGCCATCCTCATCATCATGGTGGCGAGTTTTCTCGCACTCGGCGTGCGGGCCGGCTCGGTCGTTGCGCTGTCCATTCCGCTGACGCTCGCCATCGTGTTTCCGGTCATGCTGCTGCTGGGCATCGATCTCCAGCGCATCTCGCTGGGCGCGCTCATCATCGCGCTGACCCTGCTGGTGGATGATGCGATGACGACGATCGACGCGATGATCCGCCGGCTGGCGGCGGGCGACAGCAAGCGCGATGCCGCGACCTTCGCCTACAAGGCGCTGGCCGCACCCATGCTGATCGGCACGCTGGTGACCATCGCGGGCTTCCTGCCCATCGGCTTCGCGAAATCCTCGGCCGGCGAATACACCTTCACGATCTTTGCGGTGGTCGGCATCGCGCTCATCGTCTCCTGGTTCGTGGCGGTGCTCTTCGCGCCGCTGCTCGGCATGGCGATCCTGAAGAAGCCGGTCGCCACCAGCGCCGAGCCCGAGAAGCCCGGGGCCGTGCTGCGCGCCTATACGGCGCTGCTGAGGCTCGCGCTGCGCGCGCGCTGGATCACCATCGCCATCACGCTCGGCGTCTTCGGCGTCTCGGTCTTCGCGATGCAATTCGTGCCGCGGCAATTCTTTCCCTCCTCGGACCGGACGGAATTGCTGGTGGACATCACCCTGCCGCAGAGCGCCTCCATCTTCGCGAGCGAGACGGCGGCGACGCGCCTTGATGCGGCGCTGGCCAATGACCCGGATGTGGAGCGCTGGAGCACCTATATCGGCCGCGGCGCGATCCGCTTCTATCTGCCGCTGAACGTCCAGCTCGCATTGCCCTTCTTCTCCCAGGCGGTGGTCGTGGCCAAGGACCTGCCGGCGCGCGAGCGGCTGCATCTCAAGCTCGAACGCCTGATGGCGGAGCAATTCCCCGATGCGGTCGCGCGCGTCTATCCGCTGGAACTCGGGCCGCCCGTCGGCTGGCCGCTGCAATACCGCGTGAACGGACCGGACATCGAGAAGGTGCGCGAGATCGCGCAGGATGTCGCGCGCATCATGGCCGAGGCGCGCGGCTCCCGCCTCGTGCATTTCGACTGGATGGAACCCGCGCGGCAATTGCGCGTGCGGGTGGACCAGGATGAGGCGCGGCGCCTCGGCCTCAGCTCCGCGCAGGTCTCCGCCGTGCTGAACGCCGCACTCACCGGCACGACCGTGACCCAGCTGCGCGACGAGATCTACCTGATCAATGTGGTGGCCCGCGCCACGGCGGAGGAGCGCCTCTCGCTCGATACGCTGCGCACCATCCAGATCCCGCTGCCGGGCGGGCGCATGGTGCCGCTCACCCAGCTCGCGAGTTTTGATGACGAGCAGGAATACCCGATGGTCTGGCGACGGGACCGCGTGCCCACGCTGACCGTGCGCGCCGACGTCACGGCGGGAACGCTGCCCGACAGCGTGGTCGCGATCATGCAGCCCAAGATCGACGCGCTGAACGCGACCTTGCCGCGCCCCTATCGCGTGGATCTCGGCGGCATCGCGGAGGAGAGCGCGCTCTCCCAGGCTTCGGTGCTGGCGGTGGTGCCGGTGATGCTGGTGGTGATGCTGACGCTGCTGATGTTCCAGCTCGTCTCCTTCCGCCGGCTTTTCATGGTGCTGGCGCTGCTGCCGCTCGGCATCATCGGCGTGGTGCTGATGCTGCTGGCCTCGGGCCGGCCGCTCGGCTTCGTGGCCATCCTGGGCATCCTGGCGCTGCTGGGGATGATCGCGAAGAACGCCGTCATCCTCATCATTTCCATCGAGGATGAGCGGAAGGCCGGCGCCGAGGTCTGGGATGCGGTGGTGCGCGCCGCCTCCTCGCGCCTCAGGCCCATGATGCTGACGGCGATCTCCACCGTCTTCGGCCTGATCCCCATCGCGCCCACGGTGTTCTGGGGGCCGATGGCGTTTGCGATCATGGGCGGGCTGATGGTGGCGACGTTGCTGACGCTGGTCTTCCTGCCCACGCTCTACGTCACGATCTTCGGCGGCCGCCCGCCGGCGCGCCGTTGAGGATGGAGCGGGCTGCCCGCTTCGCCCTCTTCCTGGGGCTCTGGCTGGTGCTGGCCGGCGGTGTGGCTGGCCTGGGCTTCGGCCTGCTGGCGGCGGGGCTCGCCACCTGGGCCAGCGCGCGGCTCATGCCAGGGCGCATGCGCCTGGCCAACCCCGTGGCGGCGCTGTGCCTCGTCGCGCGCACCGCGAGCCAGACGCTGCTGGCCGGGACCGACATCGCGCGGCGCGCCTTCGCGCCAAGCCTGTCCTTGCAGCCGGGCCTGGTGACGCACGCCACCGCCCTGCCCGAGGGGATGGCGCGCGACAGCTTCACGGCGCTGGCGAGCCTTGCCCCCGGCGCGCTCCCGGCCGGCGAGGATGAACCGGGCATGCTCGTGATCCACGCGCTCGATACACGCCTGCCCGTGGCGGCCGACCTCGCCGCGACCGAGGCGCTCCATGCCCGTGCCCGGCATGGTTGAGGCGCTGCTCTTTGCCGCCGGCCTGATCCTGCTCGCCGCGCTGGCGGGCCTCTACCGCGCGCTGCGCGGGCCGGGCGCCGCGGACCGGATGATGGCGGCGCAGCTCCTTTGCTCGGGCGGCATCGGCGCGCTGCTGCTGGTGGCGGCGGCGACCGAGCTTCCAGGCGTGGTGGATGTGGCGCTGGTGCTGGCGCTGCTGGGCGCCTTCGCCTCGGTCGCCTTCGTGCTGGCGGCGCGGGGGCTCGGCGCGCGATGAGCCTGGTCTGGAGCCTGTTCAGCGGCCTCGCCATCGCGGCGGGCGTGGTCTTCTTCATCGCGGGCAGCCTGGCCCTGCTGCGCTTCCCCGATCCGCTGAGCCGCCTGCACGCGCTGACCAAGGCCGACAGCCTCGGCCTCGGCCTCATCGTGCTGGGCCTGCTGCCCTGGGCCGGCGGCTGGCTGCCCGCGCTGAAGCTCATCCTCGTCTGGCTGCTGGTGCTGCTGGCCGGCGCCACGGCCACGCAACTCATCGCCGAGCGCATCCGCCGTTCGGAACCGCCGCGGTGAGCCTGCTGCTGGACCTCATCCTCGCGCTCACGGTGGTCGGCGTCGCGGTCTGGACGCTCGCCGTGCGCGGGAATTTCCCGGCGGTGATCGGCTTCGTGGCCTATGGGCTGCTGCTCTCCCTCGTCTGGGTGCGGCTGGGCGCGGTGGATGTGGCGCTGACCGAGGCGGCGTTGGGCGCCGGCGCCACAGGCGTGATCCTGCTCTTCGCCGTCGTGCGCCTGCGCGGCGGCCGCGCCGAGATCGACGCGGCAGCGCCAGGGCCACGCCAGCGGATCGCCGCCGCCCTCCTTTGCGGCGTGGTTGGCCTCGCCCTCGCCGTCGCGGTGCTGAACCTGCCCGACCCGGCGCCAAGCCAGGCGGCCGCGGTGGCGCGGCACCTGCCGGAGCTGGGTGTGGCCAACCCCATCACCGGCGTGCTCATGGCCTATCGCGGGTTGGACACATTGCTGGAGGCGGTGGTGCTGGTCTTCGCCGTGCTCGCCATCTGGAGCATGGCGCCGGACCGGCGCTGGGGTGCCGTGCCCGGGCCGGTCTTTCCGGTGCAGTCCAGTGGACCGCTCTCCCTTCTCGCCCGCGTGCTGCCGCCCATCGGCATCGTGGTCGGCATCTACATCGCCTGGGTGGGCGCGGATGCGCCGGGTGGCAAGTTCCAGGGCGGCACCATCCTGGCGGCAATGGGCATCCTGGCCTGGGTGGCGGGGCTGTGGCGCCTGCCGCCGGTCGCCTCGCGCGGGTTGCGCTGGGCGGTTGTGGCGGGGCCGCTCGCCTTCATCGGGGTGGGGCTGCTCGGCTTCGTCATCGCCGATGGCTTCCTGGCCTATCCCCCGGGCTTCGCGAAGCCGCTGATCCTGCTGATCGAGGCGGCGATGACGCTCTCCGTCGCGGCGGCGCTGGTGCTGATGGTGGCCGGCCCACCCGAGGGGCGGCGGCCATGATCTACGGCCTCGCCGCATCCGCCCTGGTGGCCCTCGGGCTCTATGGCCTGATCACGCAGCCGGCCCTGCTGCGCAAGGTGCTGGCCTTCAACCTGCTGGGCGGCGGCGTGTTCCTGCTGTTCGGCGTTGTCGCGCGGCGCGGCGCGGATCCGGTGCCGGAGGCGCTGGTGATCACCGGCCTCGTCGTCGCCTTCGCGGCGACCGCGCTGGCGCTGGTGCTGGTGCTGCGACTCTTCCAGATCACCGGGGCCGCCACCATCGCCGAAGACGAGACGCCGCGCTGATGGAAGCGACACAAGGCGGATTTCTGCTGCTGCTGATGCTGGTGGTCCCCGTCACCGGCCTGCTGCTGGGCTTCGCCCTCGGCGGCCGCGCGCCGGAGCGGATCGCGCTATGGCTCATGCCCGCGGGCCTCGCCATGGCGGCGGTGCTGCTGGCGGGCGTGCTGCACGCCAAGGCGCCGGTCGTCACCTTCATCGGCGGCTGGGCGCCGCCGCTCGGCCTCGCCTTGCGCGCCGACGGGCTGGCGGCGGCGATGCTGATGACGACGGCGGTCATCATCGCCGCCATCATGCTCTTCGCGCGCGCCGACTACCACACGCCCAAGGGCGCGCCGGAAGCGCGCGCGCCGCTCGCCTTCTGGTGCTTCCTGCTGGCGCTCTGGGCGGCGCTGAACGCGGCCTTCCTGGGCGGCGACCTCTTCAACCTGTTTGTCGCGCTGGAGATGCTGACCTTCGGCGCGCTGGCGCTCGCCTGCCTCGATGGCCGCGCCACCCAGTTCAAGGCGGAACTGCGCTACCTGCTCTTCGCGCTGATCGGCTCGGTGCTGTATCTGCTCGGCACGGCCTTGCTCTACGGCGCCTACGGCACGCTCGACATCCTGCTGCTGTCCCACGCAGCACGGGCGGATGCGCCCACCATCGTGGCGGCCTCGCTGATGACGGTGGGGCTGCTTGGCAAGATGGCGCTGTTTCCCCTGCATCTCTGGCTGCCGGCGGCCCATGCGGGTGCGCCGCCCGCCGCCAGCGCCTTGCTCTCGGGGCTCGTGGTCAAGGCCTCCTATGTGCTGCTGCTGCGGCTGTGGTTCTGGGTCATGCCGGCCGCACTCCTGCTGGCCGTGGCGCCCATCCTGGCGCTGCTGGGGGCGGGGGCGATCCTGTTCGGCAGCCTCGTGGCGCTGCGCCAGGCGCGGCTGAAGCTGCTGGTCGCGTATTCCACCGTCGCGCAGATCGGCTACCTGTTTCTCATGTTCCCTCTGGTGGCCGGCAGCGCCGCCAACATCGCGGCCGGCGCCTGGACCGGCGGCGCGCTCCAGGCCATCAGCCATGCCTTCGCCAAGGCGGCGATGTTCCTGGCTGCCGGCGTCATCGCGCGCGGCATGGGGCATGATCGCATCGCGGAACTGCACGGCGCGGCACGGGTGGCCCCGCTCTCGGTGCTCGCCTTCGGCCTGGCCGGCCTCTCGCTGATGGGCATCCCGCCGAGCGGCGGCTTCACGGCGAAATGGCTGCTGCTGCAGGCGGCGCTCGATTCCGGGCAATGGTGGTGGGCGCTGGTCATCGTGGCGGGCGGTCTGCTCACCGGCGGCTATGTCTTCCGCGTGCTCAGCGCCACCATGCGCGCGCCCGCTGTGCCCTTCGTGCCCGCTGCCCCTGTGGATGCGGTGCAGGAGCGCGTGGCCCTCGGCCTCGCCATCCTCTCCGTGCTGATGGGCTTCCTGCCGCTCGGCGCCTTCGGACTGGTGCTGATCGGCCGATGACCCTTCTCGCGCATCTCCTGCTCCTGGCGACGATCGCAACACCGCTCGCCTTGCTCGCATCCGCCGTCAGCACGCGGGGCTGGGCGCGGCTGCCGGGGTTGCTCGTCTGGGCGCCGCTGCCCGGCCTTGCCGCCGCCCTGCTCGCCGCGGGGCAGCCGCCCCTCGTCCTCTACCCTGAATGGCTGCGGCTCACGCTCTCCCTCGATGCGCCGGGGGCGCTGCTGCTGGGTGTTGCCGCGCTGCTCTGGTCGGCGGCCGGGGCCTATGCCCGCACCTACCTTCCTGGCGCCACGCGCTTCGCCGGATGGTGGCTGCTCACGCTGGCGGGCAGCCTCGGCGTCTTCATCGCGGGCGACCTCGTCACCTTCTACTTCAGCTTCGCGTTGGTCAGCCTCGCCGCCTATGGGCTCGTCGTGCAGGACGCCACGCGCCGCGCCCGCCGCGCCGGCGCGATCTACCTGGCGCTGGCCGTGCTGGGCGAGGTTTTTCTCCTGTTCGCCTTTGCCCTGCTGGCCGTGAACATCCCGGGCCAGAGCCTCGCCATCAGCGATGCGGTGGCGGCGCTGCCGGGCTCACCGGTGCGCGATGTCACCATCCTGCTGCTGATCCTGGGCTTCGGGCTGAAGGCTGGCCTCGTGCCGCTGCATGTCTGGCTGCCGCTGGCGCATCCGGCCGCGCCCATGCCGGCCTCGGCGGTGCTGAGCGGCGTCATCATCAAGGCCGGCATCATCGGACTCATCCGCTTCCTGCCCATGGAGGGCAGCATCGCCCTCTGGGGCGAGGCGCTGGGCACGATGGGCTTCGTCACCGCCTTCTATGGGGTGGTGCTCGGCATCACGCAGCGCAACCCGAAGACCATCCTCGCCTATTCCAGCGTGAGCCAGATGGGCGTGGTGATGGCGGCGCTTGGCTTCGGGCTTGCGGCAGGCGATGCCGGAACGCCGCTCGCCGCCGCGCAATACGCCTCGCACCACGTGCTGGCCAAGGGTGCGCTCTTCCTCGGCGTGGGCGTGGCGATGGCGACCGGCGCGCGGCGCGCCGCCTGGGTGATGGGCCCGGTCCTGCTGCTGGTGCTGAGTTTCGGTGGTATGCCGTTGACCGGCGGGGCGCTGGCCAAGGAAGCGACCAAGGCGCAATTGGGCGCCGGGTTGTTGGGCTGGCTGTCCGCCCTCTCTGCCGCGGGGACCACCATGTTGATGCTGCATTTCGCCGCCCAGCTGCGCACCGGCCTGGCCGAGGCGGCCGAGGCCCGTCCGCCAAGCGGTCTCGCCTGGCCATTCGCCGGCATGGTGCTCGCCGCCCTGGCGCTGCCCTGGATGCTCTACCCCGCCTCCGTCACGTTCTGGCCTGCCCTTTGGCCCGTGCTGCTGGGCGCGCTCGGCTTCAGCGCCCTGCGCCGCTGGGGCCGGCGCCTGCCGCGCTTGCCGGAAGGGGATGTGCTGGTCTTCGCCGAGCGCGGCGTCGCCCGCATCGCGCCCCCGCTCGCCGAGCGTGCCAGCAGGATCGAAGCGGTGCTGCGCGGCTGGCCCGGCGCGGGCCTGGCGCTGCTTGGCATTGCTGTGACACTCGGCCTGGCCATGGCGCTCGCCGCGTGAGGCGCTGGCTGCTCTGGGGCTTTGCGGGCCTGCTGCTGCTCCTGCTGCTGAGCCCTCTTGCCCTGCGCGCGGCGCTGGAGCGCGGCGCCTTGACCGCCCAGCTCGACGCCGCGCTGCAGCGCGCGACGGGGCGGGAGGTGACCCTCGGCCCGATCACCCTCGGGCTCAGCCTGCCGCCGCGGGTCACGGTGCGGGATGTGCGGGTCGCCAACCTGCCCGGCACAGAGGCGCCCGACTTCGCCCGCATCGGCCGGCTCGAGGTGACCGTGGCGCTGCGCGCGCTGCTGGATGGCCGCGTCGAGATCCTCGATCTTCGCCTTGTCGAGGCTGAACTCTGGCTGGAGCGTGATGCCTCCGGCGCGGCCAATTGGCGCTTGGGTGGCGAGGGCGGCACCACTGGCGGCACCCTGCCCGGGCGCGTGCTGATCGAGGCCTCGCACCTGCATCCGCCCGATGGGCTGCCCGGCCCGATCGGGATCGATAGCCTGACCATCCGCCGCCCGGGCGATGGCCTCGTGGTGCAAGGTCGCGTCCGTCTGCGTGAGGAGGCCATGCAGCTGGACGCCAGCCTCGGCGCCGCTTTCGCGCTGCGCGCGACGCTGGCCGGCGAGGGCTTCCGCCTCGCGGCCGAGGGCCGGGTCGCCCCCAGCCTTGCCGATCCCGCCTGGAACCTGGCGCTGACGGCCGAGGTCGCCTCGCCCGCCCGGCTCATGGCGCTGATCGGCAGCAGCGCCACATTGCCCGCGCTCGGGCCGCTGCGCGGCACGGCGCAGGTTGGGCCCGAGGGACGGCTCTCGGCCTTGCGCGTGACCGCCGGCGCCTCCGAGCCCTGGCCCGGGCTTCGGCTGACCCAGGCGGCGCTGGCCGCCCCCGCGCTGGACCAGCCGATGCAGCTCACGCTCCAGGGCGCGCGCGGCCCTGTGCCGCTCGCGGCCGAGCTGGCGCTGCCGCCGCCGCGCCTGGCCTTCACCACCAGCACCGCCATGCCGGTGACAGCGCGGATCACCTCCGGAGCGGCGCGGCTGACGGCGACGGGCGTCTTCACCTGGGTCGACCCCCTCGGGGCGGGCCCATTCGATGTGACGCTCACCGCCCCGCAGCTCCCGCCGCTCGCGCCCTTGCTTGGGCTGGAATTGCCGCCTTTGCGGCAGGTGGAAGCGCGCGGTCGGCTCTCCCGCGCCGGGTCCGCCGCCTTGCAATGGGATGCGGCGCGCCTGACCGCCACTGGCCTCGCCGCCACCGGGGCGCTCCGGATCGGCTGGGGCGGGCGACCCAGCGTGCAGGGGGAGGTGCGCTTCGCGACACTCGACCTCGGCGTCGCGCTGCCCACTGGCCGCCCGCCGCCTCCTGCGCGAGGCCGCGTGATCCCCGACTTCGAACTGCCTGTGGCGGTGCTGCGCGGCCTCGATGTCACGCTCGACCTCACGGCCGACCAGCTGGAGGCGGCTGGCCTTCGCTGGCGCGGGCTGCGCAGCCGGGTGACACTGGCCGCCGGCCGGCTCGATCTCACCGATTTCGCCGTCACCTCACCGGGCGGGCCGGTCAGCGGGCGCATCGGCTGGGATGCCGCCAGCACGCCGCCGCGGGCGAGCCTCGTGCTTCGCTCCGGCGGGAACGGCATCGACGTCGCTGCCATCCGGCGCGAATTGGGGGCCGGCATCGGCGTGCAGGGCCCGGTGGAGGTGGCGCTGGACCTGCGGGCCGAGGGGGCGACCACCCGGGCGCTTGCTGCCAGTGTCAGCGGCGCGGCGGGACTGGCCATGGTGGAAGGGCGGCTCTCGCGGGCCGGCATGTTCCAGGTCGGGCCGGATCTGACGCGCATCCTGCTGTTGGGCCGGGCGCCCCCCGAGGGGGTGGATATCCGTTGCTTCGCGCTGAGTTTCGCTGCCGAGGCCGGGCTGCTGCGCAGCGAGGCCTTGCTGCTGGAAAGCTCGGCCGGGCGCATCACCGGCAGCCTTGCCATCAATCTGCGCAACGAGACGCTGGCGGCGCAGCTGCGGCCCGATCTGCGTGTCTTCGGCGCCACCATGCGCGCGCCGGTCGGTATCGGCGGCACCCTCGCCGCGCCGACGGTGGGCGTGGAGCCGGGGCAGGCGCTGGCGCAGGTGTTGGGCGACACGGTGGCGAACCGCCTTTGGCGCAGCAGCACGGTGGAATGGCTGCGCGGGGATTCCGGCGAGACGGATTGCCCCGCCCAGCTGCGCCAGGCGCGGCTCGGCCGTGCCGGGCGCGAGCCGGCCGCCCCGCCCGCCGTGATCCCGCTGGTGCCGCGCGAATTGCAGGGGCCGGTGCAGGAGGTGTTTCGTGGCCTGGGTGGCCTGCTGGGCGGGCGCCGTTGAGGAGGCATCACCGAAGCGGCGAATCATTCTCTCAAACACAGGCGAGACCGGGATCCGCCGCTCTATCGGCGCGGGCTTCGGCCTAGAGCTTGCTGAGAGGATGATTCAGCGTTTCGGCGATTCCGCCTCAACGCATCATGCTCTAGATCAGAGGCTGCGAGGCGAAAAGGTTGAGCCCGAGCCGGTCCGAAAGGAATTTCGTCGCCAATTGCCCGCGCACGCTGTTCCCCGCCGCGTCCAGCGGCGGCGAGAAGACGCCGAGCCCGCCCTTGCCAGGCGCGATGGTGACGATCCCGCCCGCGACACCGCTCTTGCCCGGCAGCCCCACCTCGTAGAGCCAATCGCCTGATTGCTCGTAGAGCCCGGCCGTTGCCATCACGGCGAGCACGCGCTGGCACCGATCGGCATCCACGACCCGCTCCCGCGTGACCGGGTTCACCCCGCCATCGGCGAGGGTTGCACCCATCACGGCCATGTCCCGCGCTGTGACGTTCAGCGCGCATTGCCGCGTGTAGAGTTCGGTCGCCTCGTCCGGGTCGGCGTAGAGGCGGCCATAGCCTTGCAGCAGCCGGGCGATGCCCTGGTTGCGCTGGTTGGTCGCGGCCTCCGAGGCATGGACCGCCGTGTCCAACGCCAGCTCCCGCCCGGCGAAGCGGGACAGGCCTTCCCGGATGAAATCCCACTTCGCGTCCAGGTTCGCGCCGGGTACCAGGCTCGTTGTCGCGATGGCGCCGGCATTCACCATGGGATTCATGGTGCGGTCCTCGTTCAGCTCGATCGCCATGACGGAATTGAAGGGCAGACCGGTCGCGTTCACGCCGATCCGCTCGCGCGCGAGGCCACCGCCCAGCGCTTCGCACACCAGGGCAAAGACGAAGGGCTTGGACATGCTCTGGATGGAGAAGGCATGGTCGGCATCGCCGATGGCGAAGCTGCGGCCATCCACGCCCGCGATGCACAGGCCAAAGAGGCCGGGAGCTGCCTCGGCCAGGGCTGGGATGTAGTCGGCGACGCGGCCCTCCGTCACCGGGCCGAAGCGCTCCCACGCTTCGCGCACCAAAGCGCGGACCATCTCGGCCGGCGGCATCGTGCCGGTCGAGACCGGCATGGGACCGGGCGGCTCGCCCATGTGCAGGCGCTCGTCCATGCTTCCTCCATTGATTGCGGCATGAAACCCGGATTTCGCCAGCGGCGCCAGCGCGGGGCTGGAGACGCGGTCAGGGGGCGGGACTGGTCGCGCGACTGGCCGCGGGACTGGCCGCGGGACTGGGACGCAGCGCACGGCGCGCGCACGAAATTCCTATTGTTGCGCAGGGACTCAACGCTTAGCCTCCGGCCTGGACGATATGCAAAAATTGCACGCGGCGTGAATGGCTCCGCGGGCTCGGAGCAGGAGAGCGCGTCATGCGGCATGTCACATCGTGGGTGGGGGGATTGGCTTTGCTGGCCCTGGCCGGTGGGCCGGTCCTCGCCCAGGCCTCCGACACGACCCAGCTGCCGCCGCTGAGCACGGGCGTCCTCGCCACCCTCTGCGGTGCGACCGGCGCAGATGCTGAATCCGCCACGGCCGTGGGCTATTGCCGCGGCTTCATCGTGGGTGTCGGCCAGTACAACGTTGAGATCTCGCGGCCCGGCGGCATCCTGCCCGCCTTCTGCCTGCCGCAGCCGGCACCGTCGCTCGCCTTTGTTCAGACCTCTTTCGTCGCCTGGGTGGAAGCCAACCCGGACCAGCGCGACACCAAGGCGGTCGATGGTCTGCTGCGCTGGGCTGCCACCACCTATCCTTGCGCCGCCCCGGCCGCGGCCATGCGCCGCGGCGGCCAGCGCTGACGCGAAAGGGAACGCCATGAAGCTTCGCATCCTCGCTCCGGCGCTGCTGCTGCTTGGTCTTACCGCCTGCGATGAGACAGGGCAGATGACGCCGACGACCCAGCGCGTGGGCGGCGGCGCCGCCTTGGGCGCGCTGGGCGGCCTGGCCATCGGTTCGATCTCGGGCAATGCCGGCACCGGCGCGCTCATCGGCGCGGCTGCCGGCGGCGCAGGCGGCTTCGCCTGGGACCAGCACCAGCGGGCCCGCCAGCGCTCCTTCAACCAGGGCGTCGCGGCCGGACGCGCTTCCACGCAATGAGGGCGCGGGCCCCCCGCCGGCCCAGTGCGGCGGTGCCCGCGTTTCTGCTTGTCGCCGCCGCGCTCGGCACGATGGGCACAGCAACCACGGCGCGTGCGCAGGGAACCGATGCGGCCACCATCGCGGAACTGCGCCAGCAACTGAACGAGATGCGTCGGCGTGACGAAGAGATGCGTCGCCGGATGGAGCAGCTGGAGGCGCTGGTGGCCCGCCAGGCGCGCGCGCCGTCCCCCCCGCCGGCGCGACCCGCCCGCATGCCCGCAAACCCGGTCCAGGCCGATGTGCAAGCGGCACAGGCGGCCGCCCGCGACGCCCGCGCCGCCGCAGACCAGGCGCAGACCATCCAGCAGAATCTCGCCCGTGCGGCGCTGCCCGCCGCCGGCGGCACGGCCCCCGCGGAGCGGGACGTCCCGGGCCTGCAACCGCCCGAGGAGATGGGCGACCAGACCTCGACCGGCGACGCGCTGCGCGCCGACCTGCCCGGGATCGCCTTCCGCGTGCCCGGCACGGACACGCAAGTGCGCCTCTACGGCTTCGCCAAGCTCTCCGCCTGGACCGACGCCAATGGCCGCAACCAGACCGACGCGCCCCTGCCCGGCGGCATCCCGCTGAGCGGCAGCCCGGCCGCCCAGCAGGGCGGCGATTTCGGCATGACGGCGCGGTTCAGCCGCTTCGGGGTGGACACCCGCACCCTGACCAGCTGGGGCACGCTGGAAACCCGGCTGGAGGGGGATTTCGGCGGCGGCTCGCCCACCTCCTCCAACGCCGTCTTCCGGCTGCGCCAGGCCTGGGCAGAGCTGGGGGATGAACGCTTCCGCGTGCTGGTGGGCCAGGCGAACAGCCTCTGGAACGAGGGCCTCTACGAGACGCTGATCGACGCCACCAACCTCAACCAGTCCTTCATCCGTCAGGCGCAGCTGCGGCTTTCCGCGCGGCTGGCGCCGGGGCTGACCGGCCAGGTCTCGATCGAGGCGCCGGACACGCAATACACCTCGGCCACCGGCGTCTTCACGCCCGACAGCCGGCTTGATGGCGGGGCGAGCCCGGCCTTCAACGCCATGCCGGATTTCCATGCGCGGCTCACCTACCGGAAGGATGGGCTGGAGCTGGGCGCACGCGGCATGATCCGGCAATTGCAGATCCGCACCGATGGCACGGCGGCCGAGGCCATGGCCGGCGGTTCGCGCAGCGCCACGGGCTATGGCGTGGCGGGCCATGTCCGCTTCCCGATGCGCTGGCTCTCGGGCGCCTTCGGCGCGGATGAGTTGCTCGCCATGGCCTATGCGGGCGAGGGGATGGGCCGCTACATGGCCGGCAGCACCAATGGGCAGGATGCGCTGACCAATCTGGGCCTGGCGGGCGTGGGGTCCAATTTCAGCCTCGATCCGGTGCCGGCCTGGGGGGTGACGGCGGGGTATCGTCGCTTCTGGACGCCGCAGGTCCGGAGCAACCTCAGCT
>JAIYCD010000018.1 GCA_027488195.1 Acetobacteraceae bacterium | reverse complement strand
GATGGGGTGACGGGCTTCGTCACCACCTCGGCGCTGGCACTGAAGGGGATTGGGCTGCCCATCCCGCAGCAGCGCATCATGATGTATTACGATCACGGGCTGAACCTCTATGGCGGCGCGCTGCTCACCACGCGCGCCTATGCCGAGCGCAACCCGGCCGTGGTGCGCGGCGCCGTCGCCGCGCTGATCCGCGGCTTCCGCGACACGCTGAGCAACCCCGCCGGCATGATCCAGGTGCTGCGCCAGGTGGAACCGCTGACCGATGCGGCGCTGGAGATGGAGCGGCACCAGCTGAACGTGGAGCGCGTGATCATGACCGAGAACGTCCGTAGCCATGGTCTCTCGGCCGTGGATACGGCCCGGATGCAGGCCGGGATCACCGCGGTGGAGGGCGCCTTCAACCTCGCCCCGCGCATCCAGGCCGGCCAGTTCTACCTGCCCGACTTCCTGCCGGCCGCGGACCAGCGCCGCATCTGAACGCTTCCCGGGCGGCGGCGCGCGGCCACCGCCCGGGAAACAGGCATGCCGGCGCGCGCAGCCGCTTCGTTCCGCTTCCATGCGGTGGGAAGCGGCCGGCCGGGCTGCTAGCTCTCATGCTAGCCGCGACCCCTGGACCACCCGGAGCCCCGCATGACGCGCCCCTTTGTCGAGATTGACCGCGTGGCCATGCGCTATGGCGGTGTCGAAGGCACGCTGGCCCTGCAGGAATGCAGCCTGAACGTGCAGCAGGGCGAGTTCATCGCCGTGGTGGGCCCCTCGGGCTGCGGGAAATCCACGCTGATGCGCCTCGTCTCCGGCCTCTGGCCCGCGACGGATGGCAATGTGGTCGTGGCGGGCGAGGAGGTGGACCGCCCTCTCTCGCTGGTCGGCATGGCCTTCCAGAACCCGACGCTGCTGCCCTGGCGCAGCATCCTCGACAACGTGATGCTGCCGCTGGAGGTGGTGCCCGAACATCGCAAGCGCCTGCGCGCGGAGCGCGCGAAATATGAGCAGAAGGCGCTGGACCTGCTGAAGCTGGTGGGCCTTGAAGGCTTCGGCGCAAAATACCCCTACCAGCTCTCGGGCGGCATGCAGCAGCGCACCAGCCTGTGCCGCGCGCTGATCCATGAGCCCCCCTTGCTGATGCTGGACGAGCCCTTCTCCGCGCTCGACGTCTTCACGCGCGAGGATCTCTGGGATGTGCTGCAGCAGGTCTGGATGGCGCGCAAACCCACCGTGATCCTCGTGACGCATGACCTGCGCGAGGCCTGCTACCTGGCCGACCGCGTGCTGGTAATGTCTGCCCGCCCCGGGCGGATCATCGCCGAGCGGACCGTCCCCTTCGCGCGGCCGCGCAACCAGGAGACCATGGTGGAGCCCGAATTCACGAAGCTGGTGGCCGAGTTGCGCGGCTTCATCGCGCTCGCCCGCAAGGGCGAGGAGGTCACCTGATGTCCAGCAAGGCGCAATCCCGCATCGAGGCGATGGCCGCCTCGGCCCGCCGCCGCCGCACACTGCAGGCCTGGCTGCCCTGGCTGGTCATCGCCGGCACCTTCCTGGTCTGGGAGGTGGCGACCGAAGTCTTCGGCATCTCCACCTTCATCCTGCCGGCGCCGAGCGATGTCTGGCTGGCCGCGGTGAAATGGTGGAGGCCGTTGCTCGATGACAGCATCCACACGCTGATCTCGACGCTGGCGGGCTTTGGCCTGGCCGTGGTGGCGGGGCTGCTGCTGGGGGTGGCGATCGGCTCCTCCACCCTGGTCTACAAGGGGCTCTACCCGCTGCTGATCGCCTTCAACTCCATCCCCAAGGTGGCGGTGGTGCCGGTGCTGATCATCTGGTTCGGCATCGGCGTCTGGCCCGCCATCATCACCGCATTCCTGATCAGCTTCTTCCCCATCGTGGTGAATGTCGCGACCGGCATCGCGACCGTGGAGCCGGAGTTGCGCGATGTGCTGCGGGCGCTGGGGGCCAAGCCGTCCGACATCATCCGCAAGGTGGGGCTGCCGCGCGCCATGCCCTATTTCTTCGCCTCGCTGAAGATCGCGATCACTGTGGCCTTCGTGGGCTCGATCATCGCGGAGAGCGTGGCGCCCAATGCCGGCATCGGGCGGCTGATGATGGTGGCCTCCTCGCGCTTCGACGTGCCGCTGGTCTTCGCCGGGCTGATCGTCACCGGCATGATGGGCATCATGCTCTACTGGATCGCGGAGTTCATCGAGCGGCGCACCACGGGCTGGGCGACACGCGGGCAGGACGCGCAGAACTTCACGCCCGGTGGTTGAGAAGGGGCGGCTGAGGGGCTAACCGGGGTTGCATGCGCCTCGGATTCCTCACCCCCTCCTCCAACACCGTCCTCGAGCCGGCGATCGCCTGGCTCCTGCGCGACAGCCCCGGGATCACCGCGCATTTCGCGCGGTTCCGCGTGCTGGCGATCAACCTGGGGCCGGCCGCGAATCAGCAATTCGACCCCGCACCGGTGCTGGCGGCGGCCGAGATGCTGGCCGATGCGAAGGTGGATTCCATCTGCTGGGCCGGCACCTCGGGCAGCTGGCTGGGCTTCGCGCAAGATGAGGCGCTCTGCGCCGCCATCACCGAACGCACTGGCATTCCGGCCACCACGGCGACGCTCGCGCTGCGCGATGCGCTGCGCCTCGCCGGGCTGCGGAAGCTGGCCTTGGTCACGCCCTACCTCGCCGATGTGCAGGAAGCGATCATCGCCAACCTGACGCGCGAAGGCTTCGAGGTGACGGCGGAGCGGCACCTGGAGGATCCCGGCAATTACAGCTTCGCCCTGCATGACGCGGCCAAGGTGGGCGCGCTGATGGAGGCAGCGGTGGCCGAGCGCCCGACCGAGGCGGTGGCGATCCATTGCACCAATTTCCGGGGTTTGCCGGCGGCGCGGGAATTGGAGGCGCGGCACGGCGTTCTGGTTGTGGATTCGGTGGCGGCCTCGCTCTGGGGTGGCGTCCGGGCCGCGGGTGGGGCGCAACCAGAGCGCGAAGACAGGCTGTTTCGACTCGTGAATGGTGAATAATCTCTTTTTTGATGAATCATTGGTTGCAGATTACGGGTCCGGCTTGTATCAGGGGACATGTTCCTCGCCCCGCCCCCCCGCGCGTCCTTGTCCTTCGGGGCGCAGCAGGACCTCGTCTTCACCTGGGCCGCCCCCGAGGCTTCCCTCGGTTTCGCGCCGCCGCCCATGAACACCACGCCACCCGCCCTGCTCCCTGTTGAAGTGGCGCTGCTGGCCCCGCTTCCGCCAGCCGGCCTGGAAGCCCTGCCCCCGCCCGAGCCAGCCGCCCTGAGCCTCCCCCAGGTGCCGCCACCCGAACCGATGTTGCCGCCCGCCCCGCCGATCCTGATGGTGCCGCCCGCCGCGGATCTACCGGTGCCCCTGCCCGTGCCGGAGGATTGGGCGCTGCCGCCGGAACCTCCCTTCCCCCTGATCACGCCGCCCGGCCCCGCCCCGCTCGAGGCCGATCCCGTCGCCTTCCTCGATGCGCTCTGGGCCGCCCGGCCGCCCCTTCCGGAGATTCCCTTTCTCGGCCTGATGCCGCCTGGCCTGATGCCGCCTGGCCTGGTCCCGCCTGGCCTGATCCCGCCGGGCCTGATCCCGCCGGGCCTGATCCCGCCTGCCCCTCCGCCCCCCTTGGCATGGCCAATGTTATAAAATAACGTCCCGGGCGTCACACCTGTGAGTACGCCCCATGCGCCTTGTCTTTCGCCTGCCCGCCACCGCCCTTTGCCTCGGCGCAGCCCTCATGCCGGCCTTGGCCGAGGAAGCGGTGGAGGTGCCGGACACGGTGGTCCAGGCACGCAAGCTGGACGCGGCGCGCAACACCATCTCGCCCACGCTCGGCGCCACCGTCTCCACCCTCGACCGCAACGCGATCGAGGGCCTGCCCCAGGGCGTGCAGGCGCCGATCAACGAGTTGCTGCTCACCTTCCCCGGCGTGGTGCAGGACAGTTTCGGCGAGATCCATGTCCGCGGTGAGCACCGCAACCTGCAATACCGCATCAATGGCGTGACCATCCCCGAGGGGATCCAGGGCTTCGGCGCCTTCCTTGATGCGCGTGGCGTGCGCTCGCTCTCGCTGCTGACGGGGGCGCTGCCGGCGCAATTCGGCTACCGCACCGGCGGCGTCGTGGATGTGAATCTCATTTCGGGCGCCAGCAATCCGGGCGGCTGGGCCAGCGTCTATGGCGGCAGCTTCCGGACCTTCCAGCCCTCGGTCGGCTATGCCGGCGTCTTCGATGGCTGGGACGTCTTCGCCATGGGTGCGGCGAAGCAGAGCCTGCAGGGGATTGAGCCGCCGACGGGCTCCTATGATTCCATCCACAACCGCACGAACCAGTATCGCGGCCTGCTCTCCGTCTCGCGCCCCGTCACCGAATCCACGCGGATCAGCTTCATCGGCGGCGCTTCGGCCAACCGCTTCCAGATGCCGAACAATCCGGGCCAGCCGCAGGAATTTCCGGTCAACGGCGTCACGGATTTCGACAGCGCCCGGCTGAACGCCCGCCAGTGGGAGCGCAACCAGTTCGGCATCCTGGCCCTGCAAGGCAGCGAGGCCGCGCTCGATTGGCAGGTGGCCGGCTTCGCGCGCCGCTCCTCCACGCAATACCTGGCCGATGTCCAGGGCGAACTCGCCTTCAACGGCGTCGCCTCCAACGTGCAGCGCCTTTCCCAGGCGGCGGGCATCCAGGCCGATGCCGCCTACCAGCTCAATGCCCAGCACACATTGCGCTTCGGCCTGATGACGATGGCCGAGCGGGTGCGCGCCTGGAACACCTCCTTCGTCTTCCCGGTGGATGCGGATGGCGAGGTGCTGGACGCGCAATTCCCCGTGTTGAACAACAACCGCCGCACCTCCTGGCTCTATGGCATCTATATCCAGGATGAGTGGCGCATCACCGACCGCTTCACGCTGAATTTCGGCCTGCGCGGCGACTATGCCGACCAGGCGGTGCAGGCGGGCCAGCTCTCCCCGCGCATCAACGCCGTCTGGCGTCCCTGGGACGGCACGACGCTCACCCTCGGCTATGCGCGCTACTTCACGCCGCCCGCGCAGGACCTCATCTCCCCCTTCACCGTCAACCAGTTCGCGAACACGACTGGCGCGCCCCCCGGCACCACGGGCGACACGCCGCGGCCTGAGCGCAGCAATTACTTCTCGGCCGGCATCTCGCAGCGCGTCACGCCCCAGATCACGCTGGGCAGCAACGCCTGGTACAAGCAGGCGACCGACATGCTCGACCTCGGCCAATTCGGCCGCGCCCTCGTCTTCACGCCCTTCAACTACGCGCGCGGAGAGAGCTACGGCGTGGATTTCACCGGCCAATGGACCAGCGAGAGGCTGAGCCTCTTCGCCAACCTCACCCTGTCACGCGCGATCGGCACCAATATCCGCAGCAGCCAGTTCAATTTCGACGCGGAGGAGCTGAGCTACATCGCCGGCAAATACGTCCGCACCGACCATGACCAGCTGATCACCGCCTCGGCCGGCGCCAGCTATCGCCCCTGGGAGGGCGGGCGCGCCTCGGCCACGCTCTACTACGGCAACGGGCTGCGGGCTGGCTTCGCCAACAGCGAGAAGCAGCCGGCCTATGCCACGATGAATCTCGGCTTCGCGCAGGAATTCCGCGCCTTCGATGGCGGCGCCTGGACCGCGCGGGTGGACCTGATCAACCTGACCGATCAGAGCGTGCAGCTGCGCGACGGCTCGGGCATCGGGGTCGGCGCGCCGCAATTCCTGCCGCGGCGCGCCGTCTATGCGGGGTTGTCCCGGGCGTTCTGAGCCCGGCGCGCCCCCTTGCCGCCGGGCCGCCATCGCGCGAGCCTCGTGCCCATGAGCGATTGGCAAGCCCGCGCGGGCACGCATTTCACCACTGCCAAGCAGCCGGCCACCGGCGCGCGCGGCATGGTCGTCACCAACCACCCGGCGGCGAGTGCGGCCGGCGCGCAGATGCTGGCGGAGGGGGGCAATGCCGTCGACGCGGCAGTCGCCGCCATCCTGGCGCTCACGGTCTGCGAGCCGATGATGGTGGGCCTCTTCGGCGGCGGGCTGATGCACCTGGCCCATCCCGACGGCCGCCACGAGGTGCTGGACGGCATGGCCTGCGCGCCCTTCGCCGCCCGGCCCGAGATGTTCGAGGGACGCGACCCGCGCAAGCAGACGCTCGGCGGCCAATCCGTGGCCGTGCCGGCGAACCTGCTGGCCTGGGAGGCGGCACTGAAGCGGCATGGCCGCTTCGCGATGGCCGATGTGATCGCGCCCGCCATCCGCCTCGCCGAGCGCGGCTTCACCGTGAGTGGCTATCTGAACGAATGCATCCAGGAGACGGCGGCCGATTTGCGGCTCGATTCCGGCATGGCGCGGCTCTTCCTGCCCGATGGCACGCCGCTCGCCCCCGGCGCCCGGCTGATCAACGGCGCGCTGGCGGACACGCTGCGGGCCATCGCGGCCGAGGGGGCGGATGCGCTGCACCAGGGCGATCTGGGGACCTCCACCAGCCACGATCTGGCGCGCAAGGGCGGCATCATCACCACCGATGACCTGGCGGCGGCGAAGATGATCCGGCGCGAGGCGGTGCGCGGCACCTATCGCGGCGTGGAGGTCTACGGCCCCCCCCCGCCCTCGGCCGGGGGCGTGCATGTGCTGCAGATGCTGAACCTGCTGGAGGCCTATGACATCGCGGCCAGCGGCTTCGGCACGCCGGCCACGCTGCACCTGATCGCGGAAGCGCTGAAGATGGCCTTCGCGGATCGCGCGGTGGCGACGGCGGACCCGGCCTTCCTGAAGGTGCCGGTGGCGCGCCTCATCAGCAAGGAATACGCCGCCGAGCGGCGCGCCTTCCTCGACCTCGCGCGCGCCAAGGCGTGGTCGGCGGGGCTCACCAACCGCGAGAGCGCCAATACCACCCACATCACGGTGGCGGATCATGAGGGGCGGATCGCCTGCTGCACCCACACCATCAACAGCCTCTTTGGTGCCAAGATCCTGCTGCGCGAGAGCGGGCTGATCCCGAACAACTACATGGCGCTGTTCGACCCGAACCCCGGCCTCGCGCAGTCCATCGAGCCGGGCAAGCGCGTCACCACCTCCATGTCGCCGCTGATCCTCCGCAAGGCGGGCAAGCCCTGGGCGGCGCTCGGGCTGCCGGGGGGCCTGCGGATCTTCGCCTCCACCTTCCAGGCGGTGATGAACCTGGTGGATCACGGCATGTCCGCGCAGGAGGCGGTGGAGGCGCCGCGCGCCTGGACCATGGGCGGGCCGCTGGAGCTGGAGCCCGGCTTCGGCGTCGGGACCCGCGCCGCACTTGCCGCCATGGGACATGAGCCGCTGGCCGTGCCGCATGTGGCGGGCGGGATGGGCGCGATCCGCTTCCATGAGGACGGCATGATGGAGGGCGCCTCCTGCTGGCGGGCGGATGGCGCGCCGGTGGGCATCGGCGGCGGGCCCGCTTCCTCGGGCGTGCGCTTCTTCCCGGATGCGCCGCGACCGGGCTAGAAGGCCCGCATGACGACAAAGCCGCTCAGCTTCCAGGACATGATCCTGACCCTGCACCGCTATTGGGCGGCGCAGGGCTGCCTGATCCTCCAGCCCTATGACATGGAGATGGGGGCGGGCACCTTTCACCCCGCCACCACGCTGCGCGCACTCGGCCCCAAGCCCTGGCGGGCAGCCTATGTGCAGCCCTCGCGCCGGCCCTCGGATGGCCGTTATGGCGAGAACCCGAACCGGCTGCAGCATTACTACCAGTACCAGGTCATCATGAAGCCGAGCCCGCGCGACCCGCAGGCGCTGCTGCTCGGCAGCTACCGCGAGCTGGGGCTCGACCCCGCGCTGCACGATATCCGCTTCGTCGAGGATGACTGGGAGAGCCCGACGCTCGGCGCCTGGGGCCTCGGCTGGGAGGTCTGGTGCGACGGGATGGAGGTGACGCAGTTCACCTATTTCCAGCAGGTGGGCGGCATCCCCTGCGAGGTGCCCTCCTGCGAGCTGACCTATGGGTTGGAGCGGCTGGCCATGTACATCCAGGGCGTTGAGAATGTGTATGACCTGGATTTCAACGGCCATGGCGTGAGCTATGGCGAGGTCTTCCTCCGCGCCGAGCGCGAATACAGCGCGCATAATTTCGAGCACGCCGACGTGGCGCTGCTGAAGCGCCAATTCGAGGAGGCCGAGCAGGAATGCCACGCCCTCGTTGCCCAGCATCTGGCCCTGCCGGCCTATGACCACTGCATCAAGGCGAGCCACCGTTTCAACCTGCTGGACGCCCGCGGCGCCATCAGCGTGACCGAGCGCGCCGCCTATATCGGGCGCGTGCGCAACCTGGCGAAGGCGTGCTGCGAAAGCTGGCTTCGGGAGGCGGCTTGAGGTAGAAAGCGCCTGGAGGTTCTACCATGGGCCAGATGAACATCAAGGATGCGGTGCTGATCGAGAAGGTCCGCCGCCTCGCCGAAAAGCGCCAAACCACGCAGACCGATGTGCTGCGCCAGTTGGTGGACGAAGCCCTCGCGCGCGACGATGCGGAGCACGAGGCACGGCGGCTGGAAAAGCTCGCGGCGATCCGCGAGATCACCCAGCGTTCGTCCAAGCTCTTCCCACCGGATTGGGATGGGGACCATTCCTATCTGTATGATGAGAACGGCCTGCCCAAGTGATTGTGGACAGTTCCGCCTTCATCGCCGTGCTCCGCAATGAGCCGGGTTGCGAAAAATACCTGGCGGCCCTCGCCGATGCGGGGCCGCTCGCCACCTCCGCCGCGACGCTTCTGGAAACCGCCATGGTGGCCGAGGGCAAGGGCGGCGACCGTGCCGGGCTTGACCTGGACTCGCTGATCCGGCGTTTGGACGTCGAAATCATCCCCTTCACCGCCGAACATGCGGCCTTGGCGCGCGAGGGCTGGCGCCGCTTCGGCAAGGGCCGCCACCCGGCCGGACTCAACCTCGGCGATTGCTTCGCCTATGCCCTGGCGCGCGCCCGCAACGAACCTCTCCTCTTCAAGGGCGATGATTTCGCCCAAACCGATGTGAAAGCCGCCATCTAGTGCCCGAATTGCTGATCGAACTCCTCACCGAGGAAATCCCCGCGCGCATGCAGGCGCGGGCCGCGGAAGACCTTTGCCGGCTGATCAAGCCCGCCCTGGCGCCGCTTCTGCAAGGCGAGCCGCGCGGCTTCCACGGCCCGCGCCGCATCGGCCTGGTGGCGGAGATGGCGCTTGCGGCCGAAACGGCGGCGAAGGAGGAGCGCGGCCCGCGCATCGGCGCGCCCGAGCAGGCCCTGGCCGGCTTCCTCAAGAAGCACAATGCCACGGCCGAGATGCTGGTGGAGCAGAACGGCTTCCTCGTCCTGGTGAAGCCGGGCGAGACCATCACGGCCGAGGCGCTGCTGATGCGCGCGCTGCCCGATCTGCTCTGGTCCTTCCCCTGGCCCAAGAGCATGCGCTGGGGCATGAGCCAATTCACCTGGGTGCGGCCCTTGCAGCGCATCCTCTGCCTGCTGGATGGGCGCGTCGTGCCGGTGCGGCTCGCGCGCGGCGAGGATGACGCGCATGGCCTGGTCGCGGCCGATGTGACCGAGGGCCATCGCGTGCATGCGCCGGGCGCCTTCCCGGTGACGGGATACGCCGACTATGTGGCGCGGCTGCGCGCCGATCGCGTGATCGTGGATGCGGGTGAGCGCATGGCGCTGATCCGCGACGGCGTGGCCGCCCTGGCCGCCGCGCAGGGCCTGGAAGTCGTGCCCGATGAGGGCCTGCTGGCCGAAGTTGCGGGCCTCGTTGAATGGCCCGTGCCGCTGCTGGGCCGGATCGACGATGCCTTCATGGATCTGCCGCCGGAGGTGATGCGCACCTCCATGCGCGTGAACCAGCGTTATTTCGCGCTGCGTCACCCCGATGGGCGTGCGGCGCCCTTCTTCGCGCTGGTGGCGAATATCTCGGCCAACGACGGCGGCGCGGCCCTGGTGGCGGGAAATGAGCGCGTGCTGCGGGCGCGGCTCTCGGATGCGCGCTTCTTCTGGGACCAGGACCGCAAGCAGAAGCTGGAGGATTTCCTGCCGAAGCTGGAAGGCGTGGTGTTCCACGCCAAGCTCGGCACCCAGGCGCAGCGGGTGGAGCGGATCGCGAAGCTGGCCGCGCATCTCGCACCCATGGTCGGCGCGGATGCGGCGCTGGCGGAACGCGCGGCGCGGCTGGCCAAGGCCGACCTCGCTTCCGGCATGGTGGGCGAGTTCCCGGAATTGCAGGGGGTGATGGGCGGATATTATGCGCGCCTGCAGGGCGAGGATCCGCGCGTGGCCGATGCCGTGGCCCAGCATTACCGTCCGCTCGGGCCGACCGATGAGGTGCCGCGTGAGCCGGTGGCGATCGCGGTGGCGCTGGCGGACAAGATCGATCAGCTCGCGGGGTTCTTCATCATCGGCGAAAAGCCGAGCGGCAGCGGCGACCCCTATGCCCTCAGGCGCGCGGCGCTGGGCGTCATCCGGATCGTCCGTGAGGCGCAGCTCCGGCTTCCGCTGCGTGTCCCTTTCCTGGAACACAGCGCGGCCGTGATCGGCCAGATCTACAACACCCATGTGACCGCCGCGCTGCACGAGCTGGACAAGCTCGATGAGGCCTTTCCCTGGCTCGGCCTGAAGGCCATGCCGATCGGTGGCAACGGCATCGCCGACGCGGCCCGGGAGGACGGAGAAAAGGCCTTCCATTATCGCTACGCGCAGTATCGGGATGAGACGGGCGGCGCGCTGCGCGAATTCATCGCCGAGCGCCTGCGCGTCCAGCTCCGCGCCGAAGGTGCCAGGCATGACATCATCGCGGCCAGCCTCATCGGCGATGACGACATCCTCCGCATCCTCGCCCGGGCTTCGGCGTTGCAGGCCCTGGTCGAGTCAGAGGACGGCACAAACCTGCTGGCCGCCTATAAGCGCGCGCAGAACATCCTGCGCATCGAAGAGAAGAAGGACGGCCCGCATGACGGCGCGGTGGACGAAGCCCTGCTGACCCTGCCGCAGGAGCAGGCGTTGAACGCCGCCCTGGCAGTGGCGGAGGGTGCGGTTGCTCAGGCGCTTGCCGCGGAAGACTTCGCGACCGCCACGGCCACCCTGGCCAACCTCCGCGCCCCGGTGGATGCCTTCTTCGAGGGCGTCATGGTCAATGACCCCTCGTTACGGCAGAACCGTTTGCGGCTATTGTCACGGCTCAGATCCGCCATGGATGCCGTGGCGGACCTGTCCAAGATCGAATCCTAAGAGGAAAACCGCATGACCCAGTGGGTGTACAGCTTCGGCGCGGGCCACAATGAAGGCCGCGCCGACATGCGCAACCTGCTGGGCGGCAAGGGCGCCAACCTGGCGGAAATGGCCAGCATCGGCCTGCCCGTCCCGCCCGGCTTCACCATCACGACCGAGGTCTGCACCTACTACTACGACAATGGCCAGCAATACCCGGCCGACCTCGTGGCCAGCGTCAATGCCGCCCTCGGCCTCGTGGAACAGGCCGTCGGCCTGAAATTCGGCGACACCGAGAAGCCGTTGCTCGTCTCCGTCCGCTCCGGCGCCCGGGTCTCCATGCCCGGCATGATGGACACGGTGCTGAACCTCGGCCTGAACGACCAGACGGTCGAGGGCCTGGCCCGCGCCTCGGGCGATGCCCGCTTCGCCTGGGACAGCTACCGCCGCTTCATCCAGATGTTCGGCTCTGTCGTGCTCGATGTGGACCACCACCGCTTCGAGGAGATCATCGAGCATGTGAAGCTCGACCGCGGGGTGAATGAGGACACCGACCTGACGGCGCAGGACTGGCACCGCGTGGTCGCCGGCTACAAGGACATGGTGGAGGAGGTGACCGGCCAGCCCTTCCCGCAGGATCCGCACGCCCAGCTCTGGGGCGCGGTGGGCGCGGTGTTCGGCAGCTGGATGAACCCGCGCGCCAACACCTATCGCCGCCTGCACGACATCCCCGCCAATTGGGGCACGGCCGTGAACATCCAGGCGATGGTCTTCGGCAATATGGGCCAGGATTGCGCGACCGGCGTGTGCTTCACCCGCGATCCCTCGACCGGGGAGAACGTCTTCTACGGCGAATACCTGATCAACGCGCAGGGCGAGGACGTTGTCGCGGGCATCCGCACGCCCCAGCCCATGGCGCAGCTC
>JAIYCD010000176.1 GCA_027488195.1 Acetobacteraceae bacterium | reverse complement strand
GTCTGCATCTGCTGGGCCTGCTTCAACATGTTGCCGAGATTCTTCACTCAATCCTCCTCTGGGAATTCAAGCCCCGCGGATTCGGCCTCGGGCGGCGCGAATTCGGGGAATTCGGGTTCTTCGTCCGGGATGATGACGGGCTTGAGCCCATAGGCATCCACGCTGTCATCGCGCACCGCCTCGATCTGCGCGCCGGGAAAGGCGAGCAGGATGGCCTGCACGATCGGATGGCTTTGCGCCGCGCTGCGACGGTCGGTTTCCGCCGTGCGGGACTGCTCGGCGAGGGTGGGTTCGCCCTCGGCATTGCTGAGCGCCACGGTCCAGCGATTGCCGGTCTGCGCCTCCAGCAGCGCCTTGAGCTGCGCGCCCAGGTCGCGCGGCGCCTGGGGGCGGACGCGGATCTCGAGCTGGCCGGGGGCGACGCGCACCGGGTGTACGTCATGCAGCAGATGCGCGTGCAGCAGCGCCTGGTTGGCGGCCGAGGCGAGGGCCGCGATCTCGCGCCATTCGCGCGGCTGCGGGAGCGGCGCGGGCGCGGGTGCTGGCGCCGCGAAGGTCATGGCGAGAGGGCCATTCGCCTGCGCGCGCATGGCGCCACCCCCGGAGGGCGCGGGCGCACCGCCGCCAGCCGCAACGGCACCGCCCGCTTCGAGGCGCTTCAGGATATCGCCCGGCGTCGGCTGCTCGGCCACATGGGCGAGGCGGATCAGCACCATCTCGGCCGCCGCACGGCGGTCCGGGGCGGCCAGCACCTCCTCCAGCCCCTTCAGCAGCATCTGCCAGGCACGGGTGAGCATGGGCACCGAAAGGCGCGCGGCCAGGGCGGCGCCCCGCACGCGCTCATTTTCCGGCAGGGCCATGTCCTCGCGCAGCGCCGGGATGGCGGCGAAGCGCGTCAGCATGTGGGTCTGCTCCAGCAGGTCCTGCATGATGGTCAGCGGCTCGGCGCCGCGCTCATGCCCCTCGGCCATGCGGGCCATGGCGAGCGGCAGGTCGGCGTTCATCACCGCTTCCAGGATGTCGAAGACCAGCGCGCGGTCGGCCAGGCCCAGCATGTCCCGCACCGATTCGGTGCTGACGGCGCCGGTCTCGCCGGCCAGCGCGATGGCCTGGTCGAGCAGGGAGAGCCCGTCGCGCACCGAGCCATCGGCCGCGCGGGCCAGCATGGCCAGTGCGCCCTCGTCGATGGAGGCGCTTTCCTTGACCGCGATGCCCTGGAAATGCGCGCGCAGGCGCTCTTCCGGCACGCGCTTCAGCGAAAAGGTCTGGCAGCGGCTGCGGATGGTGATGGGCACCTTCCGCAATTCGGTCGTGGCCAGGATGAAGGTGATGTTGGGCGGCGGTTCTTCCAGCGACTTGAGCAGGGCGTTGAAAGCCTGCTCCGTCAGCATGTGGACCTCGTCCAGGATGAAGACCTTCTGGCGCCCCTGGGCGGGTCTGAAGCGCAGCGCCTCGCGCAGTTCGCGCACATCATCGATGCCGCGGTTGGAGGCGGCGTCCATTTCCACCACATCGGGGTGGCGGTCTGCCAGGATGGCGACGCATTCGGGGCAGACGCCACAGGGATCGGCCGTGGGGCCACCCTTGCCATCCACGCCGACGCAATTCAGCGCGCGGGCGATGATGCGGGCGGTCGTGGTCTTGCCCACGCCGCGCACGCCGGTCAGCAGGAAGGCATGGTGCACCCGGCCGCGCGCGAAGGCGTTGCGCAGGGTGCGGATCAGCGCCTCCTGCCCGATCAGGTCATCGAGGATCTGCGGGCGATATTTCCGCGCCAGCACGCGATAGGGCGTGGGCGTGGCGGCTGGCGGCGGCGCGGCAGCGATGATTGGGGCGGCCGGCGCGGGCGCGGCGGCGGGCGGCGGATCATCGAAGCCGAAGAGGCCCGGCCCCTCGGGCGCGGGCGGTTCGGGCAGGCCCTCCTCGGGGCTGGGTTCGCCGTAGAGATCGCTGGGCATCATCCAAGCCGGGACAGAGAGGGGGGGGTGGAAGGCCGGCAGCGACCCGAGCGAGAACCCGTTACGGCTGCTTCCTTCCGGACCTGACCGGGTTGGCGAGGAGCCCGTCCGCCGCCGACCTTCCGACACCACCATATCATGTCCCGCCCCCCCAATGCCAATGGGGGGGGGGGCTTGTTGCCGCGCGGCGGGCCGCGTGGCAGGGTCTTTCCCATGCTTTCGATCCCCGCCAGCCGACCCAATGCCTATACGGGCAGCCCGCTAGACCGGGCGTCCCATCGCCGCGATGACGCCGCCTTCATTGAAGCGGCGCTCGCTGATCCCAATACGGTTTTCGCCCCTGTCTGGCGCGCCCGCAGCCTGATGAAGGGCGTGGCCGAAGGTAAGCCGGAAGCCGTGCTGCTGACCGGCGATGCCGCTTCGGCGCTCCGTATGGCGGGCGGGCCCTGGGCTTGGCTGGGTGAATGGGAAGGCAGGCAGGTTTTCACCGTGGATTGCTCCACCGCGGATGACCCGATTCCCCTGCTGCCGCCCGAAATGGGCG
>JAIYCD010000121.1 GCA_027488195.1 Acetobacteraceae bacterium | reverse complement strand
GTCGGCCACCAGGAAGGGCTGGGCGATCAGCATCCGCAGCACGGGGCGCGCGAAATACTGCGTGGCCGGCTTGTCGTTGATGGTGAACTTGCCCTTGCCGGGCATCACCCAGACGCGGGCGACGGATTCCTTGCGGCCACCCGTGGCATAGGCGCGGCCCTGGGCGTCACGCTTCGGCTGGACGGGGGCGGCGGTCTCGGCGCCGGGTGCGGCGACATTGCCCTGCACCAGGTTCTTGAGGTCCGCGAGGGAGTTGGCGGTGGTCTGCTCGCTCATGACTTAGGCGACCTTGTTCTTGCGGTTCATGGCGCCGACGTCGAGGGCGACGGGCGTCTGGCCGGCATGCGGATGCTCGGTCCCGGCATAGACGTGCAGGTTCTTCATCTGCTTGCGGCCCAGCGGCCCGCGCGTGATCATGCGCTCCACCGCCTTGGTGACGACGCGCTCGGGGTAGCGGCCCTCGAGCAGCTGGCCCTTCGAGCGCTCCTTGATTCCGCCGGCGAAGCCCGTGTGCCAGTAGAACATGGACTGTTCGGCCTTGTTGCCGGTCAGCTTCACCTTGCCGGCATTGAGGATGACGACGTGGTCGCCGCAATCCACATGCGGGGTGAACTGGGGCTTGTGCTTGCCGCGCAGCCGGTTGGCGACGATGGTGGCGAGACGGCCGAGCACGAGGCCCTCGGCATCGATCACCCACCAGTTCTTCGTCACCTCGGCCGGCTTCAGCGAGCGGGTCTGTGTGCTGAGCATGATAACCTTCAAATACGCTGGATATGGGCGCTGATGTGCCTGAGGCCGCCCGGAAGGTCAAGCCAGAGGCGCGATTTTTTGCAGTGGTAACATGATACCACGCCCCGAGCTCATCGTCGGCGCCGAACGCCGCCCCCGGCACCACCGATTGGCGAGAGAACGCGCGGCGCGCAAACATGCCCATACAATGCCGCGCCAGGATCAGCCATGCGCCGCTTCGTCCCTCTCGCCGCTCTTGCCCTCGTGTCCCTCGGCGCCGTGCCCTGGCCTGCCAAGGCGGACGAAAGAGGCAGCGGCAATCTCTCCTGCTTCGTCAATGAGACCCTTGTGCTGGCGCGCATCCAGATCACTCAGTACGGAGGGAACGGCCTCACGGCCGCGAATGACTGGGTCCGGGTCCCGGCGAGAGCCCGGCACTGCCCTCGCTTCAGTCCGAGGGTGCAGATCGGTGTGAACCCGAACCCTATGTCATTTGGGTGGGCTGGAGATGGGCCTGCGGGCAGCAATTCATTGATACGGGGCGCGGCGTCACCGTCACGCTCTCCACCCGTCATTCCCCTGACCATAACTGCCTGGTCTCCCAGACCACGCTGCGTTCACTTCGCGCGGTCCACCTCCTTGGCGATAGGATGATTTAGCGTCCCGGCGATACCGCCTCAACGCGTCATGCTCTGGGCACGCGGCATTCGCGGGCTGGCCGTGCCGGGACATCGCATGCGCCCTGACGCCCACCGCCCTTTCGGCCGATGCGCCTGGCCGCCCGCTTGCGTCACCCGCCAGAGGCGCCTGCGGCTCAGCCCAGGTCGCGGCACATCAGCGTCGTGTGCGCCTGCATCTCGGCCGGGTCGTAGCGGCGAATCACGCCCTCGGCATAGGCGTGCCGGACCGTCATGCCGGGCGGCATGGTCAGGGCCGCGCCATTGGGCCAGCGCGTGGCGGTCTGGGGCAGTTGCAGCGTCACCCGCACCTCCACCGCGCGATGCGCCACGATCTCGATGAGGTAGAGATAGCGCCAATTCCCCTCCCCCACCGAACTGTAGGTGGCGGAGACGCGCGGCCCGCAGGGCGTCGCCTGGTCGGCGCGGGCCGACCAGGGCAGGAGCAGGAGGGCCAGGAGGAGCAGGGCGCGGGGCGTAATCATGCCCAGGAGCTTCCCGCTGCGGCCTTAACGCCGCATGAAGCGCCCCTACAAGCACATCAGCGTGGTGCGGGCCTGGAGCTCGGCGTTGCTCACGCGCGGGCCGTCCCACACCGCATAGACATCCTTCCGCGAGGAACCCGCGAGGAGCACCATCCTGCCGCCATTGGGCCAGACGGAATCCGCGCCGGGCAGCGTCATCGTCACGCGCAGATGCAGCGACTCATGCGCGGTGAGCTGGATGAGATAGGCGAAGCGCGTGCCCGCCTCCTGGAGCGAGGAGAACACGGCGGTGACGCGCGGGCCGCAGGGCGTGGGCGCGCGGCCGGCCTCCGCCGCCGGGGCATGCAGCAGGACAAGGCCAAGGATGACGAGGCCGATGAAGGCCTGGGGGCGGGAATGCATGCGCCCCAGCCTCGCGCGGCGGGGTTAACCAAAGATGAGCCAGGCGATGCGCCGCCCAGCACCGCGCCCTGCAAGATCCGGCCTGCATCTTTCGCGAGCCGAACCATGCGCAAGCTCCTGCTGCTTCCCCTGCTGGCCCTCTTCGCCGCGCCGCTCCCGGCGGCGGCGCAATCGGGCAGCCAGCTCGTCTGCTTCGCGAATGACCTGCACCGCGTGGCCCGCCTGAAGATCAGCGCGAGCGATGCCGCTGCTCGCCCCATCCCCACGGAATGGGTCGATGTTCCTGGCCGATCGCGGCATTGCCAGCGCTTCGTCAGGCCCCACGGCGTCTGGTTCGAAGTCAAGTCCGTAGTCCGGGTTGGGAGGAGGTGACCTCCTGCCGGGTCGGCCTGATTCAGCCGGTTGGAGGGGTCATGCTGCGCCTGACCGGCAGGCCCCTCGATTTCGGCTGCGGCTTCGAATAGCGCCAAGGCCCGCGCATCCCCCGCCCGGGGCTTCGCCCTTCCGCTCATCCGGCCTAAGACTAGCGCCAAGCCAGAAGGAGAGCGCGCCATGACCGACGACACCAACAACCCCGTCGCGCACGGACTGGGCCGCAACGCCGCCAATTACGGCGACCGCGAATTCGCCCTTTACCTCCGCCGCAGCTTCGCCGCCTCCATGGGCTATTCCAAGGATGCGCTGACCCGCCCCGTCGTCGGCATCGTGGACACGGCGAGCGACTTCAACAATTGCCACCGCTCCGTGCCCGACCTGATCGAGGCGGTGAAGCGCGGCGTCATGCTCTCGGGCGGCCTGCCCATGGCCTTCCCCACCATCAGCCTCTGCGAGCCCTTCCTCACCCCCTGTTCCATGCATTACCGCAACCTCATGGCGCTCGACACCGAGGCGATGGTGAGCGCGCAGCCCATGGATTCGGTCGTCCTCATCGGTGGCTGCGACAAGACGGTCCCCGCCCAGCTCATGGCCGCGATCAGCGCCGATGTGCCGGCCGTCATGCTCGTCACCGGCCCGATGAGCGCCAATCGCTACCAGGGCGAGCGCCTGGCCGCCTGCACCGATTGCCGCCGCTACTGGGCGCGCTACCGCTCGGGCGATGTGAGCGAGGCGCGCATCAACGAGGTGGAGAACGCGCTCGCCGTCACCGCCGGCACCTGCGGCGTGATGGGCACGGCCAGCACCATGGCCTGCATCGTCGCCACCCTCGGCTTCATGCCGCTGGAGGGCGCCAGTGCGCCGGCCGTCCATGCCGACCGCCTGCGCATCGCGGAAGAAGCGGGCCGCCTGGCCATGGGCCTGAAGGTGCGCCCCTCCGAGATCATGACGATCGAGGCGGTCGAGAACGCCATGCGCGTGCTGCTGGCGCTCGGCGGTTCCACGAATGCGCTGGTGCATCTGGCGGCCATCGCCGGCCGCGCGGGGCTGCGCGTGGACCTCAAGCGCCTGGACGAAATGAGCGACGAGACGCCCGTGCTGGTGGACCTGAAGCCCACCGGCGAAGGCTATATGGAGGATTTCCACTTCGCCGGCGGCATGCGCGCCCTACTCTGGGAAATCCGCGACCTGCTGCATCTCGGCTCCAAGGATGTCTATGGGCGCACGCTGGCCGAACGCATCGGCGACGGCACGCATTTCGTGGACCGGCAATACATCAAGGCACGGGAGAACCCGGTCTCGCCGGTTGGTGGCCTCGTCGCCCTCTTCGGCTCGCTGGCGCCGGATGGCGCGATCCTCAAGCGCTCGGCGGCCACCGAATCCCTCTTCGAGCATGAGGCGGCCTGCATGGTCTTCGACAGCGTCGAGGATCTGGCCGAGCGCATCGATCGCGACGACCTGGACGTGACGGCCGATACCATCATGATCCTGAAGAATGCCGGCCCGCTCTCCGCCGCCGGCATGCCCGAGGCGGGCTACCTGCCCATCCCGAAGAAGCTCGCCCGCCAGGGTGTCAAGGACATGGTGCGGATGAGCGATTGCCGCATGTCCGGCACCGCCTTCGGCACGGTGGTGCTGCACATCGCGCCCGAGGCCCAGGCCGGCGGCCCGCTGGCCTTCGCCGAGACGGGCGACCGCATCCGTCTCTCGGTGCAGAAGCGCAGCCTCGACCTGCTGGTGGACGAGGCGACCATGGCCGCCCGCCGCGCCAAGTGGCAGGCCCGCGCCCGGCCCAAGCGCGGCTGGGACCGTCTGGTGCATGAGCAGGTGATGCAGGCGCCCGACGGCGCCGACCTGCGCTTCCTCCGCGCGGAAGGCGTGTGATGCGCCAAGTTGCGCTGCTCGGCCTGCTGGCGCTGGCACCGGCGGGCCTGCACGTGCAGGGCGCGGCCGCGAACGAGCATCCCGGTCAGATCTGCTGGGCGCTCGCCACCTCCGCCACGCCCGCGGCCGAGATCGCGACCCGCATCATGGAGGAGCGCTGCCAGCGCGGCGATGCGCTGATGGTGATCGGCCTGACGCAGGAGGCGCTGCCCATCGCCGCCAGCTTCTGCGACCTCAGCCACCCCATCCATCTGGAGCAGGGCAGCGGCACGCGCGGCTTCCTCTGCACCTATTCCGGCCAGCGCCGCATGGGCCGCAACGGGCAGGAGCGCCCGCGTCCGCGATGATCGCCATCCTCGGCGCCTCCGGCCGCTCCGGCGCCGCGCTTTGCCGCGCGCTGGGCCAGCCCTTCCGCGCCGTGGTGCGCGATGCGCCCAAGTGGCAGGCCCTCGGCATCCCCGCGCCGCACGCCGTGGCCGAACTGGGTGACGCGGCGGCCCTCAGCGCCGCGCTGGCTGGCGCCACCACCATCATCTCCTGCGCGCATGCCCGGCACATCCCGGCCATCCTCGCGGCCGCGCCCGCAGCGGCCCGCTTCGTCTTCATGGGCAGCACCCGCCGCCACTCGCGCTGGCCTGATGAGCACGGCAATGGCGTCCGTGCGGGCGAGGCCGCCTTCCTCGCCAGCGGCCGCGCCGGCATCCTGCTGCACCCCACCATGATCTACGGCGCCGAGGGCGAGGACAATGTCCAGCGCCTGGCCGCCCTGATGCGCCGCCTGCCCTTCCTGCCGCTGCCCGGCGGCGGAACCTCCCTGGTGCAGCCCATCCACCAGGAGGATGTGACTGGCAGCCTCCTCGCCGCCGCCGCGCGCCGGAACACCGCGGCCGAGGTGATCATCATCGCCGGCCCCGAGCCGCTCGCCTATCGCGATTTCTGCGCCGAGGTCGCGCGCGCCGCCGGCCTCGTGCCGCGCCCCGTCCTGCCCCTGCCCGCTTCGCTGCTGATGGCGCTCAGCCCGCTGACCCGCGCCCTGCCCTTCCTGCCGCGCATCGGCGCCGAGGAAATCCGCCGCCTGACCGAGGACAAGGCTTTCGACATCACGGCCATGCGCGAAACGCTCGGCGTGCATCCCATCCCCCTTGCGGAAGGTCTCGCGCGGACGTTTTCTTGAGGGAACAGGAGTCTGTCCCCATGCCCGTGATCAATCGCATCGCCGAATTCCATTCCGAAATGACGGAATGGCGCCATGATTTCCACATGCATCCCGAGCTCGGCTTCGAAGAGCACCGCACGGCCGGCATCGTCGCCCAGAAGCTGCGCGATTTCGGCTGCGACGAGGTCGTCACCGGCATCGCGAAAACAGGAGTCGTCGGCGTCATCCATGGCCGCAACGGCAAGACCGGCCGCGCCATCGGCCTGCGCGCCGACATGGACGCGCTGCCGATCGAGGAAGCGACCGGCGTGGCCCATGCCTCCACCATCCCCGGCAAGATGCATGCCTGCGGCCATGACGGCCACACCACCATGCTGCTGGGGGCCGCGAAATACCTCGCCGAGACACGCAATTTCGACGGCACCGTCTATGTCGTCTTCCAGCCGGCCGAGGAAAACCTGGCCGGCGGCGGCGTGATGGTCGAGGAAGGCCTGTTCACGCGCTTCCCGATGGAACGCATCTTCGGGATGCATAATTTCCCCTCCATTCCGGAGGGCACCTTCCTCTGGCGCGAAGGCCCGGTCATGGCGGCCGTTGCGAATCTCGAGGTCAACATCACCGGCCAGGGCGCCCATGGCGCCATGCCCTTCCAGGGCAATGACCCCATCGTGATCGCGGCCGCCATCGTGCAGGCGCTGCAAAGCATCGTGGCGCGCAACCTCGACGCGGCGGATGCGGGCGTCATCACCATCGGGCACATCAGCGGCGGCCACACCTACAACGTGATCCCCGAGACGGTGCGCATGCTCGGCACCGCGCGCTGGTTCCTGCCCGAAGTGGGCGACCTGCTGGAGGCGAAGTTCAAGTCGCTCGTCACGGGCATCGCGGCCAGCTTCGGCGCCACCGCCACCGCCGAATTCCTGCGCGCCTATCCCGCCACGATCAACGAGGCGGAGAGCACGGGCCTGGCCCGCCGCGCGGCACTCGCCGTCGCCGGCGAGGCGCGCGTGGCCCACATGCCCAAGCCCACCATGGGCGCCGAGGATTTCGCCTTCATGCTGAACGCCAAGCCCGGCTCCTACATCATGCTGGGCGGCGGCAAGACGGGGAAGGATGCGAATGTCCACCACCCGCTCTACGACTTCAACGACGACATCCTGCCCATCGGCGCCAGCTACTGGGTGACGCTGACCGAGCAGCTCCTCCCCCGTGGATGAGAGGGTTCCGAGCAAGGCCGAGCTCTTCCTGGGCTATGTGAAGATCGGCCTGCTGGGCTTCGGCGGCGTCGGCCCCTGGTCGCGCCATGTGATCGTGGAGGAGCGCAAATGGCTCTCCGAGCGCGACTATGCCGAGGTGTTGGGGCTCGGGCAGATCCTGCCGGGGCCAAATGTGGGCAATGCCTCGGTGATGATCGGGCGGCGCTTCCATGGTCTCTCCGGCTCGCTGATCGCCACCGCGGGGCTCTATATCGGCCCGCTATGTATCCTGATCGCACTTTCGATCCTCTATGAGCTCTACGGCACGCGGCCGGGGGTTGCGCCCTTCATGCAGGGGGTCGCCGCGGCCGCGGCCGGCATGGTGATGGGAACGGCCATCAAGATGGGCCAGAACCTCCGCCCGCCGCCCGAATTGATCGCTGTGGGCCTGCTGGCCGTGGCGGGCGCCGCCTTCCTGCGGCTGCCGCTGCCGCTCATCGTCGTGGTGCTGGCACCGCTCGGCATCTGGCTCTCGCTGCGGCGCAGCTGGAAGCGCGCGCCATGATCCTGCTGCTGCAGATCCTGCTGGCCTTCGGCACGCTCTCGCTGCTCGCCATCGGCGGCGCCAATGCCGTGCTGCCCGAGATGCATCGCCTCGTCGTCGAGGTGCATGGCTGGATGGATGACGCGACCTTCAGCCAGCTCTTCGCCCTCGCCCAGGCCGCCCCCGGGCCCAACATCCTGGCCGCCTCCGTCATGGGCTGGCACATCGCGGGCCCCGCCGGCATGGCCATGGCCACCATCGGCATGCTGCTGCCGGCGGCCATCCTCGCCTACGCGATGCAGGGGCTGACGCACCGGCTGCGCGGCAACACCTGGCTCAAGCCCGCGCAATTCGGCCTGGTGCCGCTGGCCGTGGGCCTGATCGCGGGCTCGGGCGTCATCATGGCGCAGGCGGCGGGCACGAATCTTCTCAGCTTCGTCATCATCGCCGTCTCCACCGTCTTCGTCTGGCGCACGAAGTATTCGCCGCTCTGGGTGCTGGCGGGCGGGGGCGCGCTGGGATTGCTGCTTCTCTGATGCCTCCCAGCAACCGCGACCTCTTCCTCACCTACCTCCAGATCGGCCTGACCAGCTTCGGCGGCGTGAATGCCTGGGCGCGCTACATGCTGGTGGAAAAGCGCGGCTGGCTGACCGAGCAGGAATATGCCGAGACGCTCGGCATCGGCCAGGTGCTGCCCGGCCCCAATGCGCTCAACACCGCGATCGGCGTGGGCGTGCGCTTCGGCGGCGCGGTGGGCGCACTCGCCTGCGCGCTGGGCCTCTTCGCGGGGCCAATGGCGCTGCTGGCTGGCATTGCCGCCCTCTATGACGCCTATGGCCAGCTTCCCCTGGTGCGCGCGACCCTGACCGGCATCGCCGCCGCCGCGGCCGGCATGGTGCTGGGCACCGCGATCAAGATGGGCGTGAAGCTCAAGCCGACGCTGCCCTTGCTGGCGGTGGGCCTCGCCGCGCTCGCGCTCGCCCTGCTGCGCGCCCCCCTGCCCTTCGTGGTGCTGGGCCTGGCCCCTTTCGGCCTCCTCGCCGCCTGGTGGGCCTTGCAGCAAGGCGGGGGGCGGCGATGACTGAGGATGGCGACCTCCAGGCCCTCATCTGGGGCTTCCTCGGCATCTCGCTGCTCTCCGTGGGCGGCGGCGTGGCCGCCCTGCCCGAGATGCACCGGCTGATGGTGGAAACCCATGGCTGGATGGATGATCTCGCCTTCTCCAAGCGCTACGCCCTGGCCCAGGCCGCACCCGGCCCCAATGTGATGGTGGTGGGCCTCTTCGGCTGGCATGTGGCGGGCCTCACCGGGATGTTCGCCGCCATGCTGGCCATGTGCGGGCCGACCTCGATCCTCGCCTATGGCTTCTGCCGGCTGCGCGGCCATCTGCAAGGGGCGATGGCCATGCGCGTCTTCGAGCGCGGAATGGTGCCCATCGCGGTCGGCCTCATCGCGGCCTCGGGCCTGCTGCTGGCGCAGGGTGCCGCCGAAGCGCCGCTGGCCGTGGCGATTTCCGTGGGCAGCACGCTCTTCGTCTGGCGCAGCAGGCTCAGCCCGCTCTGGGTGCTCGGCGCGGGTGCGGTTCTGGGGGCCGCGTTCCTGCGATAACGCGCGAATTCACCTGCCCTGGCGGGGGCTTATGCGACCCAGGCGGCATCCGCCGGCGGGGCCGTCGCCACGGGCAGGGTGATGGTGAAGATCGCCCCCTCCGGCCCGTTATTCACCTCGATCGAGCCCCCCATCGCGGTGATGAGCCCATGCGATATGGAGAGGCCAAGGCCCGTCCCCTTGTCCGGGCCCTTCGTGGTCACGAAGGGCTCGAAAAGCCGCGCCGTGAGGTCGGGCCTGATGCCACCGCCCGTATCCGCGACCCGCAAGCGGACCAGGCCATCCTCCGCCCGCGTCGAGAGGTCGATCCGATGCGGTGCGCCGGGCGGGCGGCCCGCCAATGCGTCACGGGCATTGATCAGCAGGTTCGTCAGCACCTGTTCCAGCGCCACCGGATGCCCCAGCACCACCTCGCCATCCGGTTCGAGCTTCGTCACCACCTCGATCCCCGCCTCGCGCAGGAGGCCGCCGATCAGGACCATCACATTCCCAATGGTGGCGGCGAGCCGGATCGGGCGGACGGGCGCGGTCTCCGGCTCGCCTCCGGCGAAACGGCGGAGGTTGCGGATGATCCCGCGCGCCCGGACCACCTGCTCCAGCACCGTCTCCAGCCGTGCGTCTATGTCATTTGCCTCGATCCGGCGGGCTCCGGCCTGGGCGAGTTCCGTACCGGTCATGATGGCCTGCAGGGGCTGCATCAGCTCATGCGCCAGCCCCGTCGCCATCTCCCCCAGGGAGGCGGCCGGCGGCGGCGGCGCGCGCATTGGCCTCCCGCTCGGCGGAGATGTTGATGCTGTAGCCGATCAATGTGGTGCCGCCATCGGGCCGCCGCTCCTGCAAGCGCCAGCTTGTGCGCAGCCAGGTCACGCCCTGGCCATCGGGATGGGTCATCGGCCAGTCCACCGAGGCGGAGCCCTGGCGCTGGGCGGCCAGCACCGCCTGTTGCAGCGGCATCCGGTCCTTCGCGAGGAGGCCCAGATTGTCCAGATGCGCGAGGCTGGCGGCGGGACAGCCGGTCACCGCCTCGATATTCCCGCCGCGATACAGCAGGCGCGTGGAGCCATCCGCGCCGATCTCCCGCACGAAGATCAGAGCGGGCAGCCCGGCATGCAGCCGCTCCACCTCCGAGCGTCCCTTCTGGAGCAGGGCGTTGCGGCTTGCGCCCTCCTCCAGCGCGCCCCATTCGCGCGAGACGGCGAGCATGAGGAAGGGCAGCGTCGTGCCGAAGAGGGCCGTCATGAACCCCGGAAGCCCCGTGAAGGGCGTCAGCGGATCATGCTGGGCGGGCGGGAAGAGGATCCATACCACCACCACCGAGGCGAGGGTCAGCGTGACGATACCGACCAGGACCGCCATGTCGAGAGCGGCGCGAACCCCGTGCCGCCGGTAGATGCCCAGCAGATCCAGCGCGGCCCAGGCCGCCAGGCCGAAGCCCAGCGGCAGGTAGACCGCGAAGCGGGCCGTGGGTGTTGCCGTGAAACCGGGCATCATGCAGGCCAGCAACCAGAGCGAGGGCGTTACCAGCGCCGCCCAGTGCGGAATGGACCG
This sequence comes from Acetobacteraceae bacterium, assembly GCA_027488195.1. Lineage (GTDB taxonomy): Bacteria > Pseudomonadota > Alphaproteobacteria > Acetobacterales > Acetobacteraceae > Roseococcus. The sequence continues at coordinate 7,203 of JAIYCD010000121.1, read as the reverse complement.
GCCGGCCATCCGGGCGGCGCCGAGCCAAAGCAGGCTGATCGCCAGCAATTGCAAGGGACTTACAACGCCGAAGACGACAGCGGGCGGAAGCTCCCCTCGCAGCGCGTGGCCGAAGGACGCGAAGGCCTGGATCACGGCCGCGGCGAGCCAGACCTTCGGCACCGCCTTGGCGGGTGCCCTCGCGCCATAGGCACTGTTCCGCGCCAGAAGGATACTGCCGACCAGCCCGATGAGGCCAGCCGCGAAGAGGATCGGCGGTTCGGCCAAAAGCCCTGTCAGCTGACCCCCTCCCCCTGCCGGCACCTGATCCAGCACAGGATGGAGACGGTATTCCGCGACCGACACGGGTCGCAATCATCGGTGCGCGAAGCTCGTGTGGAGTTTTGTTTCCCATCCTTGCCGTGCCCGGTGTCAGGACAGCGCCGGGATGGCGCAGGGAACACCGGCCGCGCGAACCAATCGTGCCCAGGATCCCCGCCGTGCGGGACGACATGCCCCGCGGGATCGAGACGAAGGGCGAGGCCGGCCGCGTGGTGAGGTGCGGGGATGTCTCCGCCTGTGTCCGCTATCTCAGCCGGGCCAGCGTGCCGGCCTCGGCCGCCATGACCATCGCCGCCGCATCCTCCGCCAGCAGCAGGCGCAGGGCCACCAGGCGCTCGGCGCTGGCGCGCACGGCCGCCACATAGGCCGCCTGGTCCGGCCAGCGCTCCGCGATGGAGGGGCGCGGATCTTGGCGCGCTTCACGTTCCGCGCGGGTCGCGGCAAAGGCCAGCGCCGCGCCCTGATTGGTGCAGAGCGCGCTGGCGCCAAAGCCCTGGGCGCGCGGATTATAGCCCGTATAGGTGGCGCGCGGCGCCTCGATCACCGGCAGGCGGATACCGGCGACCGCATGGCCATCGGCATCCACGGTCGGTACCAGCACGGGCCAGGCGCCGATGGCGCGGGGCGGCATCGCGCTCACATCCAGCCGATAGGCTGGTGTCAGTGAATCAGGCGCGACCAGGCCCGGGATCGCCGGGAAGGCGAAATTGGCCGGCCCCTCGCCACGCCGGGCGAGGTTGCCGGAGGGGCGCAGCGTGCCATCGGCGACATTGGGCGTGCGCGAGGCCGGCGGCTCCACCCCCTCGCGGATCCAGGCCTCCAGCGCCACCATCAGCGCACGGGCGGGCGCGCCCGCCTGGAGCGGGTTCACCGGCATGGCGCAGACCGGGCTCGGCCCGACCCAGGCCTCGGCGGCGGCGTAATGCGGGTGGCCCGCGAACATGTAGGCCCGCACATTTGCCGGCAGCGCGACGTGGCGGCCCGCGCCGTCCGTCACCGTGAGCGAGCCGCGCGCGCCCCAATATTCGAACTCGCTGTCGATCTGCATGATGCGCGGGCAGTTGCGGCGCTCGGTGCAGCGGCGCAGCAGCCCGTCGGTCACGCCGCTCAGCGGGTCGGTCGTGTCGGCATAGGTGAAGGGGAACTGGTCCGCCGGGTAGAGGCGATCCGTGTGGTCGGAGGGGTTGCGGCCGGGCTGCGCCCAACGGGCGTTCATGTCGGTGCGGCGGGCGCCAGGAATGTGCGGCACCATGGCGTCGAAGACCTGGCGCCCCTGCGTGTCCTCGTTGAAGCCGAGATAGATGGCATCGCGCAGGAAGCGGCCGGATTGCGAGACGCCGAGTGTCACCGCCCGCGCCGAGGCGCGCCCCGCCTGCGGGTTGCCCCCCGCTTGCGGATCCATGGGCGCCTCGCCATGGCGCAGGGCAGCGGCCACGTCGCGGAAGGCGGCGAAGCCCATGCCCATCACGCCCGGATCGCGCGCGGTGTAGGTGACCTCGTAGATGGCGCCCGCATCGAAGCCCGCGGGGCGGGTGATGCTGATGCGATCCGGCGCGGTGAAGGCCACGGCCAGGCCCGCGGGCGTGGCCCGCGCATCCTCCGTGCGCGCGCGCACCGTGACGCGCAGGCTGGCAGGGTCCGCCGGTTCATAGGTGAGCTGCCCGGAGGCCGGGTTGGTCGTGTTGTCGAAGACGAACTCATCGCGTACCGGGCCGGTCACGTTCGGCACGCGCGGCACCTGCACGCGCATGCCCGCACCCGGCGTCGGGTCCCCCTGCCAGCCGATCCAGGCGAGGGTATAGCCCTGACGGAACATCCAGCCATTCCCGGCATCCGCGCCGGTTGCGTAGCGGCCGTTGCTCGCGCCCGGCGCGTCATTCAGCAATTGCCCGATAATCTGCCGCCCACGATTGGGCGGCTCCACCAGCAACGTGCCATTGGCGCGCGTGGGGTCGGTGGGGCGCAGGATCAGCACATCCGCCACCGCCTCCACGCGCCCGGCCGCGTTGCGGGGCGCGAGCACGATATCGGCGATCACGGCGTTGCGCGGATCGGCGGGATCGAGCGCGATCGTGGCGCGCCCGCGCAGCAGCTCATAGGCGCCCACGGTGCCGAAGCTCGCCCCCGCATAGGCCGGCATGGGCGCTTCCATCTCGAAGCGGGCCACCTGCGCGGCGGCGGGTGTGGCCGCGAGGGCCAGCATGAGCGCGATGTTTCGCATGGGATGTTTCCTCTCCGGACGCGGAGCTTGCGCGCCCTCCCGGCCCGCGCGCAAGCTCACCCCATGTTCCGCCGCAGCCTGATCCTGACCGCCCTTGCCACCCCTGCCCTCGCGCAGGTGGAGCGGCCCTTGCGCATCATCGTGCCCTTCGCCGCCGGCACCTCCTCCGATGTGCAGGCGCGGCTGCTGGCGCTGCACCTGGCGCCCCTGCTGGGCCAGCCCGTCCTGGTGGAGAATCGCGCGGGTGCGGGCGGCGCCGTGGGGGCGGAGGTGGTGGCGCGTGCCACTGATGGGCAGACCATCCTGCTCGGCTCCAACGGCCCGCTGGTGAACAACCCGGTGCTGCAACCGCGCCTGCCCTATGAATCGCCCGGCGATTTCGCGCCCATCGGCATGGTCAGCCGCAGCCCGCTGACGCTGACCGTGCGCAGCGAGAGCCCGATCCGCGACGTGGCGCAATTCGTGGCCACACCCGGGCTTTCCATCGGCTCCTCCGGCCAGGGGAGTGCCACGCATTTCCTGATCGAACAGCTCATGGCCGCGGCCAATATCCGGCTGACCCATGTGCCCTATCGCGGCTCCAGCCTCTCGGTCCCCGATGTGCTCGCCGGCAACGTGGCGAGCGTGATGGCCGAGATCTCCAGCGTCTTCCCGCTCTGGCGCGACGGGCGCCTGCGCGTGCTGGCCACCACCGGTCCGCGCCGCTCCATCCTGATGCCCGGGGTGCCGACGCTGATCGAGGCCGGCTTCCCGGGCCTGACCGGCGGCAGCTGGGCCGCGCTGGTCGCACCCGCCGCCATGCCGGCCGCGACGGTCTCAGCCATCGCGGCGGCCTTGCTGCGCGTGATGGAGACGCCCGCCTATCTCGACCGGCAGCGCGAACTCGGCGCCGATGTGGCCACCCCCGAGGAACGCGGCCCGGCGGCGCTGGCCGCCTTCTGGCGCGCCGACCTCACGCGCACGCGCGCCACCGCCCAGGCGGCGAATATCCGCGCGGAATAGGCCCTCAGCTTCCCGCCTTCAGCGTGCTGGTCATGCCCCGCAGGCAGGCGAGGATGGAGAGCGGCGTGATCTTGCCGGTGCGCGGATTTTCCACGCTGGGCACGTTCTCGATCGTCATGGTCAGCCGCACCTCGGCACTTTCCACGCGGATGGTGTGCTGGTTGCGCGTCATCGCTGGGTCGGCCCAGATCTCGACCATGGTGCGCTCGGGCCCGATGCCGGCCAGCGCGAGTGCCGCGGCCACGTTCACATTGGCCGGGAAGCCCTGCGCCGCGTCGAAGGCATTGCCCTTGAAGATCATGGTGGGCGTCGTGATCGCCAGCACGTCGATCTTCTGCTGGTCGAGATAGGGCGCGCCCACCAGGCCGCCGGGCGGCTTGCGCGTCTCGATCGTGACCGAGGAGACATTGCCCTCGGCCGCAGCCCGCACGGCGTCCAGCCCCAGAAGCGCGCCGGTGGGGACGATGATGCGAGCACCCGTCTGCTTCGCGCGATCGACCAGGTGCATACGAGGCAGCAGCGCGCCGCAGGAGCTGGGGACGAAGATGCGCCCGCGCTCGATGGCGGCGAGCGCCACTTCCTCGAAGACGGCGGCCGGCGCGGCCTCGACGACGATGTCGGCCAGCTCGGCCAGTTGGGCCAGCGGCACGATGGCGGGCTTGTGCGCGAAGCCCGCGATGTTCGCCGCGGCCTTCTCATGGTCCTTCGCGCTGACGGCGACGAGGCGCAGCCCCTGCACGCCCTTGTCCAGCGCGCGCGCCAGGTGCAGGCCGATGGCGCCCAGGCCGGCAATGCCGACCGTCAATTCCGCAGACATGAAAAACCCTCCCGAGTGACCTCGGGAGGGATAAAGCACCAACCGGCGCTGCCGCGAAGCGGGGTCAGTCTTCCTTGAAGCCGTAATCGGGGATGCCCTGCTCATTGCCGTAATACTTGTAGGGCAGGAACTTGCCGGACATCACGATCTGGACGCGATCCCCCTTGGGGTTGGCCACGCGTTGAAAATCGAAGTCGAAATCGATGGCGGACATGATGCCATCGCCGAATTCCTCCTCGATCAGCGCCTTCCAGGCCGGGCCGTTCACCATCACCATCTCGTAGAAGCGGTAGATCAGCGGGTCCGTCGGCGGCATCGTCGTGCCGCGATAGGGCACCTCGTTCAGCATCCGCTCCTCGACCTCGGAGAGGCCGAAGAGCTTCGCGGCCTTGGCGGCCAGCGGGTTGACGTGCTTCATCTGGCCGAGCAGCGCACCCACGATCATCGTGGGCGACATGCCGCCGATTTCCTCGGTGATGTATTTCCAGGACCAGGCCTTCTCGCGCTTGATGTCGAGGATCTTTTCGGTCAGTTGCGCACGCGTCATCGCGCTTCTCCTATGGTGGTTGAATCAGCCGCCGAGTTCGACGACGGGTGGGTTGCGCGCGTCGTAGCCCTCGGGCGGCGTGCCCGCGAGGGTGCGGCTGCGCGTGATGAGAAAGTCCATGATGTGATCACGCAGCGGGTGGTAGCCCGGCATGTGGTGCAGGTCGGCGCGCGTGCGCGGGCGCGGCAGGCGGTTCCGCACCACCTCCGCCACCCGCGCCTCGGGGCCGTTGGTCATCAGCAGGATGCGGTCGGCCAGCAGGATCGCCTCATCCACGTCATGCGTGATCATGAAGGCGGTCTGGCCGGCATCGGTCACAAGCCGTGACACCTCCTCCTGGAGCGAGCCGCGCGTCAGCGCATCCAGCGCCGAGAAGGGCTCATCCATCAGCAGCAGCTTGGGCGAGACGGCCAGCGCGCGGGCGATGCCGACGCGCTGCTTCATGCCGCCCGAAAGCTGCGAGGGCTTGCGATCGGCCGCCTGCGTCAGGCCGACCCGCGCCAGCGCCTCGCGCGCCGCATCGCGCACCCGCGCCTTGTCCCAGGAGGGGTTCCGGCAGGAGACGGCGAAGGCGACATTCTGCTCGGCCGTCAGCCAGGGCATCAGCGCATGGCCCTGGAAGATCACCGCGCGGTCCAGCGAGGGGCCGGTGATCTCCTTGCCATCCACCAGCACCACGCCGTCGCTCGGCGTGTCGAGCCCGGCCAGGATGTTCAGGATGGTCGTCTTGCCGCAGCCGGAATGGCCGACGAGGCAGACGAACTCGCCGCGTTCGATGGTGAACCAGACATTCTGGAACACCGTCAGCCCGGGAAATCTGCGCGCGATTCCCTCGACCGACACAATACGATTGTTCATCGCGCTATTCCTGCCAGGCCACGGCCTGGGCGATCAGACCCAGCAGCCGGTCCAGCGCCAGCCCCACCAGCCCGATCATCAGGATCGCGATCACGATGTCGGCGATGGACAGGTTGTTCCACTGGTTCCACACCCAGTAGCCGATGCCCGTGCCGCCCACCAGCATCTCGGCCGCCACGATCACCAGCCAGGCGATGCCGATGGAAATCCGCATGCCCGTGAGGATCGTGGGTGCCGCCGCCGGCAGGATCACGCGGATCGCAGTGCGCCAGCGCCCGGCTTCCAGCGTGCGCGCCACATTCAGCCACTCCTTGCGCACCGAGGCCACGCCAAAGGCCGTATTGAGCAGCATCGGCCAGATCGAGCAGATGAAGATCACGAAGATCGAGGAGATGTTGCTGTCCTTGATCGTGTAGAGCGCCAACGGCATCCAGGCGAGCGGCGAGACCGGCCGCAGCACCTGGATGAAGGGGTTCAGCGCCGCATTCAGCAGCGGGCTCATCCCGATCACGAAGCCCAGCGGAATGGCGATCACGGCGGCCAGCAGGAACCCCGCCATGACGCGCCAGAGCGACCAGGCGATCTGGATGCCGATGCCCTGGTCATTCGTGCCGCGCTGGTGGAAGGGGTCGCTCAGCAATTCCACCAGGCGCTTGCCGATATCGGTGGGGGCGGGCATCGCCGTCTGGCCGCCGCGCGCGGCTTCGGGGCTGAGCAGCGCCGCCAGCTCAGGGTCCACCGTGGGGGCGCCGCCGGTGGCGCTGCCCTTCACGGCCATCTCCCAGGCGAACAAGAGGGCAAAGAGCAGCGCAGCCGACAGCAGCGCGGCCCGCCACACCGGAACAGTGGGGGTCATGGGGTCAGTTCCGGCGGATGCTGAAGCTGGCCATATAGGCTTCGGGCTGCGTCGGGTCGAAGGTCTTGCCGAGGATCGTCTCGGTGCGCATCGGGTTGGCCGGCACCGCCATGCCGAGGTCACGCATCACGCGCCCGGCATCCAGCGCCAGGAAGGTCTGCTCGGCCACCGCGCGCCAATCCACGTCGCGCTGCAGCTGGTTCCAGCGGCGCATCTGCGTGAGGATCCAGACCGCCATCGAGTGATAGGGGAAGGGATCGAAGCCGATGCGGTTGGGCTGGCGCACCACCTGGCCCAAGCCGTTGGCGAAGGTGCCGGTCAGCACCTGCTGCACCACGGTCAGCGGCTGATTCAGGTAGTTGGGGCCATGAATGGCCTGCGCCACCTCGACGCGGTTCGCCTGGTTGTCGGAATAGGCGGTGGCTTCGACGATGGCGCGCAGCAGGGCCGCATAGGTGTTGGGCGTGTCGGTGATCATGCTGCGCGGCACGGCGAAGGCGCAGCAGGGACGCCCGGCCCACAGCTCGCGCGTCAGGATGTGGATGAAGCCGACACCGTCGAACACCGCGCGCTGGTTGAAG